>CBFHTF010000001.1:0-90563 GCA_965658685.1 Luminiphilus sp.
CCTAAAGCTCCCGTGCCGCCGTGGCTGATGGGTGTATGCTGTTTGTAAATAATGTGACCGTGCGCATAAAAATAACACGTGCCAAGCGTCAACGGTGGCGTTTCTCTGTGTAGCGCCCGTACACTACTTTGCGAACGTTGTTGTTCAACCGCCGAAGTTGATCACAATGTACTCGGACCTAGCGTTATGGGGTTAGCGAACAGAGGGGAGGCAGGCGTGGACATAACGTCGGGGACAATCGGTTCATCATTTAATCTAAGGCCCTACTACCACTGGGGTACATTCTGGTTGCTGGTCACCACCGCACTGGCGAGCTACTTCTTTTTAGATGGTCTTTATGCTCTCGCCGATGCTTGGACAGTACCCGAGTACAGCCACGGACCTTTTATTCCGGTCATCTCGCTATTCTTGTTTCTTCGACAGCTCAAGACCTATCCCGAACAACCAGGACCGTCTCGAGATCCTTGGATAGGTTTTTTAATTATTGGCCTTGCACTCGCGCTTGGTGCCCTCGGGCGGTTGGCAAATATCGCCGACATCGTGGCCTACGCGACCATTATTTGGGTGGGCGGTTTACTGTTAGTGAGCTTCGGCTGGTCAGTAGGGCGTCACTTCTGGCCGCCGGTTCTTCACTTAGTCTACATGCTACCGCTACCTGGGGTGCTGTATTACAAACTAAGCGCTCATCTACAGCTTATTTCCTCCGAGTTGGGGGTTCAAATTCTTCGGCTGTTCAATGTGCCTGTATTTCTTGAGGGGAATATCATCGATTTGGGGGTATTGCAGCTGCACGTTGCCGAGGCATGTTCCGGCCTCAGTTATCTCTTTCCTATTTTGTCTTTCTCATACATCTTTGCGGTCATTTACCGCGGCCCCATGTGGCACAAAGCTATCTTGCTAGTAGCCGCAGCACCGATCACTGTGTTCATGAATTCGGTCCGTATTGCCGCCGCCGGCGTCATCGCACAATACTACGGTGTCGAATGGCTCGAGGGGTTTACCCATTTCTTTGAAGGGTGGGTCATCTTCATTATCTGCATCGCGCTGTTGTTTTTAATGGCATGGATGCTCATCCAATTGCGACCCGGTAAAATTGCGCTGCTCGATGCCCTAGACATGGATACCGATGGCTTAGGTGAGCAAGCAAGCCGTGTACGGCATATAGTTGCCTCGCCGGCGCTTATAGGTACTGCCGCTTTGGCGCTCGCAGGTATCGCGGCATTTCAATTCCTTCCAGAGCGCAATGCGGACACCGTTGTCCGGGAACGCTTTGTACTGTTCCCCCAAACCCTAGGCGAATGGCGGCAAGTGGGCGGGGCCCAGCGGCTGTCCGAGGGCGTTCAACGAAGCCTGGGAGCCGATGACTATCATGGCATCGACCTATCCCGCGGCGCCGATGAACCCAACGTATCGCTGTTTATGGCGTGGTATCAAGATCAGAGTCAAGGTGGCGTGCACAGCCCCGAGATATGCTTGCCGGGCTCAGGCTGGGAAATCGCTTGGCTTGAGCGCAGCGACATCGCCGATTCACTAGGCGTTGGTTTTCCGTTTAACGTCAATCGCGCCATCATTCAGAAGGCGCAACATCGGGTGATGGCCTACTATTGGTTCCAACAAGGAGATCGACGCATCGCTTGGGATTTTGCCGCCAAATTTTATTTGCTTATTGATGGTATCGTCAGCGGGTCAACCGATGGCGCACTGATCCGCCTGACTACTGTCATACAGCCAGGCGAGGAAGAACAGTCCGCGGAAGCGCGACTCACTAGCGTATTGCAATCGGCTTTGATCCCACTGCCGCGGTTCATACCAGAAACCTAAGGGCGATACACGATCGCCCCCGACGCAAATTACGGCTCAGTCCCCCGCCCTTTGGCGTGCGTATTGTAATTGCTTAATAACGCCATCGAGGCCGCCACCTGCAGAAGGCTGACGCGGTGGGTAGTCCTGGAACGTTGCCAAAAACTCTTTAACTACCTGTTGCATCGGCACGAATAGCCAGATTTGATCGGCCATAAACCGGCCATAGCTACCAAAATCCGGTGATTGTTCGAAGGGGTCAGAACGTAAGTGCACCATGCGCGGGTGCGTGTAAACATCGCGCGCACCCTCTCTGGCCCAACCATCGGGTGTGGCGAAATGCACCTTCCAATCACGCCAACGCAATGCGTTCAGTTGGGCGCTGTCATCGAAATAGAACACGGTCTCTCGGTTGCCCGGTGCATCTCCTTGAAGCAGCTCAAGTTGGTCGTAACCATCGAGATGCACTGCGTAGGTGTTACCTTCCATCGTGTGGCCAGCTTTCAACTGCATTTTTATATCCCCAGCACCCAGTGCGCTGGCGAGTGTTGGGAACCAGTCCATATGATGAAAGGGATCGTTGATAACCCGACCCGGCGCTACTTTTCCAGGCCAACGCACCAGTAGTGGCACCCGAAAACCCCCTTCCCACGTAGAGCCTTTGGCTCCGCGAAAGGGCTCGATTCCACCGTCGGGATAAGTGAATGACTGAGCCCCGTTATCAGTGGAGTAAATGACAATGGTGTCGTCGGCAATGTCGAGCTCATCAAGGGTGTCTAAGAGCTTACCCACCCAATGATCGTGCTCAGCCATGCCATCGGCATACAAACCGTATCCGGTAATGCCATCCCACTTGGGCGCCAGTCGGGTCCAGACATGCATACGAGTGGAGTTGTACCAAACGAAAAAGGGTTGCTCTTTGGCGTGGGCTTGACGAATAAAATCGATGGCTGCTTCGGTAAATTCGCCATCGACAGTCTCCATGCGTTTACGCGTTAAGGCGCCCGTGTCATCAATCCGCCCATCTGCCCAAGAATGAATGACCCCTCGCGGCCCATAGCGTTCATGAAACGCTGGGTCACGGGGGTAAAAGTAAGTCTCTGGCTCTTCCTCGGCATTCATGTGGTACAGGTTGCCGAAGAACTCGTCAAAACCATGGGCGGTGGGTAGGAATTTATCTAAATCACCAAGGTGATTCTTGCCAAATTGCCCAGTGGTATACCCCTGTGTCCGAAGAAAACGGGCTAATGTTGGGTCCTCGGCAGAGATGCCAACCGGAGAGCCCGGTAGCCCCACCCGCAACAACCCGGTCCTAAATGGGTGTTGGCCTGTAATGAACGAGGACCGTCCGGCCGTGCAACTCTGCTCGGCATAGGCATCAGTGAACAATGCACCTTCACTGGCGATGCGATCAATATTTGGCGTTGACCCTCCAACCAAACCCCGATGGTAGGCGCTGATATTGTAAACACCAATATCATCACCCCAGATGACGAGAATATTGGGTTTATCGGCCCCGTAGCTGGGCGCGGATGGCGCCGATAGCAGTAAGGCGAATGCAACGATACGCCTCACGGAGCCCCCAAGGCGGCGCATTATCCTGCAGTCTCGGTACTTTCAGATGTTAGAAACTGGGAATACCAGCGCCGTAACTTAGCGAAGGGGCCGTCCCCGTCACATAGCATGGGCTTTTCAAAGTACATTTTTTGATCCCAGATGATTTTGTCCTCTTCCATCTGTTGGGCAATATTGGAAATGATGGCCCGGCCCACGGTTTTACCCAAGGTATCGAGGGTGGCTTTGGGCTGGATGAAAGCGTAGAAGGCACGTGTCACCTCGGGCCCAATGGGGGTCACATTGGCCATAAGCACCGTGTCGTAAATACCAGAGAAGCGAACTAAAGAGAGACCTGGACCAATATTGCGATTTTCGATAGAGCCCTCAACGATCCCCTTGGGTGTTGGATTGCGGGTCTTCAAAAAACCCCGCCGGGTGTGCTCATGAAATTCCAGTACTTCGGTATCTGGGACGTCATTGGTACCGTGCACGAATAAGAAATGCGCCGGGTCAACCGCGTTCTCGGCCATTTCTTGCATGTGCACATTGATTTCCCAGCGGTGGATGACAAAGTCATTTGACCAGTCATCGTTGTCTGGCTGAGCTTCCGCAATCACCTCGGGCTCGAACGTTGGTGCTATTTTGTCTGGGTGGGACCAGACCAGAATCGTTTGATTAACCTCTCGGACCGGCCAGCAAGCGATGACCTGTTCCCCTCGAGCAACCCTGGGTGGCATATTTTTAGCGTAGGGCACATGGGTGCACTTACCATCGCCGTCGTAACGCCAGCCGTGGAAGGGGCATTCAATCGATTCACCCACAACTCTGGACCCACCACCGGCCTGATCGCGAATGCCGTATCCGAGATGTGCACCCATATGAGGACAGTAAGCATCGAGCACTTTTACCGCGCCAGACTCGGTGCGAAAAATGACCAATTCCTTACCAAAATAATGCAAGGGCTTGGCCTCACCCACTGCCAATTCATCGGAGTACAGAACTTGGAACCAGCCCCAGGGCATAGGCAAGGGGCAACGGCGTTGATCAGTAGCAATCATCATTGGCTTATCTCCACTCTTTAAGCGCGAACGGCGGCGCCACCATCGACGCTCAATAACTGTCCAGTAATAAACGATGCCCGATCTGAGGCAAGGAAGGTGACGGCTTCCGCTATTTCTGAGGGCTCTCCCAGGCGTCGCATGACGGCGGCTTGTTTCAATCCCTCGGCGATCTTCGGTTGCTCTTCGAAATACTTTTCCACACCGGGGGTACGGATAACGCCGGGGCTCACCGCGTTAATGCGCACACCTTTATGGCCGTACTCTGCTGCCGCACTTTTAGTGAGCAAATTGACACCACTTTTGGCCGCTGCATAGGCGGTGTTGTAAGGCTGTCCGCGCAGCGACGCATTTGACGAAATATTGACAATGCTGCCGCCGCCATGCGCCAACATATGCTCAATCTCGTGCTTCATACATAAAAAGGTATTGGTCAGGCACAACTCCAGGGTCTGGTCGAATACCGCACGGTCGAAGGTGTGGATGGCGCCAGAACCACGGCTAACTGCTGCGCTGTTACAGGCCACATGCAAACCACCAAAGCGCGTAACGCATTGCGCCACCATGGCACGGACCTGGTCTTCGTCACTGACATCGCAGGTGACCGCGGCAGCCCTGCCTCCGGCCTGCTCAATGAGAGCGACTGTCTCCTGTGCGGTGTCTTCGTTTAAGTCGGCTACCACGACGCTGGCTTGCTCACGGGCAAATGCCAGTGCAATTGCTTGACCAATCCCTACGCCTGCGCCAGTGACTAGTGCCACCTTATTTTCAAGTTCTGCCACCTTCCCTCCGTTATGTGCTCAGCGCCCATACTGTGATATCGAAACTCGGGTGGCTATTACAGCACCCCAGTGTTCCCCCGTGTTGTACCTCGCAGGGCACAGTGTCACCACTCACAAAAGGACTATGCACAATTCTCTCTAAGTCGTTACTCGGTCGACGTAAGCAACGCCAACAAATGCCACCTTCGATCTAACGGGCCATCATCCACCCTCCTCAACGAAAAAGCCTGCAAAAGCAGGCTTAACGTTAGGGAAGGCACCCTCAGAAGCGAGGGTGTTAAATGCCAATGTCTACCGTCAACACACGTGGGGTGAGCTACAGGCTGTAGGACAGATCTATACCGTAGGTTCGAGGCGCCCCGTAGACCTGGGTGTTGACGCCCAGACCTGAGCGCAGGCCATAACCAAAGGTTCGGTAGTCCTCATCGGTCAAATTCATACCCCATGCCGCCAAAGACAGCACTGAGCCCGACGCCATTTGGAACTCGAAAGCGAGACGTGTATTAAGCAACGTACGCTCCTCGATCTGGCGTGTATCCATTGTCACTGGCACTCCGCCAATCACGTCGGACTCAATCAACAAAGCCTGGGTCTCTGTCTGCCAAGCACCGTTCAGATTCCAGCTAAGCCGAGATGATGCCGACTCGTAAAGGTCCCAGTCGGCGCTGAAGGTGATTTGATCATCAGGTGCCAAGCCGCGACCGACCAAGCCGAGAGCGTTGACATCCTGCACTGTGCCGTCCGGCGCTATGTTGGCGGGGTATTCGTCGAAGTCGCCGTTTAAACGCGCCCAATTAACATTGGCCACAAAGTTGCTTGCCAATTGCCATGTCAGTGCTAATTCAATGCCATCACGACTGGCCTCACCGGCATTGTCGATACCACTTACCAGCGCACCATTTTGCTCGGCGACAGCGTTTACCTGCAGGTCTTCATAGTCATAGCGGAATACGGAAGCGTTAACCCGTAGACGACCATCCATCATGGTTGACTTCAAACCCAACTCCATGTTGGTGATGGTTTCTTCGCCAAAACTATCGGCTCCCAAACCAGCATTGTACGTGCCTCCATTGAAGCCACCACTGCGATAACCGGTTGAGTAGGTAGCGTATGCATTGGCGTTATCGGAAAAATTATACTTGGCAGTGATTCGCCCCGATAAATTATCGAAGTCGGCAGTCTCGCTCTCTCCGAAGTAAGCCGTTTCTGCGATGGATGCCTCATCGGTACCCGTCTCAACGTAGCTCGCCGCCCAATCGAAGCCATCGAAGGTTCCGGCCTGGAACAAATGGCCACCCAGACGGGCAAAGGTGCCTGGATTGGCCCGGTGCAAATAGGTAACCTCTTTCGTTTCTTCCGTATACCGAAGCCCCCCGGTTAACGACCAGTCACCTACATCGAACGTGATTTCACCGAAGGCAGCGAACGCTTCACTGTCGAGATCAAAAGACACACTGTCGGAGTAGGCTAGCGGGAAGCTGAAACTACGCACGCCTCGACTTTGGGAGCTATCTTCGTAATAGAACAGTCCTGCCACATAGCGCGTATTGGCATTCAACTCGCCGATGAACTGAAACTCTTGTGAGAATTGGTCATATTGATCGCTTGAATCAATCAACGTGTAAAGCGGCGCGGAGCCGTAGGCATTCAACCCATCAATCAGCGACAGTGCCATAGCGAACTGGCCACCTGCCGCATCAATCAATGGGTTGAGATCGCCAAGGGGGACCTGATTGAAAAACAAACCACCAATGGTCGACAGTACGGTGTCATGCAAAATACCCCCATCAACTCGGTTATCCATGCCATCGATATCGTTTGTCGCTAGCATTTGCGTATCACGGTAGCCGGTGATTGACTTGATTTGCAGCTTCTCTGATGCGTCCCAGGTCAGGGCCAAGGTGTGGGTTTCAACCTCGCTGGTGCTGCGATTTGAGTAGTCAGCGCCGCTACCACCGTTTGAGGTACCGAAGTTGCTTTGCCGTTCGTTGAACCAAGCCACGTAATCGTCGGCCCAATTAACAAACTGCTCCACTTGGGGCAGTGGTGCACCGGGCAGTACAAAATTGCGTACACCATCGGCGATACCCTGAACGGTTTGCCCACGGAAACTGGTGTCGTAGGACACCTGATTGGGGAAGCCAGGTGATACCGCAGCTGTCGCAGCTGTCGGGTAAAAGCCGTCCACCTTTAGCATGCCGGTATTCTCGTCGACCTCGTTGTGCGCGTAACTGTAATCGATGGTTAGACGATCGGAGGGTGTGGCACGCAGAGCAAAACGATAGCCTTCGCGGTCAAGACTCTGGAAGTCTTGTTCGTTCGGGTTTGTGTTGTTGTAGAAAGGATCCCGCTCGCGCGTCTGGTAGGAGCCTGACACCGATAGCATATCCGATATCGGCACATCGACCCGTGCTTGTACCTGGGTGTACCCGTAATTACCCGTTGACAACAACACATTAGCGCCGAACTCATCGCCAGGTTTTCGCGTGATGAAATTGACCGCGCCACCGGTAGAGTTGCGACCGTAAAGTGTGCCTTGGGGACCGCGCAGGATTTCAACACGCTCAAGGTCAACCGTATCCACTGCGTTACCAGTACCTTTGCCAATATAAACACCATCGATGTAAATGGCATTTGCCGGATCCTGCCACAGGGTGGGGTTACCCGACCCAACACCGCGGATATTTAGACTGATGGTGCCTGCGCTGGTGGGATTTTCGTAACCCACAACACCAATGGCGTTGTTGAATAAATCCTCCACATTCGCAATACCACGCTTGCGAATTTCCTCCGAATTGAATGCTTCCATGGCAATGGGCGTGTCCTGCAAGTTGGCCTCGCGGAACTCGGCGGTTACCACCACCTCTTCCAACTGGGCTAGCGCAGGCTGAGCAGCCGACACGGCACTTACTACCGCTGTGGCCAGAAGAGATTTACGGGTCGTCAGTTTCATGGCTTCACCTTATCGTCGTTTGTTATAGCTGATGTTAGGGAGTGTTTGACTCAACGCGAGGGGGCGCTGTGTCGGGAATTGTTGGAGGCCTGCACCGGTAATTGGGCCAGCAAATGATGGGATAAATCACCGGTATATTCCGATACCACGCGGCGTTGTAAAAAGTAGACCTGACCCTGATCAATACTGAATTGATCAAAGTAGCGGCCGCTAGCGATCAACTGTGGCGGATTGCCCTCTTGCATGAGTGTGACGCGGTAACGAGAGCGCGCCTGTAATCCAGTACCGCTGGGTTGCACTAGGACGTTGCTTACCTGATGCACCGTACCGGGCGTCCCAGAACGCTGATCAATCAAGATGGTTGTTCGGTAAAACTGGGCCACTTCATTGCGGCCGTGAAGTGCCAGCCCACCGGGTACGAATTGAATGACGCCCCGGCAAAAAATGGCTCCCAGACCGTCAAAATCGCCGTCATCGACCAATTCT
This sequence comes from Luminiphilus sp., assembly GCA_965658685.1. Taxonomy (GTDB): domain Bacteria; phylum Pseudomonadota; class Gammaproteobacteria; order Pseudomonadales; family Halieaceae; genus Luminiphilus. Next base: position 8,637 of record CBFHTF010000001.1, read on the forward strand.
GCATAGCGGGTAATAAGATTTTGAGCCTGCCGGTATGGATCCATCACAGCTTGATCTGTCACCTTGTGGTCCCTTGTTATGGCCCTTTGGCATTGTTGATCGGTGACGACAGGGGTGTCAGGTATTGCATTGAATACCCAGCGAGCGAGTGTGCGCGCTCAAAAGCAACCGTCTGTCCTCGTATTTATGTCCTTATGAAGGCTAAGGTACGGTCAGCCCAAGATTGAGTGAACAACCAAAACCGTCAGGCTTCTGTACAACAACGATCAGGGCAGACTTTTGCCGTGTATGGCCCTAGTCCGTGTGAGGTATTCCTCTCGCCATGCACTCGGGCTGGCGCCGGTCCACTGGCGAAAAGAGCGCCCAAAAGAACTTTGCTCAGTAAAACCTAGCTGCTCTGCTATATCACTCAAACGCATGGAATCGTCCTCCAGGAGCGCTTTTGCCAATTCGCAACGCGCCTCATCTTTTAGCGCCTGAAAACTCGTTTCCTCATCCAAAAGTCGACGTCGTAAACTGGACTCTGAGGTGCTTAAACGCGCGGCTACTTCTGCAAAAGTCGGCATGCCGCGACTAAAGTTTTTGCCCAACAAGCGTTTCACTGCATCCCCAACTGACGCCGGTCGTTGCTCGATGCGAATCAGCTGAAGAACGCTGTGTTCGAGAAATTCGCGCAGGGATTCGTGGTTCTGAATAACCCGAAAATCGAGAGTACTTGAAGGGAATACCAGTGCTGTCTCTGTTGCATTGAAGCGCGGTGTCACCGAAATGGCGGTTGCCACACCTGTCGTGTAGGCGTCGCTTACTGCTTCTGCCTCAACCGTGACCGATGACACGGGCACGGCGTGCCCAACCAACCAACTTAGGAATCCATGCCAGACAACCACACCCGATGTCAGAGTCACAGCTTTCGCTTTTGGCCGACGATACCAGTGCTCAGGGGCAAACAGCGTCGACACCTTATCCGTAATCCACTGATAACGCAGGACGCACTCATGGTCGCGCCGCAACACCGTAATACGATTACCCGTCACAGGCGCCAAAACGGCCGAAAACCGCTCTGCTCGCTGAAGCGCCTCCCCGAGTGTGTCGCAGCCTATAATAGCTCGGCATAGCATTTCGAAAGCGTCGGTCCCGAGCCCACCTGCCCAAGGTACATGGGGGTCCAAGCCTTGCATGGCGATAACCGCGCGTTGGTAAAAACGGGAGTAATGTACGGCGGGAAGGGGCGTCTCTGGTGCGATAGCCAAGGTGCGTTCTGGCAGCAGCCCCGCTTCATTCAATACGCTACAGGCATCGATACCTAACGCGTCTAAATAGTGGGCTAGCCGCTGAAACTTGTCGGCGACGACATCGGGCGTTCGCATAATCTCTCTCCACCCACCTGACTTGACCTGACGGAAATTGTTCAGTCATTCGGGCGTTGTTGTTATGTCAGTACGTCCCCGGTCTCGTTATCGTGTTTTCGCAGGATACGTTGTTAGAGTATTCAAACGGTGCTTAAAAAGCTCAAGATGTATCGACCCCACATTGCTACCACAAACGGACTAACGACGCCACGAACGCACTGATCACTGCATGCGAAGCCAATAGGAGGCATCATGAAGTATCCCCATCTTGCGTCAGTCGCCCGCATCGGCACGCTTGCACTCAGAAATCGCTTTATCATGACCGCAATGGGTTCTAACTACGCAGAGACTGATGGCCGTTGTGGCGAGCGCCTGAAAGCCTACTATGAAGAGAGGGCTCGCGGCGGTTGTGGCCTGATTATTCTGGAAACGTCCTCTGTTGCCTGGCCTGCGGCTTGCTCAATGCCCAACATGGTGGGCTTGTCCGAAGATCGCTTTCTACCCGATTTAACGGATTTGGTCAGCCGAGTTCATCGGCACGGCAGCGCAATTGCAGCCCAGCTCAACCACAGCGGCAAAGTATCACAAGAGGATGTCGCAGCAGGCAGACCGCTTTGGGTGCCCTCACTGCCACCGAAAACTGGCAGCGGCATGTTCAAGCTGCTCACCCAGGGCGAGATACGGCACTTTATTAAAATGGCCGGCCCCGATGGTAAGGGGGCGCGCTACCATGTGGTGACTGAAGACGATATTGCCCAAGCCGTGGCACAGTTTGCAGACGCGGCCGAGCGTTGTCAGCGCGCCGGATTTGACGCGGTGGAAATTCACGCAGGCCACGGCTATTTACTGGCGGGATTTCTATCCCCTGCTTTTAATCAACGTGATGATCAATACGGTGGCAGCGCAGAAAACCGCGCCCGCTTTCTGCTAGAGGTGATTGCTGCGGTAAAGGCCCGCTGTGGCGACAACTACCCCGTGTTAGTGCGCCTTGATGCCATGGAATATCGAATCGAAAACGGCATCCGGCCCGATGATTTCATCAAGACAGCGCAATTGGCCGAGGCAGCCGGGGCGGATGCTATCGATGTCAGCGCTTATGGCAATACGAGTATCGGTATTGCTTTCACCGAAGCGCCCCTGGTTCATCAACCGAACGGCTATCGTGAGTTTGCTGTAGCTGCAAAACGCGCACTCAACATTCCAGTAATGGCTGTGGGCCGCATTGAATTGGATGCCGCTGAAGCCTCAATCGCCCGCGGCGACTATGATTTTGTGGGCCTAGGACGCAAAGTTCTGGCTGACCCTGCGCTACCCGCGAAAGTCATGGCTGATCACAGTGAGCGTATTCGACCGTGTATCTATTGCTATATATGCGTTAGTCAAATTTTCATCAATCAACCCATGATATGCGCCGTCAATGCCGACATGGGACACGAACACGGTAATGTCATTGCCAGTGATGTGAGCCGCCCGCAAGAAAAACGCATCGCGGTAGTGGGTGGCGGCCCGGGGGGGATGGAGGCGGCCCGTCGCCTCGCTGAAGCCGGTCATCGCGTGACATTGTTCGAGCAGTCGCCTGACCTAGGTGGCACCGCTCGTATCGCCGCCCTTGCTTATGAACCTAATGGACGATTGATTGATTGGCAGGTTGCCGAATTGCAGCACCTGGGGGTCGATATCAAGGTCAATACCCCGGTTTCTTTGACAGCATTGAGCGCACTGCAGCCAGACCATGTCATTGTCGCTACGGGAGCGCGCCGTGAGGCACCCGCCATTGAGGGCAAAGAGCAACATCATGTCTTCGATGGTGAAGAAATGCGCAGCCTGTTACTGGGTGGCAAAACCACCGCAACGGCCAAATTGAACCCAATCGCAAGACTAATGGTGTTCGCAGGTCAGCTCCTAGGAGCGACCCGGTCTATCGCATTGGTACGAGCGTTCAGTCGATTGTGGATGCCTGTGGGGCAGCGAGTGGTTATTGTTGGCGGTGGCTTAGTCGGCATTGAATTGGCCGAGTTTTTAGTTGAACGCGGCCGCATAGTCACCGTGCTGGATCCCGAGGAAAAGTTGGCTCCAGAATTGAGTATTGTTCGAAGAGCTCGCGTGCTCCATGAACTTGCAGAGCACGGGTGTACGTTGATTTCAGGTGTTGATGCGGTGCGTTGTGAGCGGTATCGCGTCACGGCCACTCACCAAGGTGAGCCGATTAGTGTTGCCGCAGACAGCGTGATTCTCGCACTGGGTGCGCAAGGTGACAGTCGGGTTGCCGATACGCTTTCCGAGGCCGGTTATGATGTGAGTGTCGTTGGTGATTGTGGGCGCGTGGGCTACATCGATGGCGCCATACACTCGGCACGCGCCGCTACAGAGCGGTTACTGCACACCGAGCAGCCCAGTACCGCTGCCCATGATGACGCTGCCTTGGCAGCGTCTGCTTAATTACTCGGTGTGGTAACACTTTGCTAGGCGCTGTGGCTGGCCTCTTTGGCTAAATGAAGAAATACCGGTACTTCGCCGCCGCCGTCGACTTCCAAGGCAGCGCCTGAGATATACGCAGCGCGCTCTGAGCACAGCATGAGTGTGGCATTGGCAATGTCACGAGGGTCTGCCATGCGCTTCAACGGCAGCATCTCTGCGACTTTGCGAAAGCCACTTTCGCCGCCGTAGTGCGCAACCCCGGCTTCGTTATGAACCAGCCCTACAATTAAGGCATTGACGCGAATATTGGGCCCCCATTCCATGGCAAGCGAGCGGGTGGCGCTTAGCAATCCTGCCTTCGCAGCACCATAGGCGGCAGTTCCCGGCGAGGGCCGAGCACCACTAACACTGGCAATATTGACGATACACCCGGGCTCCTCGTTGCTACTTAGGGTGTTGTGCGCCTGTTGCGACAATACCAACGGTGCCAATAAATTTAGCGCAAGAATTTTTTCGGTTAACCGGGGCGAGGCAGTGGCAGCATCTACCGGCGGACTGCCACCAGCGTTGTTTACTAGAATATCGAAACCGCCCCAACGTGCCAGCGCTGCATCAATAACGGATTGACTACCCTCGGGATCTCGAAGGTCAGCACATACAAATTGCGCTTCCCGTCCACTATGGGCAATGGGGTGCTCGGGTGGCCGGCGTCCACAGGCGAGCACATCCGCTCCCTGCGCGAGGAAGCCCTCGCAAATGGCCCGACCGATATGCCCCGCTCCACCGGTTACCACCACACGCTTGCCGGCAAACTCCTGCATGAAAACTGTCTCCTTCTCCATTCCTATTGCGGGCTAAATATAAGCGGGCGTGATGGTTGCTGTATTGTCTACCGCAAGGGCCGCGCCGTTGACATGGCGGGACGCGTCGCTAGCGAGAAATACCACCACGTCCGCGATGGCATCGGGTTCGGCACTGAAGCTGGCAGCAGTCTGTCGTTGTTCGTCGGTCATCATTGGACGATCGCCGGGTATGTTCATAACCATAGGGGTAACAATGCCATCGGGATGTACCGAGTTACACCGCACCCCATAACCCTGCTTGCGGGCGTAAACAGCTGCGTTCATCGTTAGACTGCGCACCGCCGCCTTGGAGGCAGTGTATGCACAAAACTGGGGGTGACCTGCCATAGCCGATGACGAGGAGATATTCACAATAGAACCACCCGCACGTGCCATGGTGCTTAACAAATACTTCTGACTCAGAAACACCGAGTGGCAATTGACGGCCATTACTCGCGAAAAGTCAGCGAGGGTCTCAGTCTCAACGTTGTAAGCGCGCAGAATAGCGGCGTTGTTTACCAATATATGCAGGCCGTCCGTATTCGCCTCGAGCCACGCCTTCAGGCGACACCAACTCTGCTCATCGCTGACATCCTGCTGGAAAAACTCACAACCGAGGCTTTTGGCGACATTATGTCCTTGCTCGTCATCCAAATCGGTGATGACAACCCTCGTACCAAGAGCGGTAAGCTTGCGTGCAATGGCTTGACCGAGGCCGCCGCAGCCCCCGGTGACCACTGCCACTTTATTGCGAAGGTCTTGGTTAAAGCCGTCACTGGCTACATTCATAGTATTTGCCCTACTCGTTGACCTCGCCGCGAACGGCTTTGAACTGTTTTATGAGGATACTCACATGAGCACCACTATCGTCGATCATCCCCGCGACTTGCTAAATCTGGTGGGCCAATCCCTTGGCCCTGTCGGCCCCATGACCATTGAACAAGAGCGCATCAATCAGTTCGCCGATGCCACCGGCGACCATCAATGGATTCATGTGGACCCAACACGCGCCGCCGATGGACCCTTTGGCTCAACCATTGCTCATGGCTATTTGACGCTGTCACTGGCCAACTGTTTTCTTCCAGAGCTCTTGCAGGTTAACCAGGTGGCTATGGGAGTTAACTATGGTGCGGAAAAAGTGCGTTTTCCCTCACCACTACCGGTAAATTCTAGTATCACAGCAACCGGGGACATCATTAGCGCTGAAGAGTACAAAGGTGGTGTCAAAGTGGTTATACGTATCACTATCAGCGCCCAAAATGCAGAGCGTCCCGCCTGTATTGTGGACACCATCAGCATCTTCTACCCCGAGTAACGCGCCCCCCTACAGCTTGAACACGGCTTGCGCATTTTCCCTCAGGAATTTTGGCCACACGTCGTCTTTAAAGGGGACGTTGGGCAAATCTCCGAAAATGCGCTCTAGCGAGAGCCCCATAGGAAAATAGCCTGCATACATGATCTTATCCGCACCGCGGGTGTTGGCGAAATGCACGATATTTTCCGGATAATGCTTGGGCGCAAAAGCACTCGTCATGTAGTACAGATTGGGGTACTTGAGCATGAGCTTCCATGCCAGATCGGTCCAGGGCTCACCGCCATGGCGCATCACCACACGAAGTTCTGGGAAAAACCAACAGATCTCGTCAAGGTGTTCTACCTTTTGCGGTTCCATCGGAATCCGCGGTCCGGGCACCCCGACACAAGGACAGAACGGAAGATCGTAATCGATGCAGGTGACGAAAATGGGGTACCACTTCTTGTCGGACAAGGAAACTTGAGGACATAGCCCCGAAGGGAAAGCCGTCACCGCTTTTAGATTATATTCTTCGTGCAAACGGCGAATCTTGCGGACCTCTTCCATTCCCCGATTCGGATTGGCGTCATAACAGGCAATGAATCGATCGGGGTGCCTTTTAACAGCCTCATTCTGCGTAAAGTACTGATCCTCATCGACCCCAACCATAGCCTTTTCAATGTTGAACTCATCCATTTTTTCCAAGGTGTAAGCGATGTAATCGTCTCGCTTGCCAACTTTGGGCAGGTCCTTGAACATGTATTGCGCAGGCATTTGAAACATTTGCCGGCTCTGTTCATCCATTAACAGAGGCTTTATGAAGTCATAGTAATTTGAGGTGTCGTTGTTGGGCACCGCAAGCATTAGGTCGATGACCGCTACATCTTTGGGCATGGGCATAGCTGTTACTCTCTGGGGCCTCTGGCCTAACGATTAAATGGGAATGAGATGGATTGGACCGGCGCCGGCAAATTGGCCACGCCAACGCCAAACATGCTGTTGTGACATCGAGTCATGGGTTACGCACCCTCGTCCATGGCTGGGTAATCGGTGTAACCAGCGGCCCCCGTGCCTGCATAAATTGTTTTCTTATCCATTGTGTTGAGGGGAGCATTGGCGGCAAATCGCTGGGCAAGATCTGGGTTAGCAATGTAAGCGCGACCAAAAGAAACGGCATCGACGCGGCCATCAGCAATGCAACTGTCGGCTTCCGCCGCATCGAAACTATCGGAACCAATCAAAACTCCCCGGTAGTGATCCCGGGTGAGCTGCAGGCTGTCGATACCTGTAGAGGGCATACGGATGGCATGCACCCACGCTAGCTGCAAGCTGTCGGCAAGGTCTAGTAACGCGCCATAAGTCTCTTGAGGGGTGGCATCAACGTGATCGTTGTAAGGGTTTCCCGGGGAAATACGCAGACCCACACGGCCAGCACCTGCAACCTCTATCATCACGTTGAGAACTTCACGGATGAATCGTAGCCGGTTATCAATACTGCCGGCGTACTCATCGTTACGTTGATTACTTTCAGATGCAAGAAACTGTGCGGGTAGGTATCCAGATGCGGCATGCAACTCAACACCGTCGAAACCCGCCGCCAAACAGCTCTCGGTGGCACGACGGTACTCACCGATAACGCGAACGATGTCATCGAGGGTCATCGCTCGGGGAGTTGGCATGGGTTTCATGCCCCCTTCGGTGAAAATCTCAGCACGAGCAGCGATGGCCGAGGGTGCCAGAAACTCAGTGCCAGCTGCTTTATTGTCAGCGTGCCCCACTCGGCCACAGTGCATGAGCTGACAGGCGATCAGCCCGCCTTCGGCATGCACCGCATCTGTCACAGCGCGCCAATCGTCGATTTGTTGTGATGTATAAATACCGGGGGTACGGTTGTATCCCTTGCCATCGGCAGAGGGATGAACGCCCTCGGTCACAATGAGTCCAGCGTTGGCGCGCTGCTGATAGTAGAGACGATGTAGGTCGGTGACCCTGTCGTCGTCTGTTGCCCGGCTGCGAGTCATAGGCGCCATGACCATACGATTGCGGAGCGAGAGATCGCCAACCTGTAACGGTTCAAACAGCTTTGGATAATTCAAAAGTCACCTCATACAATGGCAAAAATGTCACGTTATTGGTCGCGTTATTGAGTGCGCCTTGCTAACGCGTTCGAATACTGGGCGCTGCGGTATCACCGCGCATGGTGTCAAGAAACTGCTCCAGTGGAGCAGGTGGCGCTACCGATGGCATATCGTCGGTAATAGGCTTATCCCAAAAATGCTGCCAGCTCGGAAACAACTCGTGAAAAGCGCCATCGTAACTAGCTCGATCGGGCCATCGCATTTTTTTATCGCCACAAGGCGGTTTATTGAGATCGGTAGCGTACCAGTAGCAAGGTAACCGTCGATTGAACAGCCAGCGTCCGTCGATCCTTGTGTACTCATCCCAATACAACATTTGCATAATGACCCACTCGCAACCACCGTCCGCGGTTGGAGTCTCGTGCTCATTTTTTGAATACACAACACCTACAGCGTTGTCGGGATCCCGGAACTCAATAATGTGGTTGCCAATGTGATGCGAGGTGCCGGTGAATTGATCACGAAGCGTTTCATCCATCCATCGCTTCAAGTGGCCTCGCCCTACTTTGTCTTTACCCACGCGTACGTTGTCAGGAAACAAATTCACCATGGCGTCCATATCACGCATGTCAAGGGCAAGGGAATACTTCGCCGCTAACTGGCGAATGGCATCGAGTGATTCCAGCCGATCGATGCGAGCCAGTAGGTCTGCGTCCGATGTCATATTGAGTCCTCTGAATAAGAAAGAGACGATTGCGCTGCGTGGCGCCCTGCCCTGCGGCCGCTGTAGGTTGCATCACCGATAGAAGTACCTGAGGCATACCCATCGCCTCTGCGGGGTATGCCACAAGCTGTCCTACCTGCAGCGTAAAGGCCTGGTATTACCGATTGCCGAGGGGTAAGCACTTCACCGTCGACGGTGGTGTCGAGCCCACCTAGGGTGAAGTAAGGGAAATAAGCACCGTTCCCGGGCGTGCAGTCCAGGGCTACCAACGGCCCTTGAAGCGGTTTTAGCCACTCCTTGGCTTTGTGAAACAAGGCATCAGCACCTGCGGAAACGTCTTCGTTATAGCGCCCGATGGTGGCCTCGAGCTGTCCCTCGGGCAATGCCAGCGCCTCTGACAATTCCTCCAAGGTTTCCCCGGTGCCCGCAATGGGCGCACCGAGGTATGACAACTGCTCGTAGTCACCATAGTCGACCACGTTAAGCACAAAATAGACGGGGCCCTGTTGTCGTAAGATGTAGCTGCCAACGCGGCCATGGTACGCATCTTCGTTAATGAACCGCATTCCCTGACCGTTAAGTAAAATGCCATAGGTCAGCGATGCCGGCGGATAAAAAGGCAAACTGACGAAACCTTCATGCATATTAATAGCGGCGGCGCCTACGCTTAACCCCAATTGAATGCCGGCACCCGTGTCATTGGCGTTACCAATCGGTACTGTGGCGCGTAACAGTTCGGGCGCCCATTGCTTAACCATGGCGTTATTCATTACAAAACCACCGGCACACAAGATTACCCCACGACGCACTCGCCAAGCGCGCTCGGTCATATCCTCTCGAACCACCACACCCACAACTCGCTGATTGGGTCCAAAGTGATCGACAATAAGATGGAGTGCCCGGGCTTCACAGTGCACATCGACACCCAGCGCCCGAACTTTCTTGCCCAGGATATCCAGTAGCAAGGGACCGCCGTTATCGCCCTCGATATGCAGATTATGCCCCCTCGGTGCAGGTTTATAGCGGCTACTGTAGGGCCATGCCTTCTCGCTGCCCGTGTATAGCAAACAGTCATCGGTCATAGCGAGCATGGCACGATGAGGGTATTCGGAGGCTTTGAAAGGCACGCCTTGCGCCATTAGCCAATCAAGGTGATCGGCTCCGTCATCTGCGTATGCGCGCACCTTACTAGCGTCAGCCTGGGGCCCATTGGCATCCATCAGGTAACCATAAACGTCATCGGGTTGGTCGTCGTAGCCGCAGGCACGCTGAATGGCCGTACCACCGCCCAAGTAGAGTTCTGCAGAAGAGAGTGCTGTAGATCCACCCGGTGCCGAAGCTGTTTCAAAAACAGTCACTTCAGCCCCGGCATAGGCGGCCTCGAGGGCAGCACAGGCACCCGCGCCGCCAAAACCGACAACAGCAACGTCGCAGTCTCCGTACCAATCGGTAATGTCTCGCTCACAACGTAACTCAAACGCCATACCGTAAAAATCCGACGAACATCGAGACTTACACGGTAGCGAGTTGTCCGTTGCGCTTCAGCACCCGTTTGGACGATGGCTCTCTACTTAGTCCAAATGTGTGTTACCGATGGTCGCCGGGTCACCTACAGTCCCAACTGCAAGGGCCCGTTACACCCGCCAATAACCTATAACACCCACGAACGAGTAACCGCTGCGCGTACAGCATTTCATCGCCAACAAGGATCCGATCATGACTTGGTACACCGGTAACACTCTTTACGACACGCTTCTTATCGTCGGTTTTCTTTACGCCGTTTTGGTCTGTGTAGGTAGTTTTTTTGGCACTGCGGCTTACGGAGGCCGTTTTGGTGGTAAGCGCAGCAAGGGTATCAAGCTAGGTGCCAAAATCGGCTGGGTCATTATGGAACTACCGGGTTTATTGGTATTCCCAATCGTGTTTTTTATGGGACAAAACGCGGATCAAACCGTGCCCCTGTTTTTTCTTGTGGTTTGGATGATCCACTACAGTAACCGAGCGTTGATCAATCCCTTGCGTATGCGTGTTCAACCGGGCTCTACTGCCAGCTTTTCGCTAAATGTAGTCATTGCCGGATGGATCACGCTGTTCCTGCACGGCTATTTCAATGCTGCCTATTTGACTGAATTCGGCACACAGTACACAGATGCCTGGTTCACGGATCCTCGATTTATTATTGGCCTTTGCGTTTATCTTTTTGGCTTCACCCTGAACATTCACTCGGATGCGATATTGCGTAATTTGCGCTCACCGAATCCATCGCCCGACGAGCCTCGCTACAAAATCCCCTACGGCGGTGGCTTCCGTTGGCTCACCTGCCCCCAATACTTCGGGGAGATTTTGTCGTTCCTTGGCTTTGCTATCATGACCTGGAACCTAGGTGCCGTATTTGTACTGGCCATGACCGCTGGCAATCTGATTCCACGTGCCTTGTACACTCATCGTTGGTTCCACAAAAACTTCGACGACTACCCAAAAGAGCGCAAAGCGGTGATCCCAGGGTTGCTATAACCTACCGACACAGCGCTGCCCACCGGCATGTGCCATTGGGTCTTTCATAACTTCGGCAAGCAAGGTTGTTGCTCTGATATTCCAACTGAGAACACTGGGGCTTATAGGCTCCCTGCTTGCGACAACGGTCTTTGCGGCTCAGACGTTGCAAAGGCCCAAGGCAGAGCAGACTTGGCAATACGCCATTTTGCCGCTTACGGTACCGACAGAGCGGCATCAGAAACAGCATCTGAGTGCGCGAATAGAGGATTGCAGCGCTACGGTAATCAACACCAATCCGGTGCGCCTGTTGTCTGCTTGGCACTGTTTCGATGGCTATGATGACCTGACCAAATCACCGCAGATCACAACAACCGTGGGGCCGCTGGCATTGCGGCTTATTGCCAGCGGCGGTTCCATGCTGGCCGATTGGGCACTACTGGCACCCGCCAACGCTAACGCCAATGCCATCTTGTCCACAGGACCTAGTCTTACAGTGGCACCACTTCAAGACATGCCTAATGCCGCGGTGATTATGGCGGGCTTCAGTCGCATGAGTGGTGACCAACAGCGACTGCTAAGGGCCGACATGAACTGCCAAGCAAACACCATCGATAGCCATTGGGTGCACACTGACTGCCTTGCCTATAAAGGTGCCTCAGGTGGCCCGGTGCTGCAAAAAATTGGCGACGAGTGGCGTGTTGTGGGGGTGATTTCGGCCAAAGAGGCATCGGGGGTACGCTTGTTCACGCTAGTGCCCCAAAGACTCCTCAATCGTTAAGACGTTCGCCATGGCGAGGTGTGTCAACCACTCCGTTAACTCTGACCTCACATTTTGCTGTAGGGTTGCCGAAACGATCTGATGGGGGATTTTTGATGGAAGGCTTAGGTGTGTTGGGTTTTGTGTTTGGCCTTATGGGGATGGTAGCGTTTGTAAGGCTAGAGAAACTCACCAAAGAGTTAAAAGCAAAAGGCATCCTCGATGAAAATTACAAAGAAGAGTAGTCATCGGATGACTTGTAAGCCTCGATCGAGACAGAGCGCTCACGCAGAAGCGGTGTCTGCTGAATTGTGGGCGGAATCACTCAATTTTGCCCCCACGTGACGCTCACCGCGCTGTCTCGCTAAGTCCACCTGTTTTTGGCGCTCGGCGAAACGCGCATGTTGTTCAGGGGTTTGTTGATCGTGGCAGCGAGGGCATGACACTCCCTTTTCGTACAACGGTGATTGTTGATCTTCAGCAGTGATGGGGTGCCGGCAGGCGAAACACTGCTCGTACGCCCCTTTTAACAGCTGATGATTGACGGCCACTCGGCTGTCGAAAACAAAGCACTCACCCTGCCAGCGACTCTCGCTTTCGGGTATTTCTTCGAGGTATTTCAGTACGCCCCCTTGGAGGTGGTAAACCGTATCAAAACCCTCTTGAATCATAAATGACGATGCTTTTTCACAGCGAATACCGCCGGTACAAAACATAGCTACTTTCGGGTTTTTCTTCGGGTCCAAGTGGGTACGCACCCACTCGGGAAACTCTCTAAACGTCACCGTCTTGGGATCTACCGCCCCTGCAAAAGAGCCGATCTCCACTTCATAATCGTTACGCGTATCAATGAGGATAACGTCGGGATCATCGACAACAGCGTTCCAATCAGCCGGTGCTACGTAGGTGCCCACAGCCTTATTGGGGTCGATACCGGGAACACCCATGGTCACGATTTCCCGTTTAAGTTTCACCTTCATGCGCAAAAAAGGCATATCGTCGTGGTAAGACTCTTTCCAATCGAGGGCAGTTAGCCGCGGATCTGCGCGCAAGTACGCAATGAGCGCATCAATAGCCTGACGACTGCCTGCAACCGTGCCGTTGATGCCCTCCTCTGCCAAAAGAAGGGTCCCCATAACCCCGTGAGCACGAGCGGCATCCAACAACGGTTCACGCAAGTCACGGAAATCATCGAGTGTGACGAACCGGTACATCGCCGCAACAACAATAGGTTTGTCAGAATCTGGCACGGTATTTGTTGTCATCAATGATCTCTTTCAGGGCCTAGTTGATTGTAAAAGCTTATCGACTCCCCAGGACTCGATGGCGCTATCTCTGGACTTTGTCATCTACGCCTTGCCACCACCGAGGCAATTGGGCGAGTCTGGTGACGCGTCACGGTCACGCCACTCGTCGGGTGTGTAGGTGTGCAGCGCCAAGGCATGGATCCCCTGAGCCATGAGGTCATTAACTGCGCCATACACCGCCTGATGCCGACCCACTCGCCGCATATCAGTGAACTGATTGCTCACAAGGGTGACTTTAAAATGAGATTCAGATCCCGGTGGCACGTTATGCATTGCGCTTTCATTAACCACTTCCAGAACCACAGGCGCGAACTGGGTTTGCAGGCGTTGCTCCAACGTTTCTTGCACTGTCATTGTCACTTCTCACTCAAGCAATAGACGATTATAACGCCATTTAAATAGTACTTTTAAGTGGCGCCATCGGCGTGGCTCACTACCGCCGTATCCGTTAACATTCAGCATTTACGCTAGAGCATCGGCCATGGAACCGCTGTTTGACATCTACCTGACAGGTCACTGCACTGCGGATGCAGAGCGTCCAGCCGTCGTAGATGGCTTAGCCCGACTGTTCAACCTTGAGCCCAACAGGGCCGAAGGCTTGCTCGATGGCCAGTTGAGGCGCGTCAAGCGTCATTGTGATAAGGCCACGGCACTGCGATATCGCGCGGCACTCCATGAGCTGGGTGCCCAAGTAAGCCTTACCCGTCTCGATACACTTGAGCAAAACGAAAGTCCTGACACTAGCAGCAGCCCTGCTACCGACGCCTCAGAGAGCTTCAGTTTGGCACCAGCGGGCACCCGTTTGTCTGATCCAGCGCCGCCACCGTCACAGGTTGTGGCTATACCCAGCTACAGTGTTGCGCCACCGGGGGAAATTATCCCGAGCCTAGCAAGCCACACAACGCCAGTCTCCCCATCAATCGATCACCTGGAACTTTGCGACCTTGACTCTCACTAAGCAAGCGCACACCGAACAAACGATAAAGCACCCAGGTCTATGGCGACACTTGCTCGCCATGGTGTATGACATGTTCCTAATAGCGCCATTATTCATGGCTAATGCCTTCGTGTTGGTCACACTTTTTGGTCCAACCGATGACGCCAGTAGGGCTACTGTTCCCAGCTGGCTAATGCAGATCACCTCGTTCATGATTGTGGTGCTTTTCTTCACCCTGTTCTGGCGAAAAAGTGGTCAGACCCTGGGGATGCAGGCCTGGCGTATTAAACTCGTTAACAGCAGCGGCCAGAGCCCCAGTATTGGTCAATGCGTGCTTCGATGCGTGGTAGCGTTGCTATCGTTCGTCCCTTTTGGCTTGGGGTTTTGGTGGTCGCTCATCGACCCTCAGGGCTTACGCTGGCACGATCGCGCCTCTGGCACCCGGCTACTATTGCTACCTAAACGCCAAAAATAACTGCGCTGTCGCGTCGAATAAAGCGCAACCTTCCAAGGATTACGAACAAGCAGTCGGGCGAGAGCGGTAGATGCACTCGCGACGACATGATCTAACGATCATTGCTTTCGCGTCAGTAATACAAAGCCCAATAGCCAGCAGAGCACAATCGGCGCAAGGGCAGCGACCAACGCTGGAAAACCGTAAATCAAGCTTGCGGGTCCGAAAAAGTCTTGGGCAATTCGGAAAACCACGCCCACGATGACACCAGCGAATATCCGTGCCCCCATGTTGCCGTCTCTCAGCGGACCAAAAATGAAGGACATCGCCACCAGCACGAGGCCCGCAACCGCCAGTGGCTGCAGTAACTTGCGCCAAAATGCGAGCTCCACATCGCCTGAAGAAAGGCCCTGCTCTGCCAAGTATTGCGCGTAGGGCCAGAGTTGGCTCAGGGGTAAGCTCTCATTATCTACCGCTTCAAGTGCCAATAATTCGGGGGTGATTCGCGTATCCCAGCGCCAAGTGGTTGCACCATCGGTGTAGGTGCGCTCAGGTGTGATACGTGTGCGCACAACCTCCTCAAGCAACCAATGATCCTGCAAAAAAGTACCACGCTCGGCTCTGAGGGTTTCTTCGAGCTGGTATTGATCATCGAACGTTAAAAGGGTCACCCCAAAGATCAAACCGCCACGCTGCACAGCGGCCACGTGCAAATACGTATTCCCCTCGCGATTCCACGTCCCCTCGCGCCCAGTGAAGCTGGCGGAGCTACGCTGCGCAAGAGCGCGCTCGCTAATCGCGGCTTGCTCGGCACTGGGCGCCAGAAATTCGCCGACAAGAAAACCGAGTGCGGCTACAAGTAATGCTGGGCGTAAAACAATACCGGCTAGTGCGGGCAGTGAAATCCCAGCAACTCTGACAATCACTAGTTCACTGGAGCTAGCAAGACGACCCAAACCTATCAGTGAGCCAATCAGGGCAGCGAAAGGAACAAATTCATGCACTCTGCGCGGTAATGTGAGAGCGACGTAGGTAAGAATTTGCGGAAACTGATAGCCACCTGCTAGGTCGCCCATCTCGTCAATAAGCGCACTGAGCGCATCGAGTCCCACCAAAACTACCAGTACCGCCACGGTCGCCGACAATACCGAACGCGCAATGTAGCGCTCAAGCCGCACTCAAAGAGCCCCTTCGTATGCGCTTTGATGACACATCCCACTGCAACCTCGCCACGGCCATCAATAAAAACAAAAGATGAACTGAGGCCATAACTACCCAGGAGCCACCACTTTCCACTGCCCCTCTGGCCTGAATCAGTGCCACGAAATACAGTAAAAATAGAGCAAGCGCAGGTCCTAGGCGCGCATATCGGCCCCTTCGGGCATCTGTTTTACTCAGCGCAAGTGCTATCAGCGTAATCACTGGCACCAACACCGGCAGGGATAAGCGCCAATACAGAGCCGCGAGATGGCTGGGCTCACGGCTTTGCCAAAGACTTAATGTGGACAGTGCCTCGGTCTTTGTTCGAGCGCGTACACTACCCTGCCGCTCGGGGATTAACTCGCCATATCGGGCGAAAGTAGTGGCCTCATAGGCTGCACTACCGGGCTCACCCAGATAACGGGTACCGTTGAGCAACTCTAGGTAGCGAGCGCCGCCATCGCGCAGCACAATTTTCGCCTGCTCAGATCGGGTGACACTCAAGGTATTGGTGTCACCATCGCGCTGTGCCAGGAACACATTATGCATCACGCCGTTATCATCGATGCGCTCTGCATAGGTAACTAACTCACCTTGTCGCTGCCGCTTGAATCGCCCCTGAGTGAGTACCTGTAGCCCCTCGGTAGAGCGCTGGTCATCGAGCAACCGCTGGGCTTTCTCTGAGCCCAAAGGTGCCAAATACAACGACAATCCGGCCACGGTGACCGTAATGACCAGCGCCGGTATCTGTAAAAAACTGGCGAGGCGCCATGGGCTAAAACCACAGGCCTTGAGTATCACCATTTCACTATCCGCATAGAGCCGACCCAGTGCGAGCAGTATCCCGATAAAGAGGGCGAGGGGTAGTATCAGTTCAAAGAAACTGGGTAAACGAAATAACATCACCGGTAACAGTATCTCAGCTGCGATGCCACCCGCCGCCGCTTCTGCCAAGTAGCGAATAAAACGGCCGCTGAATACAACAAGAAACAACACCGCAGCCACTGCCATGGTGTGGGTCAGCACATCACTTGTAAGGTAACGCAGGATTCGCATGGGTTTGTTGGGATTACCGCGTTGGATTAAGCCAGATTGATAGTGTCGGTAGTTTTGTTGTTGCGCTAGGCATCATACACTACGCGGCCTCAGCCAATAATCACAGGAGCTTCCATGACCACGCTGACATTGACGGCGCGTAAAACCGAGCAAATTGCACAGCAGAAAACGTCCTGCCTAGTGCTGCCCATCTTTGAGGGGGCGGCACTCAATGACGAGCTGACCGCTGTGAATAGCGCCTGCGACGACATAATAAAGCGCAACTTGGCGTTGGGCGATTTCACCGGCAAGGCAGGCACCAAAGCCGAGCTGACGGGTAATACGCAAGCGAAACGTATTTTGCTCGTTGGTTGCGGTGACAGTGAAGGATTCGATCAACAGGCGCAGCGCAAGTTTGCCAGCACAGCAGCAAAGGCAATGGCAGCCGGCAAATACGGCGACGCACTCGTATCTATAGCCAGCCTGCCAGTTGATGCCGTCGAGGGGGGCAACCTCTTGGAAATGCTAGCGCGACAACTGTGCTTGGCAACCTACGTCTACACTGAAACCCTATCAAAACCCAAAGATCCGCCGGCATTAAAAAAAGTCACCGTGAACGCTGGCAGTATTATTACCAGTGCCAAAGCCAAACAGCACCTAGCCATGGGGCAAGCGGTGGGTAATGGCGCTAATTTTACGCGCGAACTGGTCAACCTACCCGGCAACGTCTGTACGCCTAGCTACTTGGCAAACCAAGCGCGGGCACTAGCGAAGCGACATAGCAAAGTCAGCGCCACGGTGCTTGATGAGAAGAAAATGAAAGAGCTGGGCATGGGCTCGTTATTGTCCGTAGGCAATGGCAGCGATGAACCCTCAAAACTGATTGTGATGGAATACAAAGGGGGCAAGGCAAAAGAAGCGCCCTATGCACTAGTAGGTAAAGGCATCACCTTTGATACCGGTGGTATTTCACTGAAACCCGGCCCGAAAATGGACGAGATGAAGTTCGATATGGGTGGTGCTGGTGCGGTGTTTGGCACCCTGCAGGCTGTGGCCGATATGGGCCTGCCGATTAACGTCGTGGGCGTGGTCGCAGCCGCCGAGAATATGCCTAGCGGACGTGCCACAAAACCGGGTGATGTCGTCACCAGTATGTCGGGCAAAACCATTGAAATTTTGAATACCGATGCCGAAGGTCGGCTGGTATTGTGCGATGCACTAACCTACGTAGGCCGCTACAAACCTTGCGAAGTGGTCGACATCGCTACGCTAACGGGCGCTATTATCGTGGCCTTGGGCAATCACGCCTCGGGTGTGTTCGCCAATGATGACGCACTGGCGCAAGACCTTGTGGCTGCGGGCAACCGCGCGGATGATCGGGCGTGGCAATTACCTGTGTGGCAGGACTATCAAAAGCAACTCGATTCCCCGTTTGCTGATGTCGCCAACATTGGTGTTGGTGGCGGTAATGCGGGCTCAATTACCGCAGCGTGTTTCTTGGCGCGGTTTACAGAGGAATACCGCTGGGCGCACATGGACATTGCAGGCACAGCGTTTTCCAGCTCGCCCAAAGGAGCCACCGGGCGGCCCGTGCCGCTGCTCGTTGACTACTTGCGCCAGCGCGCCGGACGGTAAACCCCATGACCCGCGTTGACTTTTATGTGGTGCCCGACGCGGGATCTGAAGCGGTGTTAACGGTGGCCATTCGCTTGGTGGAAAAAGCGCGGCGGATGGGCCATCGATTGTTCATCCACAGCAGCGATGAACAGCAAGCAAAGCGCCTCGATGAGCTGATGTGGGAGTGGCCTGCAACAAGCTTTATCCCCCACAGCTTGGCCAGTGACGACGGGAATGATCCGGTCGTCATCGGCTGGGGCCAAGTACCCGATGGGCACGATGATGTCTTGATTAACCTTGCCCCCAGCGCGCCGACATTTTTTTCACGATTTCATCGAGTCGCCGAAATTGTTACGCAAGACCCCAAGCACCTCGACGCGCAACGACGGGCCTGGCGGTTTTATAAAGACAGGGGTTATCCCCTCGCAAAACACGACCTTTAACCTTTACCGCGATACCCGAATAGGCACTTGCGGCAGTCATAGCTGAGTACGTTCATGGACAAGACATTTTCACCGGTCGATATTGAGAAGCGCTGGTACACGACATGGGAACAAAGTGGTTGGTTTGCGCCCCAGGGTGGTGATTCAACATTTTGCGTACCACTGCCCCCGCCCAATGTTACGGGCTCGCTACACATGGGCCATGGCTTCCAGCAGACGATTATGGATGCTCTTGTTCGCTATCATCGTATGCTCGGACATGACACCTTGTGGCAAGTGGGCACAGACCATGCGGGCATTGCTACACAAATGTTGGTCGAGCGAAAGCTCGAAGCTGAAGGTATATCTCGCCATGATCTCGGGCGTGACGCGTTCGTGGAAAAGGTCTGGGAATGGAAGGCAGAATCCGGCGGTACGATTACACGGCAGATGCGTCGTCTCGGCGCCTCGGCAGACTGGGACCGCGAACGGTTCACAATGGACCCAGGTCTGTCTCATGCGGTACAAACCGTATTCATTAAGCTCTATGAACAAGGCCTCATTTATCGAGGGCAACGGCTGGTCAACTGGGATCCAAAGCTGCACACGGCGATTTCAGACCTCGAGGTAACGCAGGACGAGGAACAGGGACACCTTTGGCACTTCCGGTATCCTCTCAGTAACGGCAGCGGCCACGTTGTGGTGGCTACTACGCGACCCGAGACCATGCTTGGCGATACCGCCGTCGCGGTGCATCCCGATGACGAACGTTATCAACATTTGATCGGGCAAACGATTGCACTGCCCCTGTGCGATCGCGCCATTCCCATTATCGCTGATGATTACGTCGATCCAAGCTTTGGTACCGGCTGTGTGAAAATCACCCCGGCCCATGACTTCAACGACTACGAGATGGGACAGCGCCACGACCTCCCCCTCATCAACATCCTCACAGCCGACGCGGCCATCAATGAAAACGCACCCCAGCAATACTGGGGACTCGATCGTTTCGACGCACGCAAGCAGCTGGTCGCCGACCTCGATGCCCTTGGGCTTTTGGAAAAGGTAGAGCCCCACACGTTAAAAGTACCCAGAGGTGATCGATCGGGCGTGGTGATTGAGCCCTACCTGACGCCCCAATGGTATGTCGATGCAAAGCAGCTGGCAGGACCTGCGATTGAAGCCGTGGAGAGTGGCGCCATTAACTTTGTACCAAAGCAATGGGAAAACACTTACTTTGCTTGGATGCGCGATATTCAAGACTGGTGCATCAGCCGCCAACTGTGGTGGGGGCACCGTATTCCCGCCTGGTACGACGATGATGGTCGCATTTACGTAGGCACCAGTGAACAGTCGGTTCGAGCACAGAACGGGCTGAGCGAGGATCACTCCCTGCGCCAAGATGAGGACGTTCTTGATACGTGGTTCAGCTCGGCGCTTTGGACCTTCTCGACACTGGGGTGGCCAGATGACTTCGATGCCATGAAGCGCTTCCATCCGGCGTCGGTATTGGTGACAGGTTTTGACATCATCTTCTTCTGGGTTGCCCGAATGATCATGATGACACTGCACTTCTGCGATGAGGTGCCCTTCCATACTGTCTATGTACACGGCTTAGTACGCGATGCCGAGGGCAATAAAATGTCTAAATCGAAGGGCAATGTTATTGACCCGATCGATTTAATTGATGGTATTGCACTTGATGCACTGATTGATAAACGCACCAGCGGCATGATGCAGCCACAGATGGCCGCCCGTATCGAAAAAGCAACACGTAAAGAATTCCCCGAGGGCATTGTAGGTTATGGCACCGATGCCCTGCGGTTTACTTTTTATTCCTTGGCCTCTACCGGAAGAGATATCAAATTTGATATTGGCCGCATGGAGGGCTACCGAAATTTCTGCAATAAATTGTGGAATGCCGCACGCTACGTACTGATGAACTGCGAGGGACAAGCCTTAACGCATGACGAGCCTCACTACAGCCAAGCCGACCGCTGGATTCGAAGCCGGCTACAAACCGCTATTGAAGCTACCGGACGAGCGCTGGATCAGTACCGCTTCGATCATGCATCGCAGACTCTCTACGACTTTGTCTGGAATGAATACTGTGACTGGTATCTCGAGTTATCTAAGCCCGTATTGTGGGACGATGATGCCGACCTCTCGGTGAAAGTGGGGACACGCCGAACATTAATCGAGGTCCTAGAGACAATTCTGCGTTTACTGCATCCCATGATGCCGTTTATTACTGAGGAAATTTGGCAGAGCGTTGGTCCAATTGCTGGTCGTACGGGACCCAGTATCATGCTGCAGCCCTGGCCCAGTCACGATGCCACGCTGCAGGACGTTGACGCTGAAACTACCGTTGGCTGGCTGAAAGAGCTCATCGTGGCTATTCGTACTATCCGCAGTGAATCAAACTTGGCACCCGGTGTTGAATTAGATTTGTTAATTCGAAACAGCAACGATAAAGATCGCGAGTTACTCGCTAACAATGCACTGTTTTTAAAGCATCTGGCCAAGGTCACTAGCGCGAAACCAATCGCCGATACCGATGAAGCCCCCCCTGCTCTGTCGACGTTGTGCCGGCAAATGGAAATACTGGTGCCTATGGCAGGGGTTATCGATATTCAAGGAGAGCTCGCGCGCTTAGACAAAGAACTAGATCGTCAGCAAAAAGAAATAACTAGACTAGAAGGTAAGTTAGCCAACCCTAAATTTATTGAACGGGCGCCGGAAACCGTTGTAAACGCTGAGCGCGATAAGCTTAATGGGATAAAAGATAGCATTGTCAAAGTTATTGCCCAGCGAGAACGTATTTCAGCATTGATTTAATCTCTACACCCTGTTACACCTCGCCATAAATAAGTTAACTCGATGGAGTTTTTTATGGCGGGGCGGGAAAAAGGCAGCGTTAAATGGTTTAACAATGCCAAAGGATTCGGGTTCATTACGCTTCCCGATCGACCTGACGATGTGTTTGTACATTTCCGGGCTATTGGGGGTGACGGTTACAAAACGCTGGCCGAAGGTCAGGAGGTCGAGTTCGATCTAGTAGAAGGCCCTAAAGGTCTGCAGGCAGAAAACGTCACCAAAGTGCCGTAAAACCGCACGTTCTCCTGCCCCTGCCGAACGACCACAGTCAGCAGTTAGCACAGTCCGATTGCGTGCCACTCGGGCAACTGGGCGTGATCTCTGGTAAACTCGCGAAAACGCAGTTTGGATTTTGTTATGTCTTCCCCCTCACATCAATTGACCACCACCGGCCGGGTTGTGGTTAACAGCCTTGCGGCTATCGCTATTTACGTAGCCTTTCAATTCTTACCCGATTTTCCCTACGCGCAGCTGCTGGCCTTGCTCCTGTTAGCGCTCTTTGCCACTTGGTCTGCCAATATCGAGGTGGCTGCACCCATGCTACCTGTAAGCGCTAAAACGGGCAGCGAGCAGCAAGGCAGTATCAAATGGTTCAATGGAACGAAAGGTTTTGGCTTCGTCACCGGCGATGACGGAACCGAAGTTTTCGTGCATTTCAGAAACGTCGAGGGCTTGGGCAAGCGTTCCATAAAACCAGGCCAGCGGGTGAGCTACTCGGTAGTGGCCAGTGATAAGGGCCCACAAGCCGAGAACGTCAAAGCTTTGTGACTATGTCCAAGACGGCCGGGTCCAAGACGGCCGGGTCCAAGACGGCTGGGAGCACACGCATCACGGAGCGTCGTTTTCGCGGCGTGATTA
The DNA here is from genome assembly GCA_965658685.1 of Luminiphilus sp. Classification (GTDB taxonomy): domain Bacteria; phylum Pseudomonadota; class Gammaproteobacteria; order Pseudomonadales; family Halieaceae; genus Luminiphilus. The sequence goes on from CBFHTF010000001.1 coordinate 31,302, forward strand.
TGCCCACAGGATCCCACAAGGCGATTCGTCGTGTTAAGCGCGCCGGTCATGAGCCGTCCATCCATGGCACAAAACTGTGGAAGTCGAGCTTTTTGGCTATCGACTACTTGCATAAACACCCACCTGAGTTTTGCAAGACCGTGCTCGATGCGGGGTGTGGCTGGGGCATTACCGGTATTTGGTGTGCCAAGAAACTGAAATCCTCTGTGATCTCTCTCGATGCAGACCCGGCGGTGTTTCCTTTTCTATCGGCGGTCGCCGAACTCAATGGTGTCAGCACCGAACCTATGACGGCTCGCTTTGAGAAGCTCAAGAAAACACAACTGACCGGCATTGATTTGATGGTGGCAGCTGATATCTGTTTTTGGGATGAGCTAGTGAAGCCCGTGGGCAAAATGATTGATCGAGCGATCGATGCCGGGGTTAAACAAATCGTCATTGCCGATCCCGAGCGTCCTACTTTCCATCAAATGGCCGAGCGGGCCGTACGTCATCACGGTGGTGATCTACTTGAATGGCGAGTAAGGGGCAACCTCGAGGCCAGTGGCGCCTTGCTAATTATCAATAACGCCTAGCCAAGCAATTAGTCCCGTAAAACCACCAACGGGGATTCGTAGATCATTTCCAGACGGCGCCCATCAGCATCGATAGCAGGACGAAACCGCGTGTCGCGTAGCTGGCGACAGACGTAGCCGGTGGAAATCGATTCCGATGCTGAAGAAACCGACGCGGAGCACTCTCTTACTCGACCCGATGCGCTTATCGTTGCCGAGATATGTGCTTCCACCCATGCATCCGCCAACAACGGGTCGCGCAACGAACCGAGGACTGTGGGTACCGGCGCCGGCTCATCGAGGGCAACTCCCCGTTCAACAAGCGCTGCCCAATGCGCTGCGGCAGCACTCCGCTGATTGTGGTACCAGGCCCAATCGGCCGCCAATTGGATCAGGGATACGGCATCATCAATGACCATGGCTTGCTCAATGGCGGTGCTACCCAATGAAACCACTCGCCTCTCGAGGTTGAGCAACTTTTGTTCAATAGGGCTCTGCCGCCAATTATCAAGCGAACGAGTTTCCCGCTCATAAGCGCCGTAGCGGGTATCTGTGATGACCACGGGCTCTATCCAATAATCGATTAGGTATAATAAGGCAATGACGCGTTCTGTAGCCACACGACACCAGCTTGCCCGCCACGCTTCGTCGGCGCAGATAGTTTCACGCCACGACTCTGCGCGCTCATAAGTGCTTAACAACCAGCGAGCATCTGCCTCACTGCTGAGCAGTAGTTCTGTTTCTCGGTCGAGCCAAGAGGCAAGCCCCTGTAAGCCTTGCTCATTAAACGGTTGTGTGCCTCGCCCCTGCAGCCGAAAGAGTTCGTCAGAGTAACTGCGTAACATCTCGACATCGCCCTGTGCGCGAAGTAGAGCCATGAGCTCCTCAAGCACTGGCACCTGTGCCGGATCGTTGAGCCCACCGTTAACACGTAAATTATATAGCGTTGCTCTGTAGTATTTCAGCGCAACGTCTCGCTCGCCCGATTCCACAAACAGCCGCGCTAAACGTAGCTGCTTGGGCGCGAGTGAGGGGTGAAAAGGCCCGACTTCACTGAGATAACGCTCAAGATCCTGAACTTCAGCCCTGTAACCTCGGCTCGCCGACACTGAAGACTTGGCGGGTGCCACACTGGCTATGACTGCCTCGGGTGGAAACCGCAGGCTGATACCAAATGGTCTGTCTTCAGCCTGCGCCCATGCGCTAGCCACCAATAACACTGGCAATGCGATCAACAGGAGGCGGCGACGAGGCCAAAATAAGCGGCGTGGAGACATCATGACGATAGGATAGCAAATAAAAAAAGCCCGCCATGGGGCGGGCAAATGTCTCCGGACCATAAGCGCGGTCATTAGGCAAATAGCAACGACCAACGCCTGTGTTCAGCAATTAAATTGCATCAAATCAAACATCAAAACAAATGACTTTTATCTATTGTTGATAGTCGCCCGTGGCATACTGCCGACATGAACATAGCGAACTTAGCAAAAATTGATCTCAACCTTCTGGTCTCTCTTCAGGTTTTACTTGAGGAAAGAAGCGTATCATCTTCTGCAAGAAGGCTTTCAATAACTCAGCCGGCCATGTCGAAAACCTTGGCTCGATTGCGGGATACTTTCGACGACCCCTTATTTGTTCGGTCCAAGCGTGGTATTCAACCCACTCCCAGAGCTGAAGCCCTAGCTGCAGAGCTGCAGCAATTGCTTTCGGGTATCGAGGCGCTGCTCGATGGTGGCGAGTTCTCGCCGGGTAACTATCGAGGCGATATCACTCTGGCAATCTCTGAGTACGTAGGGATGTCGCTATTACCGCCACTGAGTGCTCGGCTTCAAACAGTCGCTCCCAAGCTCAAGTTGAGGACGATCACTCGGGTCGAGCGGCAACTTGAACAATTGGCAACGGGCGAACTTGACTTCGCCATACAGCTGAGTCGACCGAGCTATCCATCTGAGTATCGACATCAGTCTTTGGGCAGTTCGCCCCTCGCCGTATTTGTGCGCCGAACTCACCCGCTTATCGGCATGCCCCTCACCCGGCGTGCCCTCAGCCAATACCCAATGATCAGTTTGTATGTCTCCGATCGGGAAGACCTTAGCTTACCGAGCCTTGACGCCGAGGACCTCGCACAGGGAACACAGGGGATGTTAGAGACATCCCATCTACTAACAGCTCTCGAAGTCTTACGGGAAACCGATTACACCCTGATTTGCCCGGCCTACTTGGCACGCAATGACGGCGTCACTCGCGATGTTGTCGCACTGCCTTTACCGCCCGATGAAGCACAATCTGTGGACTACACCTTGGTCAGTCATGAGCGAACAGCACGCTCTGCCATCCACCAATGGCTCTGGAACGAAATTGTCGATACGGTTCGCGGCATGCGCATGCGCACAGTTCACAGGGGATAACTACCAACACTGTCTTGGGATTGCACACCTAGCCGTGCGATAATTATCAGACACTGCAGCTGAATGTAGCGATGTCCAAGAAAAACCCCAGACCCGTACCGCGCTTTGAAACCCCCATTGTCGAAACCCATTGCCATCTCGACTACCTAGACACCGATGCCCTAGAGGGTGTGCTGGCGAGTAGTTTAGAGGTAGGTGTTGAGCGACTTATCACCATTGGTGTGTCTCCCGACAATCAAGATGCCGTCCTTGCGCTCACCGAAGCCTCCGATCGCATTTGGGGTACGCAGGGTATTCACCCCCATGAGGCCGAACACTGGAACGTACAGGTGGCGGCACAGGTGCGGGCTGGTGCAGGACACCCTCGTATCGTTGCCATTGGCGAAATTGGCCTCGATTATTACTACGACCACGCCGATCGCAATGCGCAAGCTCACGCATTCGAGGCGCAATTGGCCCTCGCCATTGAATTAGACCTGCCGGTAGTTATTCATACGCGTGAGGCCGATGCCGATACCCGAGCGATGCTTGCCAATGTATCGGGGCAATTGCGTAGAGGCGGCGTTATTCACAGCTTTACCAGCAGCCTTGAACTCGCCGAGCACTGTTTATCCGAGGGGTTCTATCTGGGTTTCAATGGCATTACCACCTTCAAAAACGCCGACAATGTGCGCGCCGTCGTTAATGCCTGCCCCGTCGAGCAATTGGTACTGGAAACCGATTCACCCTATCTGACGCCAGTGCCCTATCGGGGCCGAGTCAACACACCTCACTACTTGCCGTTGATCGCCGAGAAAGTCGCTGAGATAAAAGACTGCCCAATTGAGCAGTTATTAGCGCAATGTCGGCGCAACAGCTACGCACTTTTTTTTGAGTCTATTTAATGGAATATGCATTAGGGCAGCGGTGGGTCAGCCATGCTGATGTTGAACTTGGATTGGGAATCGTTGTTGAACTAGAGGGCCGCCGGGTCACCCTGCACTTCCCTGCCGTCGGCGAAGATCGCACCTACGCCGTCGATCGCGCACCGCTAACACGCCTAGCCTTGAAACCGGGAGATTCACTCAATCGCAGTAATGGCCAGCGCCACGTCGTCGAGGCGGTTGCTGAGCAGACGGGCGTGCTGAGTTATGAAATCGACAATGACGGTAACCGCGAGTGGGTCTCAGAGCTCGAGCTAGATCCCCATATCCAACTCAGTGCGCCCCAAGATCGTGTGCTCAACAACCAGTTCGATAAACTCATCGATTTCCGGCTTCGATACGCAACCTTAATACATCGAGCCGCGACTGCAGGACACACAGTCCGTGGCCTTTTGGGCGCCCGAACATCATTACTGTCTCACCAGATGTACATCGCCCACGAGGTCGGAAGACGTTTTGCACCGCGGGTATTGTTGGCCGACGAAGTGGGGTTGGGCAAAACTATTGAAGCGGGGCTCATCTTATGTCAGCAGTTGTTAACCGGCCGGGCGACCCGGGTACTGGTGATAGTACCCGACGCGCTCATTCATCAGTGGTTGGTGGAAATGCTGCGGCGCTTCAATTTATCCTTCGCTCTGTTCGATCAGTCGCGACTTGAAGAGGGCCACGAAGCATCGCCTTTCGACAGTGAGCAATTGGTGCTAACCGCCTATTCACTGTTTCGAGGCTCAGCGGAAGCCAGAGCCATGGCACTCGATGCAGACTGGGATATCGTGGTGGTCGATGAGGCACATCATCTTAACTGGCAAGAGAGCGATGGCGGCGAGTTGTATCAATTTGTCGACAACCTATCGCAGTTGTCCAGCGGGCTGTTACTGCTCACCGCAACACCCGAACAAGCGGGCGTAGAGAGCCACTTTGCACGCCTGCGCCTACTAGACCCCAACCGCTTCCGAGACTTCGATCAATTCCTGGAAGAGCAGCGACACTACGGGGAATGGAATGCTCTCATTGAAGCGCTGCAAGCCGATGACGTACCACCTGAAATGCCAGAAGGCATCGACTTAACGCTGGAGCCCGCGCAACAAATACGACAACTGCTCGATCGCTACGGCACGGGTCGTGTGTTGTTCAGAAATACCCGGAGTTCAGTGCCTGGCTTCCCCGCACGTCGACTCAAGGCCGCGCCATTGCCCTTTCCCAGCTGTTACAGCGAAAGCCGCACGCACCTACACCCAGAGCAAAGCGTCGAGGAATCTCTCTGGCTTGCTGAAGACCCAAGGGTGCACTGGCTCGAGGAAACCCTGCGATCGTTACGGCCTGCCAAAGTGTTAATTATTGCTGCCAATGCCAATACGGCCCTTGCGCTTGAACATCATCTACACCTGCGTGCCGGTATTCGGTGTGCCGCTTTCCACGAGGGGCTGAGTCTCATCGAGCGCGACCGAGCCGCCGCTTTCTTCGCTGACGATATCGGTGGTGCACAAGCACTGATCTGCTCTGAAATAGGGAGCGAAGGCCGTAACTTCCAGTTTGCTCATCACCTCATTTGCTTCGATTTGCCCGAAAACCCCGATCTCTTGGAGCAGCGCATTGGGCGCCTCGACCGCATTGGTCAAGAGCAGGACGTTCGCATTCACGTACCCTACATCGAAGACAGTGCCCAAGCAGTGCTGTTCCGATGGCACCACGAGGGTCTTAAGGCGTTTACCACTGCTTGCGCCGTGGGACACACGGTGTACGAACAGGTATTGACGTCCCTCACTCTTGCTCTCGAAGATCCATTGGGCGACAACGACGAGTTAATTAACATCAGTCGAACATTACGCGAGAATCTCGAGCGCGAGATGGAGCAAGGTCGCGATCGACTACTCGAGCTGAATTCACACGACCCGGCCGTGGGGCAAAGCGTCATCGATGCTGTGCGTAACGAAGAAGCACCCGAGCAAATAGAGCAATACGCCGAGTTACTATTTGATCGAATTGGCATTACCCAAGACCTGCACTCAGATACCTGTTACGTGCTACGTCCCTCGGAGATGATGATAACGGGGGACCTTCCCGGTTTAGACGAAGATGGCACCACTGTCACATTCAGTCGACCCACGGCCCTTGCAAGAGACGACGTGCAGTTCCTAACTTGGGAGCACCCACTCATACGCGAGGCCATGTCGATAGTTGCCGCTAGCGAGTTAGGTAACGCCGCCATTGGCACGCTAAAGCATCCAAAGATCCGACCCGGCACAGTGCTGCTCGAGGCAATCTATGGCATCGATTGTTTAGCGCCGGCCAGTTTAGAGTTGGGCCGCTTTTTACCGATGGCGCCCCTGCGGCTGGTCATTGGTCCCGATGGGCGCGATGTCGCTGCCACAGTGACTCATGAGGCTCTCAATCGCATGCTAGAGCCTATCCCACCAGCAACATCCGCAGGTGTCATCCGTCAAATCAAACCCCTGCTCGAGCGACAGCTAGCCAAAGCCGATGAACTGGCTCAGACGCAAATCGATGAGCTTCGCAATCGAGCGCTAAGCGCCATGGCCCAATCCCTGGGGGAGGAGCGAGATCGACTTGTATACCTGCGCTCCGTAAACCCCAGTGTACGCTCGACTGAGATTGAAGCCATCGACACGCGTATTGAAGCCAGCCAGCGCGCTATTGCCGATGCCCGCAGCGCTGCGCAAGCACTAAGAGTGGTGGTAGCAACCTAAACAGGTCGCCCCTAGCGACCACGCCAGGTGGGTGACTCTTTTTTGAGGAATGCGGCAATTGCATTGGCGCAATCTTCACTGTCGATGCACACTTTTTGGAGCTCAGCCTCGTAGCTTATGGTATCGGGTAGAGATAGCGCCGTAGCAGCCCGCAGGGCTTGCTTGGTATAGCGCCGGGCGAGTGGTGAGCGACTCGCAATGTCGGCGGCGAAATCAGCAACTTCATCGGCAAAGCTATCCGCCGAAAAGACGCGATTCGCCAAACCCCAATCCAGTGCTTTGTCGGCTCGAACCTTTTCACCAAGGATCATGAGTTCAAAGGCGCGGAGGGTACCAACGCGCTGGGGGAGCAACCAAGTTGCGCCGCCATCGGGTACCAGACCGATAGCCGCGAAGGGTTGATAGAGAAATGCCCCATCTGCCATTACACACAGATCGCAGGCCATGGCGTAGGAAAAGCTAATGCCAGCGCAAGGCCCATTGATAGCGGCAATCCACGTTTTCTGAGACTCGCCAATGGCGAGCACACCGGGCTTGTACTCGGTTTCCAGCATGGCTTGCACACTGGCCCCGCCATCGAGTCCACCCTCTTGCTCAGCCAAGTCGGCACCAGCACCGAAAGCACGTCCATTGCCAGTAAGGACAACCACTTCGATGTCATCTCGTTGTTCAATGTACTGAGCCGCGGCAATAAATGAGCGACGCATAACACTGTCGAAACTGTTGAGATGATCCGGTCGATTGAACGCTAGCGTGGCTACTGAGCCGGATTTTGTAAGATCTAAGCTGTCAAATTGTTCCAAAAGAGACTCCATTAGCTATCTCTTAAAAATTACGTGTATTGAAGGGGTTGTAGTCGTCCCCAAGACAATCTCGCCCAATAATTAACTTCATAATCTCTGAGCTGCCGGCGTAAATGGTGGCGATTTTTGCATCAGCACATTGTCGACTGATGGGGTATTCATCCATAAAGCCAGCACCTCCGTGAAGCTGTAAGCCCTCATCGGCCACCTGCTGCTGCAGCTCTGATGTTTTCAGTTTCGCTTTGGCTGCGTCCGCGGCTGATAGCTCACCGCGATTAAAAGCCAAAGTGCATTGGTCGATAAAGGTTTGGCATATGTCGAGCTCAGTGCGCAACTCGGCCATTTTGAACTGGGTATTCTGCATGTGCGCCAAGGGCTTGCCGAATACCTCCCGCTCTTTTACAAACTGAGCGGTTAAATCCCATGATAATTGCGCGCCTGCCAAATAGCCTATGGCACCCAGAAGGCGCTCTTCCGCCAAGCCCTCCATTAGGTAGTAAAAGCCTTTGTGAACCTCTCCAAGCACATTGGCCTTGGGTACCTTGCAGTCGTTGAAAAACAACTCGGCGGTATCCTGCGCCTTAAGGCCCAATTTCTTTAGGTTACGGCCACGCTCAAACCCCTCAAAGCCTGACTCCACCAAAAACAGGGTCATCGCATGGGGATTATTCTGTGGATCGGTTTTAGCGGCGACGATAACTAAATCGCAGTTGATACCATTTGAGATATAGGTCTTCTGGCCGTTAATACGCCAAAAATCACCGTCTTCAACAGCGGTGGTGCGCATGCCTGCCAGATTACTTCCCGCATCGGGTTCGGTCATAGCGATCGCAAGTATCAAATCGCCTTTCACCGCCCCTGGCATGTAGCGGTCTTGCTGCTCTTTGCTGCCAAACCGGGTTATGTAAGGACCGACGATACGGCTATGAAGTGATCCAAACCAGTCAGATGCTCGTGCGTAGGCCAGTTCTTCAATAATCACCTGTTCCCAGCGGATATCATAATCACCCATGCCACCATAGGCCTCATCTGGCCATACCATGAGAAAGCCCTGCTCCCCCGCTTTCTGAAAGATTGTGCGGTCGACAATCCCCTGTTCACGAAACCGCTCCATGTGGGGCACTACTTCTTCAGACAAAAACCGGCGATAAGCGCTGCGAAATAACGTTTGTTCTTCAGTAAAATGTCGGGCCAGCATGGCAGTCTCCAACGTTTAATAAAATTGTCATTGTTATCGGTTTGGCCAGCTCACAGGGGACTCAGTCAGCACTGCTGGGGTCGAGTACTTCTTTGAGTTCACGCTTCAAAAACTTGCCGTTGGCATTGCGTGGTAGCGGTTGGGCCAAAAACCACAGGTAGCGAGGTATTTTGAAGGCGGCGAGTTTTGATGCGAGGTGCTCGCGCAAGCCCGCGGCGTCAAGTAAAGCGCCCTCCTTCAGGTGAATGGCGGCGCCTACCTCCTCACCTAACCGCTCATCGGGCACAGCAAAAGCAACACATTCCAAAACAGCCGGATGATCAAAGATGGCGTTTTCCACTTCGGCGCCGTACACATTTTCACCGCCACGCAAGATCATATCCTTGGCGCGATCAACCAAATAAATAAACCCGTTATCATCGATGTAACCAATATCGCCAGTGTGTAGCCAACCGTTAACAATGGTCTCCTGGGTCGCTTCGGGACGATTCAGATAACCTTTAATGACGGGCGTGCCTCGAACACAAACCTCCCCCAACTCACCACTGCCCAGAGCATTTCCTGCCGCATCGACGCAGCGGGCCTCCAACGTAGGAACTACAGGCCCTGCACTCTCTGGGAAGGCTAAAAACAAGTCGCCGGCGATGTACGTGATGATGCCGCTGACCTCGGTCATACCGTAACCCTGTGTTGGCTTGGCACGCTCGGTTTGCGCGGCTACTTTCCCGACCAGATCGGGCTGCATGGCTGCGCCACCACCACCCATCGCGGTGAGACTCGATAGATCAAAATCCTCTCGATCGGGATGAACCAACAACTCTCGGGTCATCATCGGCACAGCGCTTAGCGTAGTGACTCGCTCTTCTTGAATCAGACGCATCGCTTCGATGGGATCCCACTTGTACATCAAAACAAACTTGCCACCAGCGACCGTGCCCGCCTGCACGATGCAATTGTTCGCCGTAACGTGAAACAAGGGTGTGGCAATCAATGCAGTCACTGTCGGGGGCGCAGCCGGCTCCGATACCTCGATGCCACGATGAAGGGTTTGTGCCGTGGCATAGATACGACCCATGGCGCCCACATTCATGATGTTAGCGACGCAACTACGATGGGTGAGCTGAGCCCCCTTCGGTCTGCCGGTGGTGCCCGATGTATAAAAAATACACGCTTCGCTATCGGGGTCGATGGGCACGACGGGTAAGGTGCTTCCTGGCTGCAGCAACGTTTGCCAATCGGTGGCCGGGACTGGGCTGTTCGGTTCGCGCACCGAAACAACTTGTATATCGGGGAAATCACTCGCCAACGCCGAGAAAGCTTCAAGTCGCCGATCGTCGGCTATTAATAATTTGGGCTGTGAATCATGTAGCGCATAGGCCATTTCGTCGGCAACCCACCAGGCATTCATACCAACGACGACGCCACCAATGGCGTTAATGGCCCAGTGAGCCAGCATCCACTCAGGATAATTGCGCATGGCGATAGCCACTCGATCACCGGGGGAGATTCCCTGTGCCTGCAGCCATGTCGCTACCGACGCAACTTCCTCGGCAGCCCTGTTATATGTCCAGCGCTCGTCACCGTACACGAGATACTCGGCATCGCCGTGTAGTGTGGCCAATTGCCACATATCTCGGAGATTTTGAGGGGCGTTGACATACGCAAGTAAATCTTCGCCATCAACCGATGCACGTCCTACTTCAAAAAGCGTGCCTGGCTGCAGCGTTAACTCTCTTGCCGACTGGTAGTGTTCAAGGATGCTCATTGATGCTCCTGACGTTTGTTGTTGTTAGCACAGACGACCCGACTGCACCGACCTGTTGCTCGGAATGTTACGTCTAAGTTGCGACAGGGAGCATAACCACAGCATACTCTAGGTTCAAATTTTTCAACCACGATTACAGTTTTTGCCACAGACATTTTCGTCTGATCGAGAGGGAGACGGCACAGTGACAACACAATCTCTGGATCTAACGCGCCTTGAACCCTGGCTTCGCCAACATATCCCCGCTTTCAAGGGTCCATTGACTGCCGAGAAGTTTGCCGGTGGCCAATCGAATCCAACGTTCAAATTGACCGCTGACGATCGTAATTATGTGCTGCGTCGTAAACCACCAGGCCAATTGCTGGCATCGGCTCATGCTGTCGATAGGGAATATCGTGTCATCAAGGCCCTCGCTAATACCGATGTGCCCGTGCCCAAGGCCATTGCCCTGTGTGATGACAGCAACATCATTGGCTCTATGTTCTACATTATGGAGTGTCTGGACGGTCGTGTTTTCTGGGACCCTGCACTGCCGGAAATCGCCACCAGTGAACGTACCGCCATGTACGATGAAATGAATCGAGTGCTGGCCGCCATGCACTCCCTTAATGTCGAGAGCGTTGGGCTGGCGGACTACGGCAAGCCGGGCAACTACTTTGAGCGTCAAATCGGTCGTTGGACAAAACAATATCGTGCGTCTGAAACAGAGACTCAGCCAGCGATGGAACGCATGATTGAGTGGTTGCCGGCCCATTTACCTGCTGACGATGGCTGCGTGTCGCTAGTTCACGGTGACTATCGGCTCGACAACGTTATGTTTCACCCCACCGAGCCTCGCATTATTGCAGTACTGGACTGGGAGCTATCGACCCTAGGTAATCCCATTGCCGACCTGGCTTATCAGGTGATGGCTTGGCAGCTACCCAGAGAGGGTGGCATCAACGGCATGATGGGTGTGGATCGGGCACCACTGGGCATCCCCAGCGACCCAGAGTACGTAGCACGCTATTGCGAGCGAACCGGCCGCGATGCCATCGCCCATTGGCCATTCTATATGGTGTTCTGCTTCTTTAGGCTCGCAGCCATCCTGCAAGGGGTCAAGAAACGCGCCATCGACGGCAATGCATCGAGCGCGGAAGCCGCTAGTCGAGGCGATATGGTAGGGCCGCTGGCGGCAATGGCGCTGGAATACATGGACGTCTAGTTCATTGTGGCCCTACGTTTACTAGACTGCTTGAGCTGCGCTAGCTGCGCATCAGTTGGCGGTGGTCGGCGCCTTGATGAACGGGGGCGACGGAACTTGCGAGGATCGGGGCGCAAATCACCGTATTCAAAACGGTACAGAATGTCTTCCAGCGTGCGCGAAATCATCGTGCAACGACGAATAGCCTCTACTTTCTCAAAGCAGGCACGCTCCCCCTCGGCAACAATTTTGACCAATTCTTCTTCATCGAGATGAGATAGCAAACGCAGCGGGTTTGCAGTTTTAAGCGTCGGTACAATATTGATATCGCCCGAGTACTCTTGATCCATGAGGGCGTGAAGCCCGTGTAGCATCATATTGAAGCGGGGCCAATTATCGCCTTGGCGCTGGGCAAGACCACGATAAAAATTCAGAATTTCTCGACCCACGCCGACTCCCAAGGTACCCACAGCACGCCGTAGGGGACTGTGCTCCTCTCCTTGATTCAAAAACAGAGTGGCAATCGGATTCACCATGCTCACAATGTAATGATTGGTGCTGTAGAGCCGCGACAGTCGCTTAGCGGGCAAATCGTCTGCAACTGAACCATCAATCCATCGCCGGCCGGGCAAGTAGGGCTGGGGGTCACCGTGCACATTTCTCGCCATCAACATGACCGGAGGAAACACCCCGGGCACTGCGCAGGAGGCCATGATGGCAGAGCGCATATAAACATTGGGCGATGTAACCGCATTTAACAAGCGCGAGCGCTGATGGGGCTCAGCAGGTGCCACCGTAATACTGACTTGACGCCCTGTTTTGGCATAGGCCTCGGCGAATGTCATGTGCGGGATAAGCCCTTCAATAAGGGTTTCGAGGTCTTCAAGGGTAATCTGCGGCCCCATACCCAATAGCATACGACGCAGAAAGCCAACGTCGCGGGCGGCTTCACTGCGCACAATCGTCGGATCACTAAAGCGCTGTAACTCGTCATCGGAGTGGCAAGCCAACACACCCGCAATTAAGGAGCCAGCACTGGAGCCCGAAATAACCCGTGGTAACAATCCTTGTTGTACCAGCACATTGACGACGCCTAGGTGTAAAAAACCCATCACGCCGCCGCCACTGAGCATCAGTGCGGAACGTCCAAAACACACATTGGCGCGGTAGAAAAACTCGATTTTTTCTTGTGTCGGTATGATGTCATCATCGAGTTCAGCAAGGACCTTCAAACTGCTGTCGATTTCTGCAATGTAGTCTTCAATGAGTCGCTTGGTGCCAAATCGGGCCTTACGATAGAGGGCACTCTTGCCCATACCGCCCATATTGCCGTGGATACCTTCATTCAATGCGAACAACAAGCCTTGAAAGTCACCGCGAGCACGGAGATTACGCAACCGATCAAGGCGTAGACGAATTTGAGAATGATCATAGAGGTCGGTCTGCTCTATCTCTCGCCAACGGGCCATACCCGATTGCTCATCATGAGCAATCGCTGCGCCTCGCCACTCGTCGTAGTTGGTGGCAGTTGCCATCGTTTTATCGAGCGTTTTTAACTTGTTCTTTCGGCGCACACACTACCTCTCATCCGTATCGCCTTTAGCCATCAGCTTATCGTATATAGTCACGCGATCTCTAGCCGCATCCGCTACCATTTGGCCTATGCTCACAACCATAATAACGGAGATTCGCGCATGACTTTTCTTGCCTATGCGGGCTTGCTTGCAAGCGTTGCTTTGCTCATTACTCTCGCTCTGCGGGGCGTAGATATTATATTTGCGGCCCTACTCTGCTCAATTTTAGTCATCGTCAGTAACGGCCTACCGCTGGCCGATGCGCTGGCGACATCCTTCGCGCTCGGTAAACTTGGCGCGTTTACCTTTGCCGGCAAGTTTTTTCTGCTGTTCGCAAGCGGCGCCATGTTCGGGCGCGTCATGGGCGATTCAGGCGCAGCTGCCGCGGTCGCCATGGCCCTAGTACGGCGTATGGGGGCTCATCAAGCACTATTGATCACCGTCGTCGCCTGCTCCTTACTTACCTACGGGGGCGTCGTTGTCTTCGTTGTCATCTTCGCCATGTATCCTCTGGGTCTGCAGCTACTACGTGAAGCCGACATTCCCAAGCGGTTATTCTGCGCGGCACTGGCGCTGGGGGCGGGTACCTATACCCTGAGCGCAATGCCCGGCACCCCCTCTATTCATAACGTTATCGCCGCATCGGCATTGGGCACCGATTTGTTCGCGGCGCCTCTGTTGGGTCTTTTGGCATCGGCCATTATGTTGGGGCTCGGCATTTGGTACCTCGAGTATCAGCGCCGACAGGCGCTAACAGCCGGTGAGGGGTTTGAGCCCGGTCCTAGGGATCAGCTACTAGACCTCGACGCCATCGCCGTGCCTCGCTGGCCCGTAGCGATCATCCCGTTGGCGCTCGTGTTGGGGACCATCCTCCTACCGCGACTTTTGACGCTGATAGGCATAGCACCTGAGGGCCAATTGGGTGAGTTACTGGTCTTTGCCAACAGCCAGCCCATTTTGTGGCCTAGTATCGCGTTGGCATTGGGTAGTGTTGTAGCAGGGGCATTGTTTCACAATGTGCGACCGAGGTTGCTAACGGTCATGGGGCACGGCACACAAGACGCGATCTTACCGCTTATAAACACTGCTGCGGTCATCGGCTTTGGCGGTGTTGTGACACAAACTACAGGATTTCAGCACTTTCTCAGCCTAGCCACGGACTCGGGTCTCCCACCCCTACTCTCTGTGTTTGGCTCGATCAGTACCATTTCAGCCATCACCGGCTCGGCTTCTGGGGGCCTGCAAATTTTCATGCAGGCCCTAGCGCCCAGCTATCTCGCTCAGGGGATAGATCCCCAGGTGTTGCATCGCGTGGCAGCCATTGCCAGCGGCGGCTTCGACTCACTGCCCCATTGCGGTGCCGTGGTCGCCATGCTCACCATCACGCAATTGACTCACCGCCAGGCGTACCGAGATGTGGGTGTCATTACAGTGGTAATACCGGTCATTGCTACTGGCGCTGTACTCGTCGCAGCCAGCCTGGGCATCCGCTAATTTTCTCGATTCTTATAGGCTTCCATTAGATGGCGTTTGTAGAGTTTGCCATTATCCATGCGCGGCAATTGCTCCATAAAGTCCAGGGACTTGGGTACCTTGACGTGGGACAATCGCTCGCGCAGCCATTCTAATAACTCTAAGGCAGTTTCATCGGTGGCATCCACCCAATTACCGGGTTGAACGACTGCTTTCACCTCCTCGCCAAATTCCTGATTGGGGACACCAAACACTGCCACATCGGCGACCTTGGGGTGCCCAATCAAAAGGTTCTCGACTTCAGCGGGGTAAACATTTACGCCGCCAGTAATAATCATGAAATTGCGCCGATCGGTAAGGTACAAAAACCCTTCCTCATCCAGATAGCCCATATCACCACAGGTCGCCCAGCCGTCCTCATTGTAGGCAGACTGGGTCTTAGCAGGTTCGTTGTGATAGGCAAATTTATCGCGCAAATCCGAGAACCAAATAGTACCTACCTCACCGGCAGGGAGTTCGCGGCCCTCATCGTCACAAACATGGGGCACACCGAACAGCGGACGGCCAACGGAGCCCTTGTGAGTCAACCAACTATTGGCGTCAATCAAGGTAAAGCCGGCCGCTTCACTGGAGGAATAGTACTCCCACACAACTGGGCCCCACCAATCAATCATTTGCTCCTTAACATCTATCGGACACGGTGCAGCGGCGTGGATTGCCACCTGCATGGAACTTACGTCATAGCGCTCCCGAACGGCCTTGGGTAGCTTGAGCATGCGCACAAACATGATCGGCACCCACTGACTGTGGGTGATCCGATAATCCTCGATGAGCGACAGCGCCTGCTCTGGGTCAAACTTCTCCATAATGACCGTGCAACCAGCGGTATCGAGCACTAGCATGTTGTAGTGCATTGGCGCCGCATGATAAAGCGGCGCCGGCGACAGATAAGTAGTCTCGGGCCCAAAGCCAAATACTGCCCCTATTGAGAGACTGAGCGGATAAGGTGCATCAAAGTTCGCATTACTGGGGGGAATCAAAATACCTTTGGGCTTCCCTGTGGTGCCCGATGAATACAACATAGACGTGCCGGTGCTCTGATCAGCGATGGGCGTCGACGGCATAGGGTCGAGGGCATCTTCCCAAGGTTCAAAGCCATCGCGCACACCACCCACCATGTAAAACCGCTCGACGGTGGGTGCCTGCTGAATCATTTTTTCGGCCACACTTGCATAGTTAGCAGAGACAACAAACACTTTTGCGCCGCAATTTTCGAGAATATAGGCGGTCTCGTCGCTTTTTAGATGGGTGCTTATGGGCGTAAAGATGATACCGGCACGCAGTGCCGCACAAGCAATTTCGATAAACTCAGGACTGTTGTCCAGCATCATGGCAACGTGATCGCCCGCATGTATCCCGCATAACCGAAATAGCTGTGCTACCTTATTGCTGCGCTGGTCTAATTCACCGTAACTTACAACGCGGCCGGAGCCCGCCATAATCAGCGCTGGTTTTGACGGGGTCTCGCGTGCGGTAACTGAAATGTGGGGCATGTTCTTATCCTTATAAGCTCGGGCTTTTGGGTTATGATTTCACCCCTTTGCGATGCTGACAAGCCGCTGGTCTGAACCCTACACGAGTTTTTCAGTGACCCAGACACTCCTCTACACCTTTATGATCACCGCCACCCCGCGGCAGCCTCTGAAACATCAACGGGCTCTGGACTTCATTGATGCGCTGACCCGCGCTGGTCATAGCCCAAAGCAAGCATTTTTCTTTGGACCGGCGGTTCAAATCGGTTTGCCCTGGGCTGACAACCTGGCCAATGAATGGCGACTTGCCGCGAGCAAACATCATTTATCGCTAACCCTCTGTAGCGCTTCATACGAGCGCTTTGCTCTCACTGAATGTGCCACACCCTGGCAAATCGGCGGTTTGGGAACACTGATGGAGGCCGGCTTTACCACCGAACGGGTAATTCACATTGTCTGAACAAACCACTTGGTTAATACGCCTCAGCTGTGCTCCCTACCACGATGAGCAATTCGCCCAGGCACTGGATATAGCGCTTGCCTGTGGCGCATTCGGACAATCCGTAGCGTTGGTGCTCGAGGGACTGGCCCTGGGGGCTCTCAACCCCGATCAGAGCGCACCCCAGCAACACGCCAACATCTACAAGCAACTCAGCGCCATGCCCCTGTACGATGTTGACCGTATTTATCAGTTCGCTAACGGTGATAGTGTCGGTGTGAACGGCAATATGAACAGCGCTAAGCATGCTGGTGCGCCACCAAAGATTGAGGGCTTAATGATTGACACAATCGACACAAAGGGTTGGCATGAATTAGTCGCTAACGCCAAGCACGTACTGAGTTTCTAGTGGCTTTACACACACTCCATCATGCCCACAAAGCCGTTGAATGCTGTCAGCGGGTCTGTGCTGGTGATGCTGTCATCGTCATGGACGAGGCGGCTTGGGCGCTGGCCACCATCGCAGCCCTCTATTGGCCTTGCCCGGTCTATGTCTACGCCGATGACTTAAGCATCAGTGGCCACTCGACACCTGATGCCATTGAAGTCGCTACGGCCGACGATTGGGTACGCCTAAGTGTTAGTCATGCTCAACACATTGCTTGGTAAACCCTAACTGCGGACGCGCGCATTATCGGGATCGAGCAGTGCCCTGTAGCCCACACAGGCCACTTTAGCGGTAAACGTTTCGCCAAAATGTTCCATTAGCACCGTGTTCCCCTCTATCGCATGAGAGCTTGGTAGGTAACCCATCGCGATATTGCAGCCTAGTGACGGACCATAGGCAATACTGGTGGTATATGAACGCCGACCTTTTTCGTCGACCAACACGTCACCCGTATTCGCATCGAGTAGCGGCCACATTCCCACTGGATAGCGCACAACGCCGGCTTCGTCGGTAGTGTCCTCCAGTGTCAGCGTGCACAAGTAGGCGACCTGAGTCGGAAGCTCTCGCTGTGCCACATAGGCGGCTTTACCGTGGAAATCCGCCGCCTTGACTTTCGGGCGCGCAAGACCCGCCTCGTACAAGTTGTACTCGGTTTCCAAATCGGCGTTTTGTAAACGCAAGCTTTTCTCCAAACGGCGACTGTTGGCATAGGTTTCAATACCTACGGGTATTACCCCCAGTGCCGCAAGGGCATCCCACAACGCCAGACCTTCGGCGACATTGAAATACAGCTCCCAACCCTGCTCACCCACATAAGAGATCCGGAACGCCCAGATCTCGATACCCGCCACGGTGATAGATTTGGCGGTGGCATAAGGGAATTCTTCTAAGCTGACAGCGGCCGGGTCATCCATGAGCTGCTGCAGCGTGGCTCGTGCTTCAGGTCCCCACAAGCCCAAGGTCGCCAACTGTTCGCTGCGATCGTGGAACGTGACATCAGACCAACCCTGTTGTCGACAAATGTGCCGCATCCAAATGTAGTCGCGATGACCGGTATCACCGCCACAAATCACTCGGAAGGCATTACTCGTCAACCTCACAACGGTTAAATCTGAGCGGATTCCACCTGCCGCATCGAGGAAATGGGTATAGACACCCTTTCCTACCGGTGTATCGCCACCAACTTTGGCAACCGATAAATATTCCATCAGCGATTCAGCATCAGGCCCAGTAACATCATAGATTGCGAAGTGGGCCAGATTGATCATGCCTACACTATCGCTCATGGCCAACTGTTCGGCATTTGAGACTTCCCAGAAATGGCGGGCGTCCCATTCGTTTTGGCGCACCGGTACCTGGTCGCGATAGCGCGCTAACAGCGTCGCTTCATTGGCGGCGTAACCATGCGCTCGCTCCCACCCCGCGACTTCCATGAAGTATCCACCCAGAGCCACCTCGCGCTCATAAAATGGGCTTGTTCGCAGCTGTCGAGAAGAGGCAAAGGGTTCTCGGGGATGCACCGCGGGGGTATACACCTTCTTGGCAATTTCGTAGCAGCGATCGCGGATGAAGCTGCCATCCAATTGAACCGGATAGTGCCGTGCAGGATCGACACTGTGAATGTCAAATTCGGTACGACCATGGGTCATTAAGTCGACAAGGACCTTGCCGGCACCCGGACCGTCTTTCACCCAAATAGCCTCGCACAACCACAGACCCTGTACGCCCGGCGCCTCACCGATAATAGAGCCGCCATCGGTGGTTACCGACAATAGGCCGTTGAAAGAGCGTCGCTCCTCCCAACCCAGCTCACCCAATATGGGGGTCATTTCCAGGGCCTTTTCGAACCCCTCCATTACCTGATCGAGGGTTAAATCCCGCATCGACGGTGACAAACGGGCGTCACCAGGCTCGGCAATGTCGGTGGCTTCAATCAATCGCGGGTTGTCGGGCTCGTAATAACCCCATTCAATTAGCCCGCCCTCGGGCGTGGTGGGATCACCGGTGTCTCGCACATAGCCTGAGTTTCCCTGATCACGAAACAAAGGGTAAACAATGTCCTTGCCCGTGCCGTTGAGTTCTTCCCATGGTCCAAAGAACAGCAGCGGGTGTTCGAGAGGCATCAGCGGCAACTTAACACCCGCCGTTTCTGCCACCGGCGCCCCCCAGATACCCACGCATAGCACGACATGGTCAGCCATGATGGTGCCTTTCTCGGTCTCCACGCCCACGGCCCGGCCCTGCTCTACCAAAATGCGTGTGGCGGGGGTGTACGCAAAAACTTGAAGCTTGCCCGTGGCGACCGCCTCGTCGACCAAGTCACCGGCGACCTTTTGCGATCGCGGTGTGACCAATCCGGCATCAGGGTCCCACAGTGCCCCCTGAATAATATCCTCTTCCAACAGCGGGAAGCGCGCTTTGGCTTCAGCTGGCGTAATCATGTGCGCACGCGTGCCAAAGGCTTTGCCCGACGCGACCTTGCGCAACAGCTCCTGCATGCGCTCGTCGTCATCTTTTCGCGCCACCTCAAGGCCACCGGTTTGAATGTAATTGCCGCGCGACTGGTAGAACTCTTTGCTGTAAAGCGTGGTGTAGCAAGTCAGCTTGTCGTGAGCTGTCATGTAGCAGAAATCAGATGCGTGGGAGGTAGACCCGATATCCGTAGGCACGGCGGATTTCTCGAGACCTACAATGTTGTCCCACCCCGCCTCAATGAGATGATGCGCCACCGACGCGCCGACAATGCCACCCTGCCCCACAATGACGACTTTTGCGTGCTCTGGTAACGCGGCCATATCAGGCTCCTTTATTCAGCTGCTTGGAAATACACACTTCTTGGCGTGTCACGAGCACGTTTAAGCCAGCGAGCACACGCCTTGGATTGTCGGGGCTTTGTCGTGATGACTGCTCATCTGCAGGGGCCAGAAAACTGCCCAAAAACGACAAGGCATCAGGGGTCTTTGTCTTGTGTCAATGCCACTGCACTCAGCACCGCGGTATCGAAGAGCTCGGGGTTAGTCGCTGCCAAGTCGCGCAACTCTTGTCGCATGGGGGGCGTCCAAAACTGTTCAATGTGCTGGACAAGCTGCTGCGCGACAGCCTCTCGATTTGGCACGTTGCTAGCAATTTGATTGGCCATTGCCACCAAGCGGTGACCTGAGAGTACACCGTCAGCGGCCATGGGGACGGACCTCAACAGCGGTTACCTTGTATTCGGGACAGTTAGTGGCCCAGTCCGAATTATCGGTTGTAATGACATTGGTGCCCGACACCGGATGATGGAATGTGGTGTAAACAACACCGCTGGGAATCGCCGGTGATATTCTCGCCCGCAGGCGCGTGGTACCGGCTCGGCTTGCCACTTCCACCCAGTCACCATCGGCAATACCCCGAAGCGCCGCGTCGGCCTCGTGGATATCGAGCACATCCTCGCCGTGCCAACGCTGATTCTCGGTACGGCGGGTTTGGGCGCCCACATTGTACTGACTCAAAATACGTCCTGTAGTAAGCACCAAAGGGTATTTACGTGTGGTGCGTTCATCAGTGGGAACATAAGGTGTGGTGATGAACTGACCCACACCGCGCACGAATTGCTGTTCGTGCATGATGGGCGTACCCGCCGGAGCACTGTCATTGCAAGGCCACTGAACGCTGCCTACGCTGTCTAGATAGGCGAATGACACGCCCGCAAACGTTGGCGTAAGCGCGGCTATCTCATCCATGATGGCCGCGCTATTGGGATAATGCATTGGGTAACCCATCGCCGCACTTAGCTCGCAGGTGACCTGCCACTCTGCTTTACCCGTGCGCGGCGGCATCACAGGACGAACACGATTAATACGCCTCTCAGCATTGGTGAACGTGCCGTCTTTTTCCAAGAACGAGGTGCCGGGCAAAAACACGTGTGCGTACTTGCTTGTCTCGTTGAGGAACAAATCTTGTACAACCACGCAATCCATTGATTTAAGTGCGGCGGTTACGTGATGGGTATTGGGATCTGACTGGGCGATGTCTTCCCCCTGAACAAAGAGGCCACAAAAATGTCCGGCAATGGCGCCATCGAGCATATTGGGAATGCGCATTCCCGGGTCCTCTCGTAGCGACACGCCCCAACTCTGGGCAAATTGATCCCTAACACTGTCATCGGATACATGTCGGTAACCAGCGAACTCGTGAGGGAAAGAGCCCATGTCGCAGGCGCCCTGAACATTGTTCTGCCCACGCAGTGGATTAACACCAACACCTCGCCTGCCGATATTACCGGTTGCCATAGCGAGGTTAGCCATCGCCATTACCATGGTAGAACCCTGCGATTGTTCGGTGACACCAAGGCCGTAGTAGATAGCACCGTTGTGGGCCTTGGCATAGGTCCTCGCGGCACGCCGGATATCTTCCGCGCTCAAGCCAGCCAGCTCAGCAATGGTCTCGGGGCTATTTTCAGGCCGGGCAACAAACGCTTTCCAGTCGGCGAATGAGCCAGTGTCACAGCGCTGGGCGATAAAAGCGTCTGCCGTCAGATCCTCTGTCACCACAACATGGGCCATGGCGTTCAACACAGCCACATTCGTGCCGGGCATTAAGGCTAAATGGTGCTTTGCCTCGATGTGTGGCGAGCGCACCAACGCTGTGGCACGCGGGTCAATAACAATGAGATCAGCTCCCTGGCGCAAGCGCTGCTTCATACGTGAACCAAATACAGGGTGGGCATCGGTAGGATTGGCACCAATAACCATAATGGCATCGGCCTCATCAACGGACGCAAAATCCTGTGTGCCAGCGCTGGTGCCAAAGGTTTGCTTTAGACCATAGCCTGTTGGCGAGTGGCAAACACGGGCACAGGTGTCGACGTTATTAGTGCCAAACGCCGCACGCACCATTTTTTGCACGACGTAAACTTCCTCGTTGGTACACCGAGAGGAGGTAATGGCGCCAATGGCGTCGATACCTTGCGCACGCTGAATCGACTTGAACCGGTCAGCGGCGAATGCGATGGCCTGCTCCCACGAAACAACTTGCCATGTGTCGTTAATATGATCGCGAATCATCGGCTGCGTAATACGATCGGAGTGGCTGGCATAACCCCAGGCGAAACGCCCTTTCACGCAGGAGTGGCCTGCGTTTGCGCCTCCGGTTTTATCCGGCACCATGCGCACCACCTCGTTGCCCTTCATCTGGGCAATGAAGGAACAGCCGACACCACAGTAAGCGCAAGTGGTCTTCACCTCGCGATTGGGGACGCCTAAGTCAATGACACGCTTTTCTTGCAAGGTGGCTGTTGGGCATGCCTGCACACAAGCGCCACAGGAGACACATTCGCTGTCAAAAAAGGGTTGTTCCTCACTGGCCGACACGCGGGACTGGAAGCCCCGCCCTGCGATGGTCAAGGCGAAGGTGCCCTGCACCTCGTCACAGGCGCGAACACAGCGACTACATACAATGCATTTGCTGGCATCGAAACTAAAATAGGGATTTGAGTTGTCTGTAGGCGCGTTGAGATGATGCTCCCCTTCGCCGTAGCGGACCGTGCGCAAGCCAACCACTCCCGCCATATCTTGGAGTTCACAATCGCCATTGGCGGAGCAGGTTAAACAGTCGAGGGGGTGGTCGGAGATATAAAGCTCCATAACGCCCTTGCGAAGACGATCGAGCTGTTTGCTCTGGGTCCGTATCGACATCCCGGGCTCGCAGGGGGTAGTGCAGGCGGCGGGCGTGCCGCGTCGCCCCTCGATTTCAACCAAACACAATCGACACGAACCAAACGCTTCTAACTGTTCGGTGGCGCATAGCTTTGGTACGGGTGCCCCAGCAATCGCGGCCGCACGCATAACTGAAGTACCCTCCGGCACACAGACCTCAATGCCATCGATGACCACGTCGACGGTTGCTTCGCTCAAAACCTGCGGTGTACCTAAATCTGTAATGGGGTCAAATTGCTGCACGCTATTCATTGTGCCTAACCTCCACTGCGCACGATCAGTTGGTTGTCGGTCGGATTGAAATCTTCAGAGAATCCATTGAGTGCACTCAATACCGGTTTAGGGGTAAGACCGCCCATCGCACAAAGTGAACTCATCTCCATGACTTCACAGAGATCTCGTAGCAAGGTCTGCTGTGTCTTGACATCATCGCCCGCTGCAATGCGCTCTAAGACCTCGACGCCACGTACCGCCCCAATACGACATGGAGTGCACTTACCACAGGATTCCTCGGCACAAAACGCCATGGCAAATCGTGCTTGCTCGAGCATATCTACGGTGTCATCGAACACCACGAGCCCGCCGTGACCGAGCATACCGCCGGCCTCAGCAAGGGCTTCATAGGCCATGGGCACATCGAGCTCATCGGCAGCCAAATAAGGCCCGAGAGGCCCCCCAGTCTGTACCGCTCGCACGGGTCTACCCGAG
The DNA here is from genome assembly GCA_965658685.1 of Luminiphilus sp. Lineage (GTDB taxonomy): Bacteria > Pseudomonadota > Gammaproteobacteria > Pseudomonadales > Halieaceae > Luminiphilus. The sequence continues at coordinate 54,714 of CBFHTF010000001.1, forward strand.
CGAGTACCGCCGCCAAAATCGCGCACTAAGGTATGCGCCGTCACACCAAAGGCTGTTTCAATAATGCCACCTCGGGCAACATTGCCTGCGAGTTGAAACACTTGTGTTCCACAGGAACGCCCGTGACCCAGCGCTGCATAGGTTTCGGGTCCCCTCGCCATAATGGAGGGAACACTCGCCATTGTCAGAACGTTATTGATGACTGTCGGCGTCCCAAATAATCCTTCAATGGCGGGCAACGGCGGTTTGACGCGAACCATCCCCCGGCGGCCCTCAATGCTCTCAAGCATCGCGGTCTCTTCACCGCAAACATAAGAACCAGCCCCCACCCTAAGTTCAATATCAAAATGGAGATCGCCACCTAAAATATTGGCGCCCAGCCAAGCACGGTTGCGCGCCTCCTCAAGAGCGTTTTCCAAGGTCGAAATAGCGTCGGGGTATTCGGAGCGACAGTAAATCACACCCCTATCGGCGCCTACTGCCCAAGCGGCAATTATCATCCCCTCAATCAGACAAAAGGGGTCGCCCTCCATTAGCATCCTATCGGCGAAGGTGCCGCTGTCTCCCTCATCGGCGTTAACGCAAATGTATTTGTGCTTTGCCCCATGGACACCCGCACCCTTATGGGCTGCGGGTTCCTGGGCAGCGACTGTGCGCCATTTAATGCCGGCGGGAAAACCTGCACCACCACGGCCCCGCAACCCGGATTCAACAATGCACGCGACCACATCTTGAGGTGGCTTTGCTAGCGCACGCTGCAACCCCCCTAAGCCACCGCGATGAAGAAAATCCTCAGCGTCAAGCGGATCGACTACGCCAACACGTTCAAAAATCCAACGCTGCTGCTGAGCCAGATAATCAATGGTGTCGACTGGGCCAAGGAAATTACCGTCGGCGGATGTTGGTAATGCCCCGCGATACTGCTCGGCACTGACATTGCACCACGCGACTCGATCGCCGTAGCGCTCATGGCTCCACTCCACCAGTGGCTCTAACCACAGCAAACCGCGACTACCTGTGCGGATCACCACCTCGCCGGCAGCAGTAAGTAATTCGGCAACCTGATCGGCGCCCACCGACTTTGCCGCCGCGTCTTTGGGTACGAACCAAAAACTCATTATGCGAACTCGTTATCTTGCTGTGTGCGCACCAACACAGCTGCACGCAAGCGTTCAACCGTCACTCGACCCATCAGTTCGCCATCGACCATAGCTGCCGGGCCCAATGCGCAGTTGCCAAGACAAAAGACAGGCTCATCAACGCCGGTTAACGCGGCAAGCTGAGGCTCTAGCTCACAAGTGGCTTGCCACTGACCTTTGAGGGCTCGAGCACCGACAGCTTGGCATGCCTCTGCCGCACACAGCCGCACGGGTATGGCGGGGGGCGGTGCACTGCGCAAATCGCTGTAAAAGGTAAGCACACCGTGAACGTCTGCTCGGGACACGTTACAGACATCGGCAACCACGGCTACCGCACCCTCGGGCACATAGCCAAAATGCTGTTGGATAGTCTGCAAACACAACAGCACAGGACCCGCGTGCTGCTCGGCAATGTCGGTGGCCAGCTGCCGCGCCACAGTTGAGTCCCACTCTGGCCAATAGACAGTAAGACTCATGATTGCAGCAATCCCTCGCCGGCGTAGACATTGATGCGTTGATCTCGGGCGAAACCAATCAGTAGCATGCCATGGTGACGTGCTAAATCGACCGCCAGTGTTGTGGGACCAGAAACCGCGACAATACCGGCAACGCAAGCGCGCAGCGCTTTAGCCACGATTTCATAAGATACTCGTCCACTGACAACCAGGATGTGATCGGTCAAGGGAAACTGGCTTTTCATAAAAGCGTGGCCGATGACCTTATCGACTGCGTTATGGCGGCCGACGTCCTCACGCACAACCAGAAGTTCGCCACTCACAGACGCCAAAGCGGCCGCGTGCAGCGCGCCGGTCAAATCAAACATACGCTGCTGCTCGCGCATCGCATCGATGAGTGAATGCACTCTATCGGGGCGAAACGCCCAACCAGAAGTATGCAGTGGTGCCGACGGGACTGGTACCGACTCGAGCACATCGGCGCTGCATACACCGCAAGAGCTAGAGGTTAAATAGGCCCGAGGCTTGGGCATACGACAGTGGGGTTGAAGATCAATGACAACAGTATCGACCGCCTCTTCAATGACGCCCCACTGGCGAAACTGGGAGGCGCCCACACGTTTCACCTCGAGCAAATCTGATGCATCGGCAATGTCGGATTCACTCACCAGCCAACCGACAGCTAACTCTTCGTCGTGTCCGGGTGTGCGCATTGTGGTTGCCAGAACCGTCTCACTGTTGGCAATCGCCAGTGGCGCCTCGACCACAACAGGATCGAATTCGGCAGTGGCGGGAACGGCGTGTTGCACATCACTAAACCGTTGAATGGGTCGAGGATCGCTGGCATGGATGGGCATTAGTGCACCCTCCGGTGATGCGAGGACGGGGCTTTGCGTTTAGTCGCCCAGAATGTCGATGACTGCATGAGTTGCACCTCATTCGCCGCTGTCAAGACCAGTTGCCAACGCTATACGTCAGCGGTCTGATGGCTTTTTTCTTTATCGTTATACCTATCAATGTGGCGCCAAACGCCCCCCGCCAATGATTATTGGACTTACGATGTCCATGAGCAATGGCATTGATTTGGATAATTGACAAAAACCGATAACGAATGCGACACGCTATTGATCAAAATCACCAAGGGTTGTTTATGATGTGCTGAAATCAACCTGTCACTAAATGAGCGGGAGACACTCCATTGCAAAAACAGCCTAGACCCTCGGGTGAGCTCTGGCGCCAACAATGTCGCCACGGTGAGTTTAGTCGTCCCACCAGCGGTATGGCTCCCAGCTTGGTACAGTGCAATCTCGTCGTGTTGCCCGAGATCTACGCGCACGATTTCCTGCGGTTTTGCCAACTGAACCCCAAGCCCTGCCCATTGCTGGCAATGAGCGCCCTACCCGGCGATCCCACCCTGCCCACTCTGGGTGCAGATCTTGATATTAGAACCGACCTGCCGCGCTATCGCCTATGGCGCGACGGCGAACTGACAGCAGAGGTTCCGGATATTCTTGATTACTGGCGCGAGGATTTGGTGAGCTTTGCTCTCGGCTGCTCCTTTTCCTTCGAGGAAGCCCTGCTATCGGCTGGGTTGGAAATTCGCAATATCAGCGAAAACGTCAACGTACCGATGTACAAAACCCATCAGGCCTGCCAAGCCGCTGGCGTCTTCAAAGGTGAATTGGTGGTCAGCATGCGCCCGTTTACGCCTACCGATGCCATTCGAGCCATTCAAATATGCAGTCGATTTCCCCAAGTGCACGGTGCCCCTATTCATTTCGGTGACCCGGCAGCTCTAGGTATTGCCAATCTTGGCAAGCCAGATTACGGCGACCCCGTCACAGTGAACAAGGGCGAGGTACCCGTATTTTGGGCCTGTGGCGTCACACCACAAGCTGCTCTGGAGCGCGCAAAGTTGCCGTTGGCAATTACACATGCACCAGGTCACATGCTAATAACAGACCTTAATAATGCCGCTCTAGCGGCGTTTTGACAGGATCGTACATGTCGACCAAATCGACGAGAGGTTTGCAAATGACACCACCCGCACTCAATTGCGACCTTGGTGAGAGCTACGGCACGTGGCGCCTTGGCAATGACAGCGCCGTCATGCCGCTTATCGACGCAGCCAATATTGCTTGCGGGTTTCACGCAGGTGATCCTTCGGTAATAAGAGAGACACTAGCGCTTGCAAAAGCTCACGCAGTTGAGATCGGTGCGCATGTTTCCTACCCCGACTTACAGGGGTTTGGCCGGCGCTCGATGCATCTCAGGGGCCAAGCGCTTACCGATACACTGCACTATCAAATGGCTGCCTTGGAAGGTATGGCTCGTACCCATCAACTGACAATGACCTACGTCAAACCCCATGGCGCGTTATACAACGACATGACGAAGGACATTGCGCTTCGGGCCGATGTCATGCGTGCCGTTGCTGCATGGCATCGGCCAATTGATCTTGTGGTACTGGCCACCGCCGATGATACCAACACAATTGAACTTGCCACCCAGTATGGACTTGGGTTGCGCTTTGAAGCCTTTGCTGACCGTGCTTACAACAACAAGGGGCTGTTAGTACCAAGAGAACAACCGGGTGCAGTGCTCAGCCTCGATGAAGCTGTGGCGCAAGCCTTGGCAATCGCCAATGGACGGCTAACGAGCATAAAGGGCGAGCTGCTAAACCTGCGCGCCGACACACTGTGCGTTCACGGTGATACACCCGCAGCAGTGGCCATGGTGCAGGCAATTCGATTGGGCCTCAAAAAACATGTCGGCTAACGGACTATCTTGGCATGAGGCCGGTGAACGAGGGCTGCAAATAAGCCTCGCAGAAACGCCCAGTGATACCACCACGGCGAATCTGCTAGCCCTCCAACGCGCGGTAATGGCCCAATTCGGTGACGCGATAGAAGATACGGTATTGGCCTACCAGACACTCACTGTTTTTTGGCCCGCCAATGCCGCTATGCGTGCGCCGCTCAAACACTGGCTGGCGAGTTATCAATGTGACAACACGTCCCGTCCTGTATTAGACGGGCGAGTCATTCGTCTGCCCGTCTGGTACGCCACGGCATCTGGACCCGATCTGGAATCTTTGGCGCGGCGCAGCAAGCTAACAATTGCTGAGCTAATAAGCCTCCACACGAGTCGCCACTATCGCGCCTTCGCCAACGGCTTTGCCCCCGGGTTTTGCTACCTGGGTGAAGTCGACGAGCGGATAGCTTGCCCCCGCCACACTACACCGAGAAAAGTAGTAGCCGGTGGCAGTGTAGGGATTGCAGACACCCAGACGGCGGTTTACCCGCGCGCCTCACCCGGTGGCTGGCAACTAATAGGTCGGTGTCCAGTCAGCCTGTTCGATGTAAGACGAGAGCCACCGACCCATATTAACGTGGGTGATACCGTTATTTTTGAGGCCATCGACAAAGACCAGTTCATCGAACTGGGGGGGCAGATTTGAATATCGATACCCCCGGCAGGCTCACCGTTCACCGGGCCGGACTCAGCACCACGATTCAGGATGAAGGTCGATTCGGACAGCTGCACATTGGCTTAACAACTGGCGGTGCAATAGATGGTTTCAGCTTTCGTCTTGGTCAGCGACTGGTCGGCAATACCCCCAATATGGCCGCCCTCGAGTTAACTCTGGGTGACGCGGAAGTCTCGGCTGATATAGACACAGTAATCGCTGTAACCGGCGCCAGCGCGCCTGTCACCATCGATCAAGCAAGCATGCCGATGAATACCACACTGCTATTGCGAAGAGGCCAGCATTTGTCTGTTGGGAGAGTGCAATCGGGGACCTATAGCTATATCTGTTTCGCCGGTGGTATCGACACGCCTGTGGTGCTGGGCAGCCGTTCTACGGTTGTCCGCGAGGGATTGGGCGGGCTAAATGGTGACCGACTCTATAACGGTGCTCAGCTGCCACTGTTACCGCATGCTGGTGGTACGCTCTACCGCCGCGCCAAAGTTGCGACGGTGTCTAAGCCAGATAGCCTGATTCTGCGCTTTATTCCAGGATTTCAATATTCATCGCTACCCAAGACCAGCCGTGAAGCACTGGTCAACCATGACTTTCAGGTGTCTCATCAACGCAATCGTATGGGTGTGCAGCTTCGCGGTAATACGATTGAGACCCATATCCGTGCCTTGTGGTCAGAGGCTACCTGTCTAGGTGCAGTACAAGTGCCCCCAGACGGAGACCCCATCGTTTTATTAAATGATCGTCAAACGATTGGCGGGTATCCAAAAATAGGTGCGTTGTTGTCAGTCGATTGTGCTCGGCTGGCGCAAGCAGCCCCCCTCACCCGGTGCCGATTAGAACCCCTGACTCCCAGTGACGCCGATCGCGTATTGTGGTTGCATCATAACTACGAACGTGAACTGGTATTAGAGGCCATAGAATGACGCAGTGTACGGAACGATACGCTAGTGCGCAGCGTCTGAGCAGCGCCCTCGCGGAGCTTTTGGTCGCTTTGAACCCCCGGGGTATGGCTCGGGTACAGCGCTGCCTTAACTGCAATAATTTTTTTAGCGCAGCACAATATCTGCTGGCCGCGTCAAATAACGTTGTTATCTGCACTGGCTTCCCAGTAGCCGACACCTTTGAAACCGATGGCCCTGCCGGTGCATTGGCCCTTTATGAGTACTGCGAGCAGCTCGGATTAACACCGTGGCTGCTTGCCGGTGAGCCACTTCTGAGAGCACTCGGACCAGGTGTCAGAGCCTATAATTTGACATCCTTCGATCGAGATCAGGCCGCACAAGACGCGCACACGATGAACGAGCATCTCAACCCCTCCTTATTAATCATGATTGAGCGCCCCGGTGCCGCCGCCGATGGCCGCTACTATAATATTGCCGGGCGCGACATCACCGACGCGTGCCGCCCTGCCGAGCCCTATGTCGAGTTACTGTCTTGTCCGGTTATTGCGATTGGTGACGGTGGCAATGAAATTGGCATGGCCAAAGCGGGCGATGTTCTGCAGACACTCGATATTCAGCCTGCGGTCTCTAGCTGTGACGAATTACTGGTGGCAGATGTTTCAAACTGGGCTGCTTATGGCTTAATCGCTATGGCAGAATTCCTTCAAAATGCACCAGTGGTACTGACTTGGCTAAATGCACAGCAGCTACTAGAGCGCTTAGTGCAAGTGGGCGCCGTTGACGGTGTGACCCACGAAGCCATAGCCACCGAAGACGGGCTTCCACCCGAGTCCGGACAACAACTCATTGCAGCCATACAACAGCTATTTGCAAGGACGCCAGAGGGCGCAAACTGACATGACAACCGCCTACCTTAACGGCAGCTATATACCCCTTGAAGAAGCGCGTATCTCGCCAATGGATCGGGGCTTTCTGTTCGGCGATGGCATCTATGAGGTGATCCCTAGCTACGGGCGCAAAATGGTCGGCTTCGAGAGGCATATGGCACGGCTGAGTGCGGGTCTTGCCGCCATTGCCATCGACAACCCGCTCACTAACGAGCAGTGGCAGTACATGCTTAGTGATCTACTCAATGCCAATGCCTGGCCTGATGCGGCGATCTACCTACAGGTGACACGGGGGGTAGCACCGGTGCGGAATCATCGCTACCCCCAAAACAGCGAGCCCACCATTTTTGCTTACCCGTTTGCCATCGGCAGCCGCAACCAAGGCGATGCCGACACCGTGGTCTGCTATACCGCCGTAACGGGCACTGACCAGCGCTGGCAACGTTGCCACATCAAATCGGTGGCGCTGCTGGGCAATGTGCTGCATATGATGGAGGGCGTCGACAGTGGTGCTGATGAAATTTTGCTGTTCAACCGTGCCGATGAACTAACGGAAGCCGCCGCCTGTAATGTGTTTATCGTCATTGACGGACAAATACTCACGCCGCCCTTGGACCAACAGAAGCTGGGGGGCATCACACGCAATATGCTAATCGATATATTGCGGGCCCACGGTGATATGCCTTTCGCCGAGCGCGTAGTCACGAGAACCGAGGTAGCCCAAGCCGACGAAATTTGGCTGACCAGCTCCACCAAAGAAGTCGTACCTGTCACACAACTCGATGGCAATAGGGTTGGCGATGGTCGCCCGGGTCCTATGTGGCAACGGGCCCAGCGCCTGTTCGATCGCTATCGATTTAGTATTTAGTTTCAGCATGCCCAGACCTACGTACGTTTCCATCGACCTCGATGCCCTCGTCCACAATGCCCAAGTCGCTCGGCGACTGACCCCGGGTAAACAGCTAATGGCCTGCGTAAAAGCCGATGCCTACGGACATGGCGCTGTAGCTTGCGCCAGAGCCCTGTCACCTTTGGTCGATGCGTTGGCAGTGGCCCATGTGGAAGAGGCAGAGCAACTGCGTAATGCAGGAATCCCATTACCCGTATTGGTGCTAGAGGGCCCCTTTGAGCCCGCCGATGTCATTAAGATAAGGGAACTGGCGCTGTGGACCGTGGTTCATAGTGAGCATCAGTTACCGTGGCTTATCGAACACCTGCCGCCCGAAAACACAAATGTATGGCTTAAGCTCGATACAGGCATGCACAGGCTGGGCATTCACAAAAGCACCTTGGCGAGCCTTTGGTCACAACTGCAACAGGCGGGCTTCCATGACCTGGTATTGATGACCCACCTCGCCAACGCCGAATGGGCTAATAGCGACTTAACGCAACGACAAAAATGCGAGTGGCAGATGGCTTTAACACATTTGCCATCGACCTCAGCTTGCGCAAGTGTGTTCAACTCTGCCGCGATAGTTGACGAGCTGCCAATGAACAGCGATTGGGTGCGTCCAGGCTACATGCTCTATGGCGGACAATCCGGCAGCTGCAAAAACGTGGAACTGCGCCCCGTTATGACCCTAAGCTCTCAAGTGATGGCATTAAGGCAGATTCCCCAAGGGGACACTGTGGGTTACGGGGGACGCTGGATTGCACCACGACCTAGCCGAATTGCGACCGTACCGGTGGGTTATGGCGATGGCTACCCACGCCACGCGGCCAATGGTGCACCGGTTTGGATCGATGGACAGGAGTGTCCCCTCGTCGGACGGGTGTCGATGGATATGATCACGGTCGATGTTACTGACCACCCCAGTGCTGTAATCGGTAGCGCCGTTGAATTATGGGGTAAACACATTGCTATTGATCGACTAGCGCAGGCTGCCGACACCATCGGTTACACGCTGATGACGCAGGTTGGTGCACGGCCAACTCGTCGATGGACGCAGTCTGGGAAAATTTAGTGAATGCAAAACACTGTGAATCTGCCGCTTCCGCTCGCCTTTAGCACCCAAAGTAAACGCGATAGGCGTCATCGAGGCGCCTTCATTCAACAGAAAGTCCATGCGTCGGTGCGGATGATGATCTAAGCTTGCGGTCAAAGTGTTGAGGACTATCGTTTTGCCCCACCGAACCATGCCACTCCCCGAGGGCAGCCTTCTCGCTGCTATCGATCTTGGAAGTAATTCTTTTCATCTCATTGTCGGTCGCGTAGAGCATGGCGAAATTCGCCCTGTTCAGACTCTGTCTGAAAAAGTGCAATTGGGTGCCGGCCTGCTCAACTCGAAGCTATCGGCGGAAGCCATCAACCGCGGGCTCGATTGCCTGGCGCGCTTTGGTCAGATGCTCGATAGTGTGGAACCCAGCCGAGTGCGGGTGGTAGGCACCAACGCCCTGCGTCAGGCTAAGAATCGCCGGGAATTCACCGAACCCGCGGAGAAATTACTGGGGGTGCCTGTCGACGTCGTTTACGGCAAAGAGGAGGCGCGCCTTGTTTATTTGGGCGTCGCGCACACGCTGGCCGATGATGAGCAGAGTCGTCTGGTAGTAGATATTGGTGGCGGCAGTACGGAATTTATCGTCGGTCAACGATTCGAACCGGTCAGACTGGAGAGCTTACAGCTCGGCTGTGTTAGCTACGCGCAACGCTTCTTTCCCGCCGGCGAGCTCAGCAAACACAACTACAACGCCGCCTATGACCAAGCCTTAGTTGAGGTTTCACATATCCGCAGCCAGTACCACAAAGGGCATTGGCAAGAGGCCGTGGGCTCCTCAGGCACGCTTCAGGCTATAGAGACACTGGTTCAAATGGAGGGCTGGAGCGTAAATGGCATCGATCGCAAAGCCCTCGAAAAGCTGCGTAAGCGCCTGCTTAAGTTCGATCATACCGATGCCATCGACCTTCCCGGCCTCAGCGAAAAACGACGTCAAGTCATTACCGCTGGGGTCGCCATCAGTGCCGCCATCTTTGATGGTTTAAATATCGAGCATATGCGCACATCCAACGGCGCGCTGCGCGAGGGGGTTATCTATGACCTGCTCGGGCGTCTCAGTCACGAGGATGTTCGAGAGCGAAGCATTAACGCCATGGTTGCGCGTTACCATGCCAACGAAACCTACGCCCGCGTGGTGGGTGAGCGTGTTAGTTGGTTAGCACAATCAGTGGCCGACGCTTGGGCCTTTAGCGAGCGAGACATCGAACTGCTCACATGGGCTGGGCGCTGCCATGAGATAGGCGCGGCCATCTCTCAGAAACACTTTAATCGCCATTCGGCCTATCTGCTTCAAAACACTGATTTGCCTGGGTTTTCTCAGGGTGAGCAAGAGATCATGGCCACTCTGGTCCGAGGCCAACGGGGCAAAGTACGCCCCGAAATATTCGAGATGATTCCGGAATCCCAGCGCCAAAAGCTATCGCGTTTGACCGTACTGCTTAGATTGGCCGTCCTATTAAAATGGGTAGAAGCGTTAGAGACTCTGCCCGATTGCTCCGTCTCGGCCTCAGCCGACGCGTTGGCATTATCACTGCCCGCCGAGTGGCGCACTGCCCATCCATTGACCGATTGGGAGCTTCGTCAAGCAAAAAGCGGGGCCGCAAAGTTGGGCGTAACATTGCAGCTGGTCTGAGCCTATGCGGCCCCTGCTAGAGGAAGGCCGCCCCACTATCGGTAACGAACAAGCGCTTCAAGCGGCTGTCTCAGTGCGCGCTTTCAACATGGTTAACGCTGTGTCTTCAATCATATCTTCTTGACCGCCAATCATCTTCTTACGGCCAAGTTCAATGAGGATGTCCCTCGGAGGTATTCCGTACTTTTCACCGAGACGATTGGCGTGGAGCAAAAACGTTGAGTAGACGCCCGCGTAGCCCAAAGTCAGGGATGAGCGATCGATACGCACGATGTGATCCATCATTGGAAACACCAAATCTTCTGCCATGTCGATCAGCGCAAACATGTCGCAACCGGTCTCTATGCCCATGCGGTCGCAGACGGCCACAAAGGCCTCTAGCGGTGTGTTCCCCGCGCCGGCGCCAAGACCTGCCACAGAGCAGTCAATGCGGCTTGCACCGGCACGTACCGCAGCAATGGAGTTAGCAATACCCATGCCCAGGTTGTTGTGGCCATGGAAACCAATTTCGGTTTCTTCGTCCAATATATCGCGCAAAGCGCGTACATAATCGGTGACGTCTTCGGGCAGCATGTAGCCGGCCGAATCAGTCACATATACCGTCTGCGCCCCGTATGACTCCATTTTCTTGGCTTCTTCAGCAAGTCCCGAGGGTGTGTTCAGATGGGCCATCATCAAGAAGCCAGACGTATCCATGCCCAGCTCACGCCCGCAAGCAATATGCTGGGGTGATGTATCGGCCTCGGTACTGTGCGTCGCCACATGAACACTCCGCACACCGTGATCATAGGCCACCCGCAGCTCATTCATGGTGCCCAGCCCAGGAATTAACAACACCGACATGATGCTGTTGTTCAGCACGGGGGCGACGGCATCCCAGTATTCTTCGTTACTGTGCAATGCAAAACCATGTTGGAGTGAATTGCCCCCAAGGCCTGCGCCGTGGGTCACCTGAATGTAGGGCACCCCAGCATTGTCCATGGCTTGGGCAAAGCTTCGCATTTGATCTGTCGTAATTTGTTCTTTTTTTGCGTGCATGCCGTCACGCAGACACATGTCGTGACAAATAACTTTTCGCCCTGCCAAATCAGAAGTCGTCATGATGCCTCCGCTGTCAATTGCAATTCGCCGCTAAGTATTTTCTCTGCGTACATTTCCGCCGTGCGACAGGCCGCAGCGGTCATAATGTCGAGATTACCGGCATAGGTCGGTAAGTAATCGCCAAGTCCGGCCACCTCCATGAACACCGCCACCTTGTTGCCTTCAAACACTGGCCCGTTCACCAGACGATAACCGGGCACATATTTTTGAACTTTTGCGATCATATCCATCAATGATGCGGTGATCTCGTCTTGGTTTGGTTCCTCTTCGGTCACACAATAAATCGTGTTTCGCATAATCATGGGCGGCTCTGCCGGGTTGATAATGCAAAGCGCTTTACCTTTTTTGGCGCCCCCAACCTGACATACGGCGTTCGATGTCGTGTAGGTAAACTCATCGAGGTTGGCGCGCGTGCCGCCGCCAATCGATTTCGACGCCAAGCTGGCAATAATCTCTGCGTAGGCCACCCCCTGCACGCGACTGACCCCATAAACAATCGGGATAGTGGCCTGACCTGCACAGCTAATCATGTTGACATTCATGGTCTCGCCGAGGTCATCAAGATTGACCGGAGGCACGCACAAGGGACCGATCGCCGCGGGCGTCAAATCCACCATTAACACACCGTGTGCGTTGACCTTTTCGGAATTCTCTTTGTGCACATAAGCAGAGGTGGCATCGAAGGCAATCTGCACCCCATCGGCCAGCAAATGCGGCAGCATCCCATCAACACCCTCGTGTGTTGTTTTGATGCCCAGCTCTCGGGCCCGCGCCAAACCTTCGGACTCGGGGTCAATCCCCACCATCCAAACCGGTTCAAGCACCTCGCTGCGGAGCACTTTGTAAAGAAGGTCAGTGCCGATATTGCCTGAGCCAATCAATGCACACTTAATTTTACTCACGGTTTGTGGCCTCGGTCAGTAGAGATAAGAAGACGGAGTAGGAACCCCCAAAGGCGAGTGTACCGCGGGCGTGCAGCCGATACCGCCCCGGCTGGCACCTCCAAATGGAGTACGTCAGCGCACAACGGGCCACTTGAACTGCTGCCCTGTAAGCCCGCCCAATAGCGGCGGTATGACAAACCATTGGGCTTGTTAGAAGATAACAACCAATAGCGACGCTCCAAAGCAGGGTTTTGTAGCCAATTAAACGAGATTCAAATAATGAACGACGCACAGGTAGCACAAGTGGGCAATCAACTCTTTGATGCCCTGCAACAACGGTCAACCATTCAGCCTCTGACCGAAACCTATCCCGACATCAGTATTGACGATGCCTACCGAATATCACTGCATTTGTTACAACGCCGGCTGGCCGTTGGAGAGCGCGTAATCGGTAAAAAAATTGGTGTAACCAGCGAAGCCGTTATGAGCATGCTCGGGGTCCGACAGCCCGACTTCGGTTTCATGACAGATGCCATGCGTCACGACGGAGACATGCCCATTTCAAGATTGCTCATACAACCACGAGCAGAGGGAGAGCTGGCCTTCCTACTGAAGCGCGACTTGCTCGGTCCGGGTGTTACCAATGCCGACGTACTCGCCGCTACTGACGCCGTCGTGCCCTGCTTTGAAGTAGTGGACTCACGCATCGATAACTGGCGAATCAAAATTCAAGACACCGTGGCCGATAACGCATCCTGTGGTCTGTTCACGATTAATGAAAACGCCGCTGTGGATCCGAATAATATCGATCTAACGCGCTGTGAGATGGTAGTGTCGAAAAACGGATCAGTCATATCGACGGGTAAAGGCGATGCTGCCATGGGCAACCCCGTCAACTGCGTCACTTGGTTGGCGAACACGCTGGGGCAGTATGGCATTGGGTTGAGCGCCGGAGACGTCATACTCTCGGGTAGCTTGGTACCTTTAGAGCCTGTTAGCGCTGGCGACGTCATGACGGTGCGTATAGCGGGCATCGGTGAGTGCTCCGTCAACTTCACGTAATCGGGGGATGCCGTTCACCAGACCCCATCGCACTGGAGACCGGCCTATGAATGCATCATCGCCAAATCGACCAGCACCCTTTCGGAAAATCCTTGTCGCTAATCGCTCAGAAATTGCGATACGCATCATGCGTGCGGCAACAGAACTGGGCAAACAAACGGTCGCGGTCTATGCACAAGAAGACAAACTAAGTCTGCACCGCTTCAAGGCCGATGAGGCTTATCTCATCGGCGAGGGCCTCGGGCCAGTCGGCGCGTATTTATCGATCGATGAAATGCTGCGCGTCGCCACAGCCACCGGCTGTGATGCGCTTCACCCGGGTTATGGTCTGCTCAGTGAGAACCCGGCATTGGTTGAGGCCTGCACCGCACACGGTATTGCCTTTATCGGCCCAAGCGCAGCCACCATGCGCGCCCTCGGCGATAAAGCCTCTGCTCGAAAAATTGCCATCCAAGCGGGCGTGCCTGTTATTCCGGCTACGGATGTCATCGATGATGCCATGACAGGACTCGCTGAACAGGCTGAAACAATTGGTTATCCACTCATGCTCAAAGCCTCGTGGGGAGGTGGTGGTCGCGGTATGCGCCCTATTCTGGCCCCTGACGAGCTGGAATCGAAGGTTCTCGAGGGACGGCGTGAAGCGCAGGCAGCCTTCGGCAATGGCGAGGGGTATCTCGAGAAAATGGTTACCCGTGCGCGCCATGTTGAGGTGCAAATTCTAGGGGATAAGTACGGGAGTATTTACCACCTCTGGGAGCGCGACTGCTCAGTTCAGCGACGTAACCAAAAGGTCGTTGAACGTGCCCCGGCGCCCTACCTCAATCAAGCGCAGCGGGAGCATTTAGCCGAGCTGGGGCGACGTATTGCCGGTGAAGTCGACTACGAGTGTGCTGGCACGGTCGAGTTCCTGATGGATATGGACACCGATGAGTTCTACTTCATTGAAGTTAATCCTCGGGTACAGGTTGAGCACACCGTCACCGAGGAAGTGACTGGCGTCGATATCGTGCGTGCGCAAATTCTTATTGCCGAGGGTAAAACCCTAGCGGAAGCTACCGGTGTTGAACATCAAGCCGATATTCAATTGGATGGCCATGCTATTCAGTGCCGGATCACCACCGAAGACCCACTCAATGATTTCATTCCCGATTACGGGCGTATAACCGCTTATCGCGGCGCAACTGGCATGGGCATTCGACTCGATGGCGGCACCGCTTATTCGGGCGCGGTCATAACCCGCTATTACGATTCACTGCTAGAAAAAGTCACCGCTTGGGCACGCACTGAAGAGGGTGCGATTGCACGTATGGATCGGGCACTGCGCGAGTTTCGCATTCGGGGTGTAAGTACCAATATTGCTTTTGTACAAAACCTACTGAAGCACCCTACGTTCTTACAGGGCGAGTACACCACCAAGTTTATCGATACCACGCCCGATTTATTTCTTTTTAAACAACAAGCAGATCGAGGGTCAAAAATCCTGCGTTACATCGCAGAAATCAATGTCAATGGTCATCCAGAAACACAGGGAGTCGCACACCTTTTCGGCGCCAGCGGACACGGTCATCGCCGCTTACCGAAGGCGCCCGCTCTACGTTGTTCATCTGTGACACCGGGGAGCAAACAAATTCTTGACGAACAGGGGCCGCAGGCGCTCGCCGACTGGATGGCCTCCCAGCAAAGGGTTTTGCTTACCGATACCACTATGCGCGATGCGCATCAGTCATTACTGGCAACACGCATGCGCTCCATCGACATGATTAGGGTGGCACCGACCTATGCAGCGAATCTACCGCAACTATTCTCCCTTGAGTGCTGGGGTGGTGCCACCTTCGATGTTGCCTACCGATTTCTGCAAGAGTGCCCCTGGCAACGGCTGCGTGATATCCGTGCCCGAGTACCCAACATTATGCTGCAAATGCTACTTCGGGGCGCTAATGGTGTGGGCTACACGAATTATCCCGATAACGTCGTCAAAGGCTTTGTAAAGCAGGCAGCCGAAACCGGCGTCGACTTATTCAGGGTGTTCGACAGTCTCAACTGGGTCGAAAATATGCGTGTTGCGATGGACGCGGTCCTGGAGGTAAATAAGGTTTGTGAGGGCACCATCTGTTACACCGGCGATATATTGAATCCAAACCGCGCGAAATACTCCCTCAAGTATTACATCAATATGGCAAAACAGCTGCGTGATGCAGGTGCTCATATGATTGGCGTCAAAGATATGGCGGGGCTTTTAAAGGCGTCGGCGGCTCGTCCCTTGTTTACAGCGCTGAAAGAGGAAGTGGGTCTGCCCATCCATTTTCATACCCACGACACCAGCGGCGCATCGATTGCCACCTGTCTGGTGGCGGCCGAATCTGGCGTCAGCGCCATCGATGCAGCCATGGATTCACTCTCGGGGAATACCTCTCAACCCACTCTCGGATCGCTGGTAGAAGCGCTTGCTAATACCCAGCGTGACACCGGCCTAGATATTAGCGCTATTCGAGAAATCTCGAACTACTGGGAAGCGGTGCGAGAACAATATGCTGCCTTCGAATCGGGCTTGCAATCACCGGCCTCAGAAGTGTACCTGCACGAAATGCCCGGTGGGCAATTTACCAACTTGAAGGCGCAAGCCGCGTCTATGGGCTTGAACGAGCGTTGGCATGAAGTGGCACAGGCCTATGCAGACGTTAACGAGCTGTTCGGGGATATTGTCAAAGTAACCCCATCGTCTAAGGTGGTTGGTGACACCGCGCTTATGATGGTGTCTCAGGGGCTCTCGAAAGCCCAACTGGCCGATCCATCCGTTGACGTAGCATGGCCCGATAGTGCCGTCGATATGATGCGCGGTAACCTGGGCCAGCCCCCGGGCGGATGGCCTCCCGCGATTCAACGTAAAGTTCTCAAAGACGAGGCACCGTTCACCGACCGACCCGGACTGCACGCGACAGCGATTGACGTGGAAGCGTCGAGGCGCACAGCGTCTGAGGCCCTTGGCGGCATTGAGATTGATGATGAAGACTTGTATGGGTATCTGATGTACCCCAAGGTCTTCACCGACTATCGCGTGCGAAATGAGGAATATGGTCCTGTTCGCACGCTTCCCACACCGGTATTTTTCTACGGCATGGCCTCGGGTGAGGAAATCTCGGTAGAGATTGACCCAGGCAAAACCCTTGAAATTCGCTGCCTAGCCACCTCGGAAGCGAATGATGAGGGCATGGTAAAAGTGTTCTTCGAAATCAACGGCCAGCCACGTGTTGTACGCGTAGTCGAGACCAGTGTGACAGCCACCATTGCCAAGTTACCCAAGGCCGATCCGAACAATAGCCAACAATTGGGTTCCCCCATGCCCGGTGCAGTGGTCTCTGTTGCGGTTGCGCCGGGTACTCACGTCAAAGCGGGCGATGTGCTGCTAACCATAGAAGCCATGAAAATGGAGACATCGATTCGGGCCGAGCAAGACGGCACGATTGCTACCGTACATGTGCAACCGGGCACACAAATTGACGCCAAGGACCTGTTGATGGAGTTTTCGACATAAAAAAGCCCCCACGGCATCACCGGGAGGGCTTTTGGGAGCTAATCAAACCGAGGGGTTAGATAGCAGATTCCAGTTCAGGCAGCGCCGCAAACAAATCAGCAACCAGACCATAATCGGCCACTTGGAAGATGGGCGCGTCTTCATCTTTGTTAATGGCGACGATGACTTTGCTATCTTTCATCCCGGCCAGATGCTGAATAGCACCGGAAATGCCCACGGCGATGTACAAATCTGGCGCCACAATTTTACCTGTCTGACCTACTTGGTAATCGTTGGGGACGAAGCCAGCATCGACTGCCGCTCTTGATGCACCAATGGCAGCACCCAGTTTGTCTGCGATACCCTCAAGCAGTTTGAAGTTATCGCCGTTCTGCATACCCCGCCCGCCAGAAATAACCACAGAGGCCGCTGTGAGTTCGGGGCGATCGCTTTCTGCTACCTCTTCGCCGACGAAGGCTGATACACCCGCATCGTGTACCGCAGCCACCGCTGTAACCGAAGCACTACCGCCTTCAGCGGGCACTCCATCGAACGCTGTAGAGCGCACGGTAATGACTTTTTTCGCATCTTGAGACTGAACAGTGGCGATTACGTTGCCCGCGTAGATGGGGCGTTTGAAGGTGTCCGGGCCATCGACGGCGATGATGTCAGAGATCTGAGCCACATCTAGCAATGCCGCCACTCTCGGCATAAGGTTCTTACCCCCTGCAGTAGCCGCTGCGATCACGTTGTCGTAATCGGCAGCCACTTCGGCAGCCAACAAGGCGACGTTCTCAGCTAACTGGTGCGCATAGGCGGCGTTGTCCGCGAGTAACACATTGGCCACGCCGGGGACTTTGGCAGCTGCATCCGCCGCAGCGGCGCAATCGCCACCGGCGACCAAAATATCGATATCACCACCGATTGCTGCAGCAGCCGCCACAGCATTCAACGTTGCAGGCTTGATGCTGTTATTGTCGTGCTCAGCAATAACCAATGTCTTCATGAGATCACCTTCGCTTCATTTTTCAGTTTATCCACGAGTTGCGCTACGTCTTCAACCTTGATGCCCGCAGATCGCTCGGGCGGTGGTGCCACAGAGAGCTGTGTCACGTGGCTTGCCACCGTCACACCCAACGCGTCCGGCGTAAGCACATCGAGGGGCTTCTTCTTCGCCTTCATAATGTTGGGTAAAGAGGCGTAGCGCGGCTCGTTAAGGCGCAAATCCGTTGTCACCACAGCAGGTAATGTCAAGGCCAGGGTCTGAAGACCGCCATCGACCTCACGCGTGACATGTAACTTGTCACCATCGACCTTGATTTCAGAGGCAAATGTGCCCTGGGGCATGCCCGTCAAAGCGGCCAGCATTTGTCCAGTTTGGTTGTTATCGCCGTCGATGGACTGTTTGCCCATGATGACCAGCTGAGGTTCCTCGCTCGCGACGACACCTTTCAGTAATTTAGCAATTTCCAGGGGCTCAGGACGACCTTCAACCTCGACATGGATACCGCGGTCAGCACCCAGCGCCAGGGCAGTCCGGATTTGCTCCTGACAGCTCTTATCACCCACTGACACCACCACGATTTCGCTAACGGTACCCGCTTCTTTTAAGCGCACAGCCTCTTCAACGGCAATTTCGCAAAAGGGGTTTATAGCCATTTTGACGTTGTTGAGCTCAACGTCAGAGCCATCAGATTTGGCTCGGACCTTGACGTTGTAGTCAACAACCCGTTTCACTGCGACCAGTGCTTTCATAGCGTCTCCATTACTGTCGTCATTTGCGCCGGCATAATGACCCCATAAAGACCAAGGCTTCAAGGTCTAGATAGAGCTTGCGACCGGCTTTTTTGTCCATCAGGATGATATCGTAGGCTCGGAAAGTGTAACATACCGAAAGTTCAAAAAAACGACTTCCCAGTAACCTAGCACGGTGGTGGTCGCTGCCCCGCCCGTCCAAAGCTATGAGGTAACACCCATGGAACGCGAATCAATGGAGTTTGATGTTGTCATCGTAGGCGCAGGCCCTGCCGGTCTATCGGCTGCCTGTCGGATCATGCAACTTGCCCAGGCCGCCGAGCGTGAAACCACTGTGTGTGTTGTTGAAAAAGGCTCCGAGGTGGGTGCGCACATTCTCTCGGGCGCGGTGTTAGAGACCCGCGCGCTCGACGAGCTATTCCCTGACTGGAATGACCGGGGTGCTCCGCTAACCACTGAAGTTAGCGAGGATACGTTCTTCTTCTACACGGGGGCAAAGTCAGCCACCAAACTGCCGAACTTTATGATTCCCAAGCCGACGCACAATGACGGCAACTATATCGTCTCCATGGCAAATGTTTGTCGTTGGCTAGCTCAGCAAGCAGAGGACCTGGGGGTAGAAATTTATCCGGGTTTCACCGCAGCAGAGGTGCTTTACAACGAAGACGGCGTCGTCAAGGGTGTTGCCACAGGAGCCATGGGCATCGGTGCTGACGGCACTGAGAAAGACAGCCATGTCCCCAGCATGGAGCTGCATGCCCGATACACCCTATTTGCAGAGGGCTGCCGTGGCCACCTCGGAAAGCAACTTATCCGTCAGTTTGATTTAGACGCGGGCAAGGATCCGCAACACTACGGTTTAGGCATTAAAGAAATTTGGCAGATTGATCCCAGCCTTCATGAACCCGGTAAAGTGATTCACGGCTTGGGCTGGCCTTTGTCCGAGAGCGGGAGCTCTGGTGGTGCTTTTATGTATCACGCCGAAAACAATGAGGTCTATCTGGGGTTCATTACCGATCTCAATTACGCCAATCCCCATGTAAGCCCCTTTGAAGAATTCAATCGATGGAAAACTCATCCCGAGACCTCGCGCTATTTAGAGGGCGGTACACGTATTGCTTATGGCGCCAGGGCGTTGGCGAAGGGTGGCTACAACTCACTGCCGAAAATGCACTTTCCCGGCGGGTTATTAATTGGCTGTGACGCGGGCACCCTGAACGCGGTGAAAATCAAGGGCAATCACACTGCCATGAAGAGTGGCATGCTAGCTGCCGAGGCCGTCATGGAAGCGCTGGCTGCGGGTGATAACGCAGCCGTTGATTTAGATACCTTTGCAACCAAGGTTAAAGATTCGTGGCTGGGGGATGAACTTTATACAACCCGCAATTTCCCTGGGTTTATGCATAAGTTCGGCTACCTACTGGGCGCGGGGCTGGTGTGGATCGACCAGAATATTTTTGGTGGACGGATGCCGTTCACGCTACACGACTCAAAGCCCGACTATGCCTGCCTGAAAAAAGCCGACGAAGCACCCAAAATCGACTACCCAAAACCGGATAACAAAATCACATTTGACCGCCTGTCATCGGTATTTTTGTCGAACACTAATCACGAGGAAGATCAGCCTTGCCACTTAACGCTGGCCAACCCCGACATCCCGATTACTCAGAACTTGCCCTTATATGACGAGCCCGCGCAGCGTTACTGCCCTGCAGGGGTCTATGAAGTGGTTGAAGACGACCAAGGCAAGCGCTTTCAGATAAACGCGCAAAACTGTGTCCACTGTAAGACCTGCGATATCAAGGATCCGGCGCAAAACATTACTTGGGTCACGCCCGAGGGGTTTGGTGGACCCAACTACCCCAACATGTAAGGCCTGTGCGTGTGTCGAGCGACCCTCAGGATAGATGCAAATGCTGTTTGAATAATGGCAGGTGCTCATCCTGACGGTGGCTCACAAACACCATAGTGCTATAGCGGCGTTCGCCAATCGTCTGGATAAAATGCAATACGCGATGGCGGTTCATCTCATCGAGACCTTGGGTGGGCTCGTCGAGAATCAACAGTAAGGGCCCTTTGATTAGGGCTCGTGCAATTAGTGCCAAGCGTTGCTCACCATAGCTAAGGCGCTGAAACGCTTCCCGACCTCTGCCCTCGAGACCAGCAAGGGCCAACCAGCGTTCAGCCATCTGCCACTGTCGCGGACTCACCGGCTCGTAAACGCCGATGGAATCGAACAGTCCCGATACAACCACTGTGCGCAGGTCGCAATGTACGCGGTACTCTCGGTGCAGCCCATTGCTCACAATACCCATGGGCCGCTTGATATCCCAAACCGACTCACCCGTACCACGTCGATGACCAAAGACGATAACGGGGTTACTGTAGCACTGTGGGCAATCCCCGGTGATCAAACCCAGCAATGTCGATTTCCCCGAGCCATTTGCGCCAGTAATCAACGTATGCTGCAAGGGTTCAATCGTTAAACGAATATTGTTGAGCACGGTCTTGCCCCCGTAGCTCACCTCACAACCTTCCAGCGCCACTATGTGCCTGTGGGGGTATCGCTTGGGGTCTATCGCATCTTCCGGCCAGTCAAAATCTTCTTCTACTGTTGTTGCGAAGTGCGTCTGTAACTGCGCCTGTACAGCAGCTGATTGCGCTTCACCCAACACGGAAAAATCGCCATCGACCACCAGGGCAGCATGCTCTACCCAAGGGGGGATGTCCTGTCGATTACTCAGGAGCAATACCACCGATGTGCCCTGCTCCACCACTTCTTGAAGCACGGCATTCAACAGCGCACAACTTGCGACATCTAGCCCATCAAAGGGGTTATCGAGCACCAATAGCTTGGCGCCGTTCAGTAGCGCTTGGAGGATGAGTAACTTACGACTCTCGCCAGTACTGAGAAAACGATATCGGGTATTCAATCGATGACGGAGATTGAATGCATCTAACAGGGCATCTTGCTCGGCATGCTCGGGTAAAAACGCACTGACTGGCGTACCCAAATCGTCGTCGGCCAGTGCATCGTTCGCCTCGAGCTTGAGTTCTTTTTCATACAGCTGTTGCTGGCGTTCAAAGGAGATCAACGCCACTTCAACATCTGGGATGAAGCGCTCGCAGGCGGCAGCGCAATTATCAGGCAGCTCGCGTCCTAATAACACTGTGTCGATAAGTTGCTTACCGGAGCCGTTCCTACCCAGCACAACCCAGCTTGAGCCATGATCAATTTGCCAAAACGGTATGCTCAACTGTTGAAAATGCAGCTTGCGGATACGCAGCTGCATACTAGGATTCATCAACAAGTGCGAAGTGATAATCACCGCTGTGCACTGTGCCCCTCTCGTCGGCGGATTCAACCAATCGATACCAGGCGGCCCGGCTGAATAAGGCCGTTAAACCCCGCTCGAGGGTAACAAACGCAGCCCCATTGGCTCTGGGTTCAAGGGCGAGTGGATAATGACCACTTAAAGGTATTTGTCCACCCGTGTTAAGCGTCAAAATTTGCAGCGGATGGGTACTTTTTGGAACAGCAGTGTCACTGATAGGCGTCGGCAGTGGCTCGGCATCAATGACGATCAACGGATGCAACTGTACTCGGATGCGCACTTTTTCCACCGGTGTCACTAAAAAGTACTGTTCGTCTTGGCATATCAGGATACTAGCGAACAACCGAACCAGTTCTTGACGTTTGATGGGTGTACCCTCGTGCCACCAGGAGCCATCTGCGCGGATCTCGATATCGATATCGCCGCAATAAGCGGGATCCCATCGCTCCACGGGCGGTAACGGCTTACCAGTAATGGTAGCAAGACCACTCCCAACGACGTCGTTGTGGTCGCGAAGCGACGCGACCAGACTCGCTAGTGGATCCTGCCCCTTGACGCTTGCGACCATTAATACACCTTATCGGGTCACGATAGTGGCATCCGTCCGTAGCGTATGCCGGAACTCCAATAACGAGCCTTCGCCCTGGAGTTGAGAGACCTGCTGTGCCAATGCTTTCGCTTCAGCATCGCTGAGTTTCATTACCGCACCAGGACGAATGCGCGCAAGTTCAACGAGGGCATACTGATCCCCAGGTAACGCTACGAGTTCCAGATTAGGTGCATCTGTCGAGGCCATGCTGAAGGCTGCCTCAGCGATTTCTTGGGGGAGTTGTCCGCCCCTTCGTGTCGCATCCAATACCACTTGCCACTGGTAACCACCTTGCTCAGCAATAGCATCGAAACCCTCCCCATTTGCCCGTCGATCTGTGGCATCTGCAAGAAGCTGCTGCAAGCGCTGCTGCAACACAGTGGACTCAAGCTGTTCTCTGATATCACCAGCTACGGTTTCGAAGGCCTTGGGAGCTGGCGGCGTACGCTCTGCAACACGGGCCACCACAAAACGAGGACCGGCCAGTTCAATAACATCGCTATTGTTCCCAGCCTCAAGCACCTCAGGCGAATACAGAGCGTTTCGTAGCTGGCCGTTCGCGAATGCGCCGGTGCCGGAATTACGAGTTACACCTTCTAGGCGTTTCACGTCAGCGCCGATTGCCTGCGCCGGTCCCACAAGCCCCGCCGCATTAAAGCTCAAATCTCGCAGAGTATCGACAGCCGCCAATAACGCTTGCTCAGCCTCACTGCGCTGGATGGACGCTTCTAACTCAGCACGTAAAACGGCGTCGTCGGGTTGTTCGCCGGCAACTCGCTCATCAACTCGAATGAAATGGGTGCCTGCATCGGTTTCAACCGGCGCCGATATCTCTCCAACATCCAGTTGTGCAATAGCCGCTTCCATAGGCTCGGGGAACGCACTGCCATCGGTGAAACCCAGCTCACCGCCGGCGCTTGCAGATCCTAAATCGTCAGAAGCACTCTCGGCGACGACCGCAAAGTCCTCTCCGGCGCCCAGGCGAGCAGCTACATCGTCAACACGCTTGGCGAAAGCAGCTGCGTCCTCTTCATCACTTGGAATCAACAGGATGTGTGATACGCGGGCCTGATCTGCAACCGTGTAATCGGCCTTTACCGCCGACAACTGTTCATCAACCAGCGCTGGATCTACCGGCGCCAGAAAATCCTCAACGGCCAGCTCGACATACTCGGCCACGACCGACGGCTCGGAGACAAATTGTTCTGAATTGTCGTCGTAATAAGCACGCACCTCGTCATCCCCAATCGCAAGATCGGCCACCAGGGTTTCGGCGTTGACTAACAAATAACGAACCTCACGCTCTTCGGCGAGCACACTGGCCGCAGCACTCAACTCGAGAGGTGTGGTGAACTCGGTATCGGCCACAGCACCCTGTACCTGCTGCAAGATTAAGTCTTGTGACTGAGACCGACGGAAACGTTCTGGGGTGAGTCCGGCGTTAGCAAGTACCACCTTGAATCGATCGGCATCAAATCGGCCATCGACTTGAAAGGCTTCAACGTCAGACACAATCCGGCCAATCGCCCGACTACTTGCTGTTAGGTTTTGACGCCGGGCTTCCTGCAGCAGTAATTCACGCTCGACCAGCCCCTCAAGTGCCGAGGGTCTTAAGCGGTCGTCCTCGAGCATGGCAGGGTCAAGGTTGTCGCCAAAAATCTGTTGCATCTGACGCTTTTGCGCATCGATAGCAATTTGTAATTGCTGCGGGGTAATCTCCTCACCATTGACTTCGGCAACCGAGGTACCTGAACCGCCGAACAGTACCGATTCAAGACCGAAACCAGCAAAGGAAAGCACGATGAGGATGACAAGAACCCGGACCCAGGTGCTCTGGGTTCCCTCTCTAATAGATTGCAACATGACGTGATGAATCCGGTAACTAAGTGATCATTAAAACGAAAAAAAGGCGCCAATAGCGCCTTTCCTAGTCTGCAGTCAGCAAACTCTGCTAGGTACAGAGTTGCTTAGGCGTTGCAGGCGTCTTTCAGTGCTTTACCCGCTTTGAAGCTAGGTGTGTTTGACGCAGCAATCTGGATGGTCTCACCCGTGCGAGGATTGCGGCCATCACGTGCAGCGCGGTGCTTCACTGCAAAGGTGCCGAAACCGACTAAAGAAACTGTTTCCTGCTTGCTCAGGGCGTCAGTGATTGCGCTGATAGCGGCATCGAGCGCGCGACCGGCAGATGCTTTAGACAAGTCAGCTTCGGTAGCGATGGCATCAATCAATTCATTTTTGTTCACGTAAAAACCTCTTGGGAGTCGTGGCGTTAATTAAGGGCGAAGGCGCCTCGGAAGACCTTGGAGATTAAACCCTCACCCGCGTTGCGGTCAACTTGAAAGCTGGATCAATGTGCTGAAACCCGCGACTCAGCGCCTTGGTCATCGTCACTGGCAACCACGCCAGCTGACTCTGCCAGGTAATCGTCGTCACTCAGGGGAACGGGCGCTTGCTCCAGTGCAAGTGCCAACACCTCATCGATCCATTTGACTGCGCGAATCTCAAGATTCTCCATAATATTGTCAGGCACTTCTTTCAAGTCGCGCTCATTTTCTTTTGGAATGATGACAGTTCGAATACCACCGCGCCGGGCGGCCAGTAACTTTTCTTTCAAGCCACCGATGGGGAGTACCTCACCGCGCAATGTAATTTCACCCGTCATGGCCACATCGGCCCGCACAGGAATACCCGTGGCAACGCTGACCAGGGCCGTGCACATAGCGATACCGGCACTGGGACCATCTTTCGGCGTGGCACCCTCGGGAACATGAATGTGCACATCGTGTTTGTCATGGTAAGCCGCGGGCACTCCAAGCATTTGCGACCGCGAGCGCACCACTGTCATGGCAGCTTGAATGGATTCCTGCATCACGTCGCCCAGGGATCCTGTCTTGATGTGGCGCCCTTTGCCGGTTACTGCCACCGCTTCAATCGTTAGCAATTCACCGCCTACCGAGGTCCACGCCAAACCCGTCACTTGACCCACTTTGTTCTCTTCTTCGGCAATGCCAAAGTTGAACTTCCTGACACCGAGAAGATCGGGGAGCAGCGCCGGCGTGACCGTGGTCGTCCCCGACAATTCTCCGGTGGCAAACCGCTTGACCATCTTGCGACAGACTTTTGCAATCTCACGCTCCAAGGCGCGCACACCTGCCTCTCGGGTGTAATAACGAATAATGTCGAGCACCGTCTCGGAGCTAAGAAGGATCTCGTCTTGCTTGAGACCATTTTGTTTAACTTGCTTGGGGATTAGGTAGCGCTCGGCGATGCTCAGCTTTTCATCTTCGGTATAACCGGGTATGCGAATAACCTCCATGCGGTCGAGCAATGGCCCCGGAATATTCATGGTGTTTGACGTGCAGACAAACATAACGTCTGACAGATCGTAATCGACTTCCAAGTAGTGATCGTTAAATGCGTGATTCTGCTCAGGATCAAGCACCTCTAGCATAGCCGACGCGGGATCACCCCGATGATCCATGCCCATTTTGTCAATTTCATCGAGTAAAAACAGCGGGTTCTTGACACCCGCTTTGGACATTTTTTGAAGGAGCTTTCCGGGCATGGAACCGATGTATGTGCGTCGATGTCCACGAATTTCCGCTTCATCACGCACACCACCCAAAGCCATGCGCACGAACTTACGGTTGGTAGCCCGGGCAATTGACTCACCGAGTGATGTCTTACCAACGCCAGGTGGTCCCACCAGGCATAGAACCGGACCCTTCACCTTACGCACGCGCTTCTGCACAGCGAGGTATTCAAGAATGCGGTCTTTTACCTCTTCCAGACCGTAGTGGTCGGCGTCAAGCACACTCGCTGCCCGACCCAAATCGTGCTTCACTTTGCTGCGCTTATGCCACGGTACGCTCACCATCCATTCGATGTAGCCACGCACCACCGAAGCCTCGGCTGACATGGGCGACATCATTTTCAGCTTAGCCAACTCGGTAACCGCTTTTTCCCGAGCCTCCTCGGGCATACGTGCTTCATCAATGCGCGACTGAAGCTCATCGGCTTCGTTGGGCGCATCATCCATGTCGCCGAGTTCTTTCTGAATGGCTTTCATCTGCTCATTCAAATAGTACTCGCGCTGACTCTTCTCCATTTGTTTTTTAACACGGCCACGAATCCGCTTTTCGACCTGAAAAAGATCGATCTCTGCATCCATAAGCCCCAGCAAGTGTTCAATGCGTGCAGGAACTGAGGCGATCTCGAGAATGTGTTGTTTTTCGGGTAATTCGACGCCCATGTGCGCCGCTATAGTATCGGCGAGTCGACCGGGCTCATCGATGCCCGACAGAGAAGTAAGTACCTCAGCAGGTACTTTCTTGCTGGTATTGACGTATTTTTCGAAGTGCTCAACCGTCGCTTTGATGAGATCAGCTACTTCGGCATCGGGTACGCCTTCGCATTCAATTTGCCGAACGTGGGCAACCGTATAATCGCCATCGTCATTCATGGCTTCAATGGCCGCTCGGCTATCACCCTCGACCAACACCTTGATGGTGCCATCGGGCAACTTTAGTAGCTGCAAAATATTGGCGATGGTGCCCACCTGGTACAGGTCATCGACGGCAGGGTTGTCATCAGAGGCGTTGCGCTGAGCGACTAACAGCACCTGTTTGCTGCCGGCCATGGCCTGTTCAAGGGCCTCTATAGATTTTTCTCTACCGACAAATAACGGAATAACCATGTGTGGATAGACCACGACATCCCGCAGCGGCAGTAACGGTAATTCGGTTGCATCAGCGTCAGACATAGCTCTCTCCGGTTGGCTTCCCAATGACATGGGGGTTTAACGGGCATTATGCAATGGCCACGACACGGATTGTATCAACCGAGCGCTAGCGGGGCGGCAGACCGTTAGGCCGCGATAACCGCCCTGAACCCGGCTACTCTTGGGCGGATTTAGCGGTGTCCTGAGTCTCGTGAACCAACAGAGGGTCAGACTCTCCTTTGATGACACTTTCGTCAATGACGAGCTTTGCTACCGTCGGCTGCGACGGAATGCTGTACATGGAGTCCAGTAGGATCCCCTCTAGGATAGAACGCAACCCGCGTGCACCCGTTCGTCGTTCCATTGCCCGCTCGGCCACAGCTCGCAAGGCGTCTTCACGGAAGTCAATTTCAACGCCTTCCATTTCAAACATCTTGGCATACTGTTTGGTCAACGCGTTGCGAGGCTCGGTAAGAATTTGCACAAGCGCGTCAATGTCGAGTTCTTCGAGAGTGGCAATGACCGGCAAGCGACCCACAAATTCGGGGATTAAACCAAAACGCACCAAATCGTCGGGTTCCAACTCGCCAAGCGTCTCGCCAATGTTGCGTTCTTGATCTTTACTCTTGACGTCGGCCGTAAAACCAATGCCGCCTTTCTCTGAGCGGTTACGGATAATTTTATCGAGGCCCGCAAACGCACCACCGCAGATAAACAAGATATTGCTGGTGTCGACCTGCAGAAACTCCTGTTGAGGATGCTTACGTCCGCCTTGAGGTGGTACAGAGGCTACCGTGCCTTCGATAAGCTTGAGTAAAGCCTGCTGAACGCCCTCGCCCGATACGTCTCGGGTTATTGAAGGGTTATCGGACTTGCGCGAGATTTTGTCAATTTCATCGATATAGACAATACCCATCTGGGCGCGCTCGACGTCATAGTCACACTTCTGAAGCAGCTTCTGGATGATATTTTCGACGTCTTCACCCACGTAACCGGCTTCTGTCAGTGTCGTGGCATCTGCGACGGTGAACGGCACATCGAGCAATCGAGCTAGTGTTTCAGCGAGCAGCGTTTTACCACTACCGGTGGGCCCCACCAGCAAAATATTGGATTTACTGAGCTCGACATCGTCACCACGTGCATCGGGCGCGTAGCGTAAACGCTTGTAGTGGTTGTAAACCGCTACCGACAACACACGCTTGGCCCGCTGCTGACCAATGACGTACTCATCTAGAATATTGTTGATCTCTCGGGGAATAGGTAACTTATCGGAGCTGGCCTCACTGGCCGCCTCCTGTACCTCTTCTCGAATGATGTCGTTACACAAGTCGACACATTCATCACAGATAAATACCGAAGGACCCGCGATGAGCTTGCGAACTTCGTTTTGACTCTTGCCACAGAACGAGCAATACAGAAGTTTGTCGCTGTCACCAGTGGAGCTATCTTTTGCCATAAACATTTGCCTCTAGTGGGCGGGAGGATCCCACTGTCTGAGCGTAAACCTTGATATGTTTCAGAAAGCAATGCAAGCGCAACCTCAGCTTGCAGGACTTTCATCAGGCGTCGGGCGCCGAAACTCGCGCGCTCACGACTTCATCGACAAGGCCATACTCTTTGCTTTGGACCGCATCCATGAAGCGATCGCGCTCGGTATCTCGCTCGATGACCTCGAGCGGCTGGCCGGTATGCTCCGCCATCAGCCGATTCAAGCGCTCACGAATAATGAGAATCTCGCGAGCTTGAATGTCGATGTCAGTAGCTTGCCCCTGGGCGCCGCCCGAAGGCTGATGAATCATCGTTCGCGCATTGGGCAATATGTATCGTTTACCCTTGGCACCACCACTGAGCAAGAATGCGCCCATGGAAGCCGCTTGCCCAATACACATGGTGCTCACGTCTGGCTTGATGAACTGCATCGTGTCGTAAATCGACAAACCCGCCGTCACGGACCCGCCCGGGCTGTTGATGTAAAGGTGAATGTCTTTATCGGGATTTTCCGACTCTAAGAATAAGAGCTGCGCCACAATCAAATTGGCCATGTAGTCTTCGACGGGGCCCACAACAAACACTACACGCTCTTTTAACAGTCGCGAGTAGATATCGTAAGAGCGCTCTCCCCGCGAGGTTTGCTCGATCACCATAGGGATCAAGCCCAGGTTTTTGATGTCCATTGGTGCGGTGTCAAAGCTCATGGTGCGTCCTTTTGATAGGTCGGTGGTGTGCCTGGCTCAATCAGCCTTGCTGCGGACGTGCTGTAGCGAGAGCCTCTTGGTAGCTACAGGTCTCTTCTTCGATCGTAGCACTTTCAAGCAATTTATCGACCAACTGGTCTTCCAGTACTCGCGATTCCACCTGCGCTAACTGCTCGTTTTCAGAGTAATACCAATTGACCACTTCTTCAGGCTCTTGATAGGTGGCAGCAATATCCTCGATCGTCTCCCTTACTTTAGCGGGATCTGCCTGCAAATCGAACTTGCCAAGCATTTCTGACAATAGAAGTCCCAACTTCACCCGCTTATCTGCCTGCTCTTTGAACATATCGTCTGGCAAGAGACTTTTGAGATCGAGGTCTTTATTGGGTGTTCCACCAAATTGCTGGAACATTTGACCGCGCAACGCGTCAATCTCTTGCACAATCAGTGCACTGGGTATTTCCAAGTCGGTGTGAGCATCTATCACAGCGTCAAGCACCTGCTGCTTCACGTGATTCTGTACGGCATTGCGCAATTCGCGCTCCATATTCTTACGCACTTCGTCACGGAAGGTTTCCTCACCGCCCTCTTCGACGCCGTAAGCAGCGAACAGCGTTTCATCGAGGGGGGCCAGTTCAAGGGTCTTCACCTCTTTCACTGTAATGGCAAACTGAACATCGGCACCCTGGAGCTCTTCTTTGTTGTAGTCGTCGGGGAACGTCAGGTCGAGGGTTTTCTCCTCGCCGGCACTCATACCCACGATACCGTCCTCGAAACCGGGAATCATGCGTCCTGAACCCAACTCGAGTGATACGTCCTCACCACTTCCGCCTTCAAACGCCTCGCCATCACGAGTACCCTCGAAGTCGATGATCACAGTGTCGCCCTGCTCGGCAGGTCGCTCGGCGGTGACCTGTTGACCCTGCTGCTTGCGGAACACGGCAATGATGTCATCGACATCGGCATCCGTTACTTCCGCCACTGGCTTCTTCACGGAGAAATCATTAACGTCATTTAGCGCAATCGTCGGGAATATTTCGAACACAGCGGTGTACTCGAGATCTTTCCCAGGCTCCATAGTGCGGGGCTCTATTCGAGGCTGACCCGCCGGCCGAAGCTGCTCTGACTGCACCGCTTCCTGAAACGTCTGGCTGACAACTTCCCCAAGCACTTCCTGACGCACACCCGCACCATAGCGCTGTTGCATCACCTTCATTGGTACTTTCCCGGGACGGAAGCCAGGCATCCGAACGTTTCGCGCTGCCTCGCGCAAACGCTTGTCTACCGCGCTATCGACACGATCGGCGGGCACGCCGATAGTCAGACGGCGCTCAAGGCCAGAGGTCGTTTCGACAGAAACCCGCATGCTTCACTCCTGAAAATATCATCACTGTCTGATGGGTATGGTGTGCACTGACCGTGCAATATTCGTCATTATGGTGCGGAAGGAGAGACTCGAACTCTCACGCCTTGCGGCACTGGAACCTAAATCCAGCGCGTCTACCAATTTCGCCACTTCCGCAAAAACTAAGAGGTGTTGGCGGTTGCCGCCAATTCCAAGGGCGCGGATTGTCGCACTGGCGCGCACGACTTTCAATGCCGCGGGTCATAAGACTGTCATATTCTTTAAAGCGTGTGGGTTGGACGCTCGGCGTTGAGCATGCCACCCAAGTGATTTTCTATCTTAGCGTTGGCCGCTGCATCCTGTTCAGAGAACTGAACACCAATACCCGCTTGTCGGTTACCCTGGGCGCCCGGCGGAGTGATCCAAACGACTTTGCCGGCAATAGGAATTTTCTCCGGCTCATCCATTAGACTCAGTAACATAAAGACTTCATCACCAATGTGGTAAGTCTTGTTGGTGGGCACGAACAGGCCCCCGTTACGTAAGAACGGCATGTAGGCGGCGTAAAGAACGGCCTTGTCTTTGATCGTTAGCGACAGGATACCCTGCCGTGTTCCCTCACTCATATGCTGCTTAACATACCTCTACTGACGTTACCCGAGTCCTAGAATGCTACGGATCGCTTGTAGCCAAGGCTTGGGGTGCTGTTTCCCTCTGCTGTTTTCTGCTTACTGAGTGTAGCGCCCTTTCAGCACCCCCGCCTATCGGCAACGTTGTGCAATTTCAGTCAGTAACGTGTCGCGCGCTAGATTAACACCCCGACGAATCGCAGCCAGCCACCCTTGCACGCTATCGTGCAGCGCGAATAGATCAACCTGAGATCTCAGGCCAGCGCCATCACTCCTTCGAATATGCTGTTCAATGAGCGTCAGCAAGGTTGTCAGTATGAGGTCGAGTTCTACATCTTTTAATGAGGCGACGGCACTCGTAGGTGCAGATGTACCCTGTAGCACTTGGGACAACTGACTGCGTAATTGATAAACGGCGTCAAGGCCACCGTTCTGCAACCATGTCAGTGCTGTCATCACTTCGCCATCGGCGGCATCTAGGGCATCAGACAATGCGGCTTCATCGGTCGTTTCACATTGTGCTTGTAACCAAGTCAACGCTTGCTCACGGCTGGGAGCAGGCGCTTGCACCAGCTGACAGCGCGATCTAACGGTAGCAGGCAAATCGCCGGGACGCGCACTGACAAGCAACAACGTGCCATTACCCGGGGGCTCCTCCAAGGTCTTGAGCAGCGCATTAGCCGCCGCGACTGTCATGGCATGGGCGGGTGCGATGACCATGACCTTGCGTTCGCCGAACGTCGGCGTCTGTTGAATGAACGAAACGCCAGCGCGTATGGCATCGATCCCCAGCGCGCGCTTGCCCGGTTCCGGCGCCAACCAACGGTAATCACCGTGGCTTCCTGCTTGAGCCATACGACAACCTTCGCAGAGCCCGCAGGGTAAATCCTGCTGCACATGACACAGCAAGCTGCCCGCTATGAGTGCGCTAAGGTTCTCTACACCCGATCCTGTCGATCCACTAATTAACAGAGCATGCGGCACACGATCTTGGGAGAGAAGTCTGTAGAAACGGTCGTAGGCAGGACGATGCCAGGGTAATGCGGAGCCTTGCCAACGCGGAACAACTTCCTCGCTCACACCAGCCACCGATCAATAACGGGGTTCAACTCATCCAATAACGCCACTTGCACGGCGTCCAACGGCTGACTGGCATCGACCACCAACCAGCGCTCTGGCTGCACGGCAATTCTATCGTGATAACCACTACGCACACGCTGGAAAAAATCCTGCTGCTCCCGCTCAAAACGATCAAGCTCACCGCGAGCTGAGGCCCGGGCCATGCCAATCTCGGGCGACACATCAAGGAGCACACTCAAATCCGGCTGTCTCTGACCGTGCACCAGTCTCTCTAGGGTATTAATAGCCGAGGTTGACATACCCCGACCCGCCCCTTGGTAAGCGTAGGTAGCATCGGTGAAACGATCGCATAGCACCCATTCACCCCTAGCAAGCGCCGGCTCAATGACGGTAACGAGGTGCTGAGCGCGAGCGGCAAACATCATCAATAACTCGGCCATGGGAACCGGACTGTCACCCTCGGTAGATAACAGCAGCTGACGCAAAGCTTCACCCAATATTGTGCCGCCGGGTTCTCTTGTCACGGTCACCGATGCACCGCGCTTAAGCAAACAGTGCTCGATGAATGCGAGGTTGGTGCTTTTACCCACGCCCTCACCGCCCTCTACAGTAATAAATCGCCCTCTCATCGCTTAAGGATCCTCGGTGTTGTGCGGTTTTACGGGCGTCGAGCGATACCCCGGCCCGCGTTTGTATTGGTAGCGACGCACATTCGCATTGTGCGCTTCAAGGGTATCAGCAAACGCGTGGTAGCCATCGCCGCGAGCGACAAAGTAAAGGCTGGTGCCCGGCGCCGGGTGCAAAGCGGCTTCGATAGCATCACGTCCCGGCAGCGCGATGGGCGTGGGTGGTAAAGCAGGAATTCGGTAAGTGTTCCAGGGATTATTGGCATCGCGCAGGTGCTGCCGCGTTAGATTACCATCATAGTCATTGCCCAAGCCGTAAATGACAGATGGGTCTGTTTGCAATCGCATGCCTTTTTGCAGTCGGCGATTAAAGACGCCTGCTATCAGAGGCCGTTCGTCATCAACCGACGTTTCACGCTCTACAAGGGATGCCAAGATAAGCGCAGCATAGGGGTTGTTAACTTCGGTGGTATCTGATCGCAACGGCCATAGCTCTTTGAGTAACGTCGTTTGCATACTATGGGCTCGCCGCAGGATGTCGAAGTCGCTATCACCGCGAGTAAAAGCGTAGGTCTCTGGCAAAAACCAACCCTCTGCTGATGCATAGGGGGCAACTAGCTGTAGCAAGCGCGGGTCATTCGCGTTCGTCAACGTTACCTCAAGTACCGGATTTTCCTGCAAGCGTGCAATGGCCTGATTCAGAGTCAAGCCCTCAGGTATCGTTACTCGATACTGTAAAACCGAACCCGTGTGTAACTGTGACAGTAGTTGCTGCGCCGTCATCCCATTGGTGAGGAGGTATTCGCCGACATGGAGTGACCGATCTACCCCCTGCCAACGCGCCCAAAAAGCCAACCAGCGAGTGCCCGATAACCAACCCTTCCCACTGGCCCGG
Organism: Luminiphilus sp.; assembly: GCA_965658685.1. Lineage (GTDB taxonomy): Bacteria > Pseudomonadota > Gammaproteobacteria > Pseudomonadales > Halieaceae > Luminiphilus. The sequence continues at coordinate 88,938 of CBFHTF010000001.1, forward strand.
GCTAAAACAGCACTGAAGCTATCACCGGGGTTCACCACCAACAGGGCCCCATCGTCGGGCACCCCTAGTGTCTGCCGCAGCGCTGACTCAATGGAATAGACCGCTAGGGCCGTCGCCAACGTGAGCGCAGCTAGCGCCATTAACAGCACTTTCCAGAAACGCTTCATAGCGTCACCTGGCCGCCTACTGGATACTCTTGGTGAATGCTCGTGCGCAGCGCATCCGCGGCAGTGGTGCTATCGAAGCGGTAATGGTCTACGCACTCAACGCTTCGAATACCGAGCACACTGTTAGTGATGAACATCTCATCGGCCAGAGTAATTTGCTCGGGAGTGATCGCACAAACATCAACTTCAAAGCCGTGAACACGGGCCCAATGCTCGATAACCGCACGTCGCCGGGTACCTGCGATACCCGCTCGGTCAAGGCACGGCGTCAACAGTGTCGAGTGCGTCCGAAAAAACACATTACCCAAATGGCTAGACAGCCAGTGTCCATTGATGTCCGTCATGACCACATCATCGACACCAAAGCGCTGCGCTTCAACAGCGGCTAGCACCTGCTCACTACGCGCCAACAGCTTGTGACCTGCCAGCGCCGGTTGGTCTGGCCATGTAATAGTGGCAACCCGCATCACTGCTGGTGGCAACTGTCCCGGTAAACCTTCGCCAAAACGGGCAACAATACGCGGGTCTGCTGTGCCCGGAGCGTAACCGCGAGGACCGGACCCACGGGTAATGGTGAGGCGCAATACGCCGTCAACGCGAACACCTATAGGCTGTGACAGCCAGTGAGTGGCCTCGGTGAATGCCCTGTCTACCCAATTGAGTGGGTCGCTGAAACCTAGACAACCTAGCCCCGAAACCATGCGCTCCCGATGCAACGCCGCACAACAGATAGCACCGCCCTCTACCCGCAGGGTTTCGAACACCCCATCGGCAAGCGCAAACCCACGATCATCCGCAGGTATTGCGGCTGCGGGGAGCCCATCGACTAAGAATCGATCGGCCACTACCGCTGACTCAGTCGAGCCGGCTGAATACTAGTGAGCCGTTGGTGACACCAAAACCAAAGGAGTTACTCAGGGCGTGGCGGATATTGTGTTCCTGAGACGTGTTTGGCACGTAGTTCAGATCACATCCGTCGTCGGGTTGCTCAAGGTTGATCGTTGGCGGCGCGATTCCATCGCGAATCGCCAAGATTGAAAACACCGCCTCTACAGCCCCTGCGGCACCTAGTAAATGGCCAATCATAGATTTGGTAGAGCTCACCGCCACGCCGGATGCGGCATGGCCAAACACAGACTTCACCGCCATCGTCTCTGCCACATCACCCGCAGACGTCGATGTGCCATGTGCGTTGATGTAATCGATATCGGACGGATTCAGCCCCGCGTCTCGAATGGCATTTTCCATGGACTTGGCAGCGCCGCGACCATCCTCCGGCGGGGATGTCATGTGGTAGGCATCGCCACTCATGCCAAAACCCGTAAGCTCGGCATAGATCCGGGCGCCGCGAGCGGTGGCACTGTCTAAGGATTCCAACATGAGTACAGCTGCGCCATCGCCCAATACAAACCCATCGCGATCACGATCCCAGGGCCGAGATGCCGCCGCCGGGTCATCG
>CBFHTF010000002.1:0-77983 GCA_965658685.1 Luminiphilus sp.
GTGGCGGGCAGGTACACCGACTGTAGGTACTGACCAAACTGCTGATAGGCGGGATTCAAGGTATCCGCAATGACTTGTTTTGCCTCTTGTTGGAGTGCTCGTGCTCGCTCTGGCGCAATGCTTTCGGGTAGTGTTTTAAACGGCTTGTAGAACGGGCTTTGCTCGGGCATTGACGTTATAACGCGCTGAATTTGCTCGGGTACCCGCTGCATAACAATCTTGGCTTGAACCCGATCGTGAGTGATGCCCTCGTTTAGCAGTGCTTGGTACTCTTGCAGCTGTATTGGTAGCTTGCGCAAGCGTTGTAGCCAATCACGGTAGTCTTGTTCGGTATTGAAGGGTAGGCGCTCTGCCATGCTGTGGCGGTGCTGGGGCCCCGACCGCATATTCACCGGCATGAGGTGCAGACCTTCCTCAAAGTTGTCCCGGGCGTCAGTGAGCTCCCTCAGTAACATCTGACGATTCAGACGTGCCTCTGCCGATAGTGTCGCCGGTTCCAGCGCTTCCAGCTGACGCCGAAACTGTGCTTGTTGCTCGTTGCGTGTCTCGAAGGCTGCCGGGCTCATGGCGGTCCAATCGGCATTGCCACTGCGGTCACCGTACTCCAATCGACGTTCAGGATAGACTTCTAATGTCCAGCGCCAATGAGCGTCGATAATCTGCTGAAGTTCACTGTCGCTAGCGTGCACGGCGGTAGACATGAGTAGTGCTACCCAAATGTAACCGCATAGGCGCTTTGTCATGGTGACTCTCCCGTGGTCCAAGGGAAAAAGGGTATTGGCTTAGCCGCGGCCTAACATTGACCGGGCAACCAGTTCACGCATGATCTCAGCACTACCACCGTAAATTGGTTGAATGCGCGCATCTACGTAGAAGCGAGAAATTGGATACTCGGTGGTGTAACCATAGCCGCCAAACATTTGCAGACACTGATCGGCAACGGCGCACTGCATATCGCAGCTCGCCAGCTTCAGCATGGCAGCTTCGTCGGTGGGTAATGTGCTGTCGGTGTATTTGTTGGCACATTGCTCATAAAACGCTCGGTTGATAGCAATTTGCGTTTTGACATCGGCTAGCTTAAAGCGCGTATTTTGGAATTGGCCAATACTCTGGCCGAAAGCTTGCCGCTCTTGCACATATTTTAGGGTGATATCGAGAGCGCCCTCGGAGGCCGCAACCGCCTGCGCAGCAATACCCAAGCGCTCACGGGGCAGTTCATCCATCATGATGGCGAAACCGCGATTCTCCTCTCCTAGCAGCGCATCGGCGGGCAGCCTAACGTCGGTGAAGAATAGCAATGCCGTATCTGAGGCATGCTGACCAATCTTGTCGATCTTTTTCGATTTCTCGAAGCCAGGCAAGCGAGTGTCGACCAAAAACAGTGACGTACCCTTGGCGCCTTTACCCGGGTCAGTGATTGCCGCAACGATAACCAGATCGGCGTGAATGCCGTTGGTGATGAAGATTTTCGAACCATTCAAAACCCACTCGTCACCGTCTTTTACTGCGTTGGTCCGAATGGCTTGTACATCGGAGCCGGCACTGGGTTCTGTCATGCCCAAAGCGCCTACCACCTCACCGCTAACCATTTTGGGCAGCCAAGTGGCCTTTTGTGCGGCACTGCCATGGCGGCTGATATAGGGGGCCACGATGTTTGAGTGGATGCCATAGCCCGACGCAAAACCACCAAAACCCATGTACGACAGCTCTTCAATCATTGCCAGCGTTACCATGGCTGAGGTTCCGGCACCACCGTACTCCTCGTCAACGTCTGGACACAGCAGACCCGCGTTGCCTAGGGTATTCCAAAGGCTTCGGGGTACCATGCGCTCATGCTCCCACTGTTCGTAGTGGGGCGCGATTTCACGTTCAAAGGCCCGCCGGGCCATTTCACGGAATAAGGTCATTTCTTCAACAGCGACGGCCTGATTCATAATTTGAACTCTCGGTAGGTTTTGTTACACCTGAGTATTACAAAAAAGAACTGAAGCCACAAAAGCTTGGTATGTTGTTAGGCCAAGCACGGACAGGCTGCGCTGTGGCATGATTTGCAGCGGATCAACAAGGCGACGAATCGTCTTCACAATAAAGGGAATAGGGTATGCGCGAGTACAAGCAGTTTTACATCAATGGTGAGTGGGTCGAACCGGCGGAACCTCGAGAGCTCGACGTCATCAATCCAGCAGATGAGTCGGTGTGTGGAGTGATATCACTGGGCAGCGAGCTCGATGTCGAACGAGCAGTCGCTGCTGCAAAGACCGCCTTTGAGACCTTCTCTCAAACGTCCCGGGAGCAGCGTTTGGATTTGCTCAAGCGCATTGCCGAGGTTTATAAACGGCGAATTGGCGATATTGGCGAGGCTATCCGTCTGGAAATGGGCGCGCCAAAGTCTCTGGCGAACAGCAATCAGGCGTTTTCAGCCTTGGGTCATTTGTCGGAAGCAGCCCGTGTTCTGGAAGGTTATTCTTTCCAAGAGCAGGTGGGTGAACATCTTATCGTGAAGGAGCCCATTGGCGTGTGTGGGCTGATAACCCCCTGGAACTGGCCCATGAATCAGGTGGCCTGCAAGGTGGCGCCTGCCCTTGCAGTGGGTTGCACCATGGTTCTGAAGCCCAGTGAAGTGGCACCTCTATCGGCGTATTTGTTTGCCGAGATCATGCATGAGGCGGGCGTGCCTCCGGGTGTATTCAACTTAGTCAACGGTGACGGACCAACGGTAGGCACTGCGCTTTCGAAGCACCCCGACGTCGATATGATGTCGTTTACGGGCTCCACCCGCGCTGGTGCCTTGGTTGCTCAGAATGCCGCGACCACTGTGAAGCGCGTAACACAGGAGCTTGGCGGCAAGTCGCCCAATATTATTTTGGCTGATGCCGATCTTGAATCATCCGTTGCTCAGGGTGTGGCGGTGATGTTCCAAAACTCCGGTCAGTCCTGCAACGCGCCATCGCGCATGTTAGTACCTCGCGCCATGCTTGCTGATGCCGAGGCAATAGCCGCCGCCGTAGCGAGTAAAGTGGTCATTGGTCCCACTGACAGCGACGGCACCACATTGGGTCCTGTGGTCTCCAAGGTGCAGTGGGATAAAATCCAAGGGTTGATTCAAGCGGGTATCGATGAGGGCGCGAAACTCGTTTGCGGCGGTCTCGGATTACCCGACGGCATTGACCAAGGCTACTACGTGCAACCCACCGTGTTCTCGGAAGTCAGCAATGATATGACCATTGCTCGCGAAGAGATCTTTGGCCCAGTGCTTACCATGATTCCCTATGACACCGAGGAAGAGGCCATTCGTATTGCCAATGAAACCGTTTACGGTTTGGCGGGTTATGTGGCCAGCAACGATCTTGAGCATGCGCGCAAGGTGGCTGCCAAGATTCGTGCCGGCAATGTGCATATCAACGGTGCCTGGGGCGGGGTAGCCGTGCCTTTTGGTGGCTTTAAACAGTCAGGTAATGGCCGCGAGTGGGGCGAGCACGGTTTTACCGACTACCTCGAAGTCAAGGCTATTGAAGGTTACGGTGCTGCCTGAGCTTCGGCTTGCTGCTGACTGCTCTGTGATGGGCCGAATGCAAGGCTGTCTTGCGGGTACCAGCACCCAGCTTGGGGAATCGAGATAGGGAGAGGGTTTTGACCGACGTCATACTAGCTATTGATCAGGGTACAACGGGTACAACGGTGGCCTTGATGGACCCGCAAGGGCGATTACTAGCCAGCGTCAACAATGAATTTCCCCAGTTCTATCCCGAGCCCGGCTGGGTCGAGCACAGTCCCGAGGATATCTGGCACTCGGTGCTCAAGGGTATCCGCGCGTTATTTCGACGGCGCCTGGCGAAACCGTCAAACGTGGTTGCCATTGGTATCACCAATCAGCGTGAGACGGCGTTGCTGTGGGATCGCAATACTGGCGATCCACTGTGTAACGCTGTGGTTTGGCAGTGTCGACGGACCACGGAAATCTGTGAGCGCTATAGGCGCGAAGGCCATGAAGACTGGGTTCGCGAGCGCTCGGGTCTCGTACTCGATCCGTATTTCAGCGCCAGTAAGTACGCATGGATGCTGGCGAATCATCACGGCATGGAGCGACGTCTCCAGCAAGGCCGTGTGGCTGCAGGTACCGTCGACGCGTTTTTGTTATGGCGCCTAACGGGTGGTGCTGTGCACGCCACCGATGTATCCAATGGATCTCGTACCTCGCTGATGAATTTAGAGCGGCTGGCGTGGGACGATGACTTGCTCGCACTGTTTGGGGTGCCTCGACATATCCTGCCCGAGATTGTGCCATCCAGTGCCATTTTGGGTCACACCAAAGGTATTCCAGGGCTGCCCGATGGCATTCCCATTGCTGGTATGGCGGGCGATCAGCAGGCCGCCTTGTTTGGGCAAGCCTGTTTCAAACCTGGCGATGCCAAATGCACATTTGGCACCGGCTCTTTTATTTTGATGAACACAGGCCAGCATTTGCTCCGCTCAGATCGGGGTCTACTGACAACGGTAGGTTGGCAATTGGGACAACAAGGCCGTGTTGCCTATGCCCTTGAGGGTGGTGCATTCGTATGCGGTGCTGCGGTTCAATGGCTGCGGGATCAACTCGGTATCATCAAGTCGGCGCCCGATATAGAGTCGCTTGCCAGCAGTGTTAGCGACAGTGATGGCGTTGAGTTTGTGCCGGCGCTGACAGGCTTGGGCGCCCCCTACTGGGACCCCGATGCCCGGGGTTTACTGTGTGGCCTCACTCGCGGCAGTGGCCCCGGGCACATTGCTCGGGCCACACTGGATGCGATGGCACTACAAAATGCCGATATTTTGGTCGCTATGGAGCAGGCTCTTGGTAAGCGCTTGCGGCCTCTGCGGGTCGATGGTGGCGCCGCCTCGAATAATTTATTGATGCAACTGCAAGCCGACTATTTGGGTCGCAAAATCATTCGCCCCAAGGTCTTGGAGACCACCGTAGCCGGCGCTTGTTTCTTGGCCGGTCTGGGCGTGGGATTGTGGTCGTCAACCGCAGCTATCAGTGATGTGTGGGCATCGGAGCGAGAGTTTGCAGTAGCGCTGTCTGGGTCGAAGCGTGCGGCTCGCAAAAGTCGTTGGGCCAATGCTGTGGCTCGGGCGCGCTTAAACACGGGCACAGAGCGAGTGTCCTAGTGGCAGACATCCTTCCATTTAAAGCCCGCAAAGTTAAACCTACGTCGGGTAACAGCCTTTGCCGAAACGGCCATCACAAGTGGCAGGTCGTGGCAGCCGATCCTTTCGCCGTGCGCCGTGGCGAGTTGATAACGCGTTACCGCTGCCAGCGCTGTGGCAAAGAGCGCGTCACTTCGCACTGAAGGGCCACGGATTCATTGGTGGGTATGGGGCACTCTTATTTACCCCTGGTGGGGGACTTGGCCTGATGTGCCGAGCAAGCTAGCGTTCGGTTACTAGCGTCTTACCTTGGGTTTTAACTGGATTCGCCCTCAACTGCAGGATATTTACCATGACCGCCATGCTTTACCCCTCTACTAACCCCGCCGCCACTGAAGCTATGGTGGTCACCCGTGGCGAGGGTCCTTACATCTACGATAACAACGGCAAGCAGTATCTCGAGGGCATGGCAGGGCTGTGGTGCACCGCACTTGGCTATGGCAACGAAGAGATTATCGAGGCGGCAACTCGACAAATGCGGGAGCTTAGCTTCGGACACATGTTTGGGGGCAAGACCCACCCGGCGGCCATGGAGCTGGCTGACAAACTGGCCGCTATGGTGCCCATGAATGACGCTCGCGTGTTTCTGGGTAATTCCGGCTCTGACGCCAACGATACCTTGGTGAAGCTCATACGCTACTACGCTGAAGCCAGCGGACAGCCGCAACGCACTAAAATTATTGCGCGTGAAAAGGGGTATCACGGCGTTACCTTGGCGTCCGCTTCGCTGACGGGATTGGCGCCAAACCACGCCCATTTTCAACTACCTTTCGAAGCGCTCGGTGTGTTGCGAACAGGCGCGCCCTATTATTATCGCTGCGCACAGCCCGGTGAGAACGAAGCCGACTTTGTTGCCAGACGGGCACGGGAGCTTGAGGCGCTCATTGTAGCTGAAGGGCCCGATACCATCGCCGCCATGATCGCCGAACCGGTTAACGGTGCTGGCGGTGTGATTATTCCTCCAGAGGGTTACTTCGAAGCCATCACCGCCGTGCTGGATCGTTACGGCATTATGCTGTGGGATGACGAGGTTATTTGCGGCTTTGGTCGTCTGGGTACGGCGTTTGGCGCCGATCGATATCACCTGAAACCCCAAATGATGGCCTGTGCCAAAGCGCTATCGTCGGCCTATGTACCCGTATCAGCCGCTATCGTATCTGGCGAGATTGCCGACGCAATTTCAGGGCCCGCTGCGGAATTGGGTGTGTTTGGTCATGGCTATACCTACAGCGGCCACCCTTTGGGTTGTGCGATCGCCAGCAAAGTGCTGGATATTTACGCCCGAGACCGGGTATTCGAGCACGCCGCAAAGGTGGGTAGTTATATGGAACAGCAGCTGCAGCGTTTTGTTGACCACCCGCTGGTGGGCGACGTGTCGGCCATGGCTATGATCGGTGCGTTGGAGCTGGTTGCAGATAAACCGAGCAAGCGCGCCTTTGAGGGGATGAAAGTCGGACAGTACTGCGCTAAAGCCGCCGAGGACAATGGGCTCATTATTCGGCCTTTGGGCGGCAATCGTGTGGCGCTGTGCCCGCCGCTGATTATCACCGAAAGCCACGTTGATGAGATCGTCGATAAGTTGGGTCGAGCACTCAATGCCACGCTCGATTACGTCACTGCCGAAGGTCTTATTTAACTGCTTGCAAGCCCAGCGTAATATAGCGGCCCCTAAGTCGAACCCTTGGACGTCCCTTGAAGTCATTTCCTAGCTCACTCATGCTGCTGCTTGCACTGGGTATTATTGGTGCGTGCGATAGCAAACAGGCTCCGCTCAAAGCCCGCGCAGAGGCACCGGTTCCCATTGAGGTGGCTGAAGCGGTTCGACGCAATGTGGCTCGCGAGGTTAATGCTGTCGGTACCCTGTTTGGTAGTGAGTCAGTGACCATTACTGCCAAGGTGACGGAACAGGTCAGCGCTGTGCACTTTGAAGGTGGCGAGCAAGTGCAGCAGGGGCAGGTGCTCGCTGAACTTATGAGTGCTGAGCAGTTGGCTATGCTCGGTGAAGCTCGCGCTAATTTACGCGAGACCGAGCTGCAATACGCGCGCTTGGCAAATTTGGGTAAAGATATTGCCACCGCAGCAGAGATTGATGTGGCGAAGGCTCGGGTCGACGCCACTGCGGCTCGGCTTGCGGCTATCGAAAGTCAGGTCGCCGACCGCCTTATTATCGCGCCCTTCACCGGCATCATTGGTTTTCGCCGAATCAGTGTGGGCGCCTTGCTGACCCCAGGTAGCGTTATTGCCGAGCTCGATGCCGTCCAACCACTTAAGCTCGACTTCACCTTGCCAGAGGTGTTCTATGCGCAGATAGCACTTGGCGATGAGGTGGATGCGCACTCGGCGGCCTGGCCAGATATGCCGTTTCCGGGGGTGATCGAGCGCATCGGGAGCCGAATTGATCCCATTACCCGGACCTTTGAGGTACGTGTGTTGCTAGCCAACGAAACCCTCAAACTTCGCCCGGGCATGCTCATGAGTGTTTCGGTAGCGGCCGGTCTGCATGAGCGCGTTGTGATACCCGAAAGTGCTTTGCTTCAAAGCGGCGACCGGAGCACCGTGTTTGTGGTCGATGACGGGGGGCGCGCAGAGCGGCGATCCATCGCCTTAGGCCGACGGTTGCCTGGGCTGATTGTGGTCGAGGAGGGCGTAACCGCGGGCGAGCAAGTGGTTGTGAAAGGGCAAATGCTGCTGCGTCCCGGATCGCCTGTAACGGTTTTGGCAAGTCACACAATAGAGACCGAGGCGGAGTCACGCACACCATGATGCTGCCGGTTGTTTCGGTACGCCGGCCAGTGTTTGCGTCGGTGATTGCGCTGTTGCTGGTCAGTTTCGGGATCATGGCATTTACTCAGCTATCCACCCGCGAGTACCCCGATATCGCGCCGCCTCAAGTGTCCGTCAATACCCAGTACGAGGGCGCCTCAGCAGATGTTGTCGAGAAGCGCATCACCCAACCCATTGAGGATGAGATTGGCGGCATCGAGGGGATTCGCTCCATTCGATCAAGTAGTAGCGATGGGCGCTCGTCGATCACCGTCGAGTTTCAACTGACCCGCGATATTGATGCCGCCGCTAATGACGTCCGCGATCGTGTCGCCAGGGCCTAGCGTCGTCTACCCGAGGAAGCTGAGCGGCCACAGGTAACCAAAGCCGACAGCGCCGCTTCACCGCTGGTTTATATCAGCCTTGAGGCCAGTAATTTGTCGATGATGGAGATCACCGACTACGCCGAACGTTACATCGTCGATCGTTTTGCGGTGCTGCCCGGCGTAGCGACGGTGAATTTGTTTGGCGGTGCTCAACGGTCAATGCGCATTTGGCTCGATAGGGAAAAACTCAGTGCCCGGGGGCTTGCGGTTAGCGACATCACTGCAGCGTTGCGCCGGGAAAATCTGGAGTTGCCCGCCGGTCGATTGGAGTCTGTCGAACGCGAGTTTCCCGTGCGCGTGGCACGGGGTTACCGCAGCGCCGATGATTTCAGGCAGTTGGTGATTAGGTCGGCGGACAACGGCCATTTGATTCGGTTGGGCGAAGTGGCCCGTGTGGAGGAGGGGGCTTCGACTACGCGCCGCATTTTCCTAACCAATGGCCAAGACAGTATGTCGATGGGTGTCGTTAAGCAGTCAACGGCCAATACCGTGGAAGTCCTAGACGCTGTTAACCGAGAGATAGAGGCCATACGTGCCGATCTCCCCGAGGGTATGGGCATCGCTTCATCGGGGGATGCATCGGCCTTCATTCGCGCGGCGATCAACGGTGTGTACTCTGCTATTGGATTAACTATTGGCCTTGTTGCACTGGTGATTTTGCTATTTCTGGGCACCTTCAGAGCCACCTTGATCCCGGTGGTATGTATTCCTATTTCGTTGTTTGGTGCGCTCATCGCTCTGCAAGCCTTGGGTTATTCCATCAATCTGATCACGCTGTTGGCCATGGTCTTGGCGATTGGTTTGGTGGTCGATGACGCGATTGTTGTGCTGGAAAACATCTATCGGCGGATTGAAGAGGGGGAGGCGCCGCTATTAGCCGCTGCGCGCGGTGCGCAGCAGGTGGGCTTTGCGGTTATTGCCACTACCGCGGTGTTATTGGCCGTGTTTAGCCCGGTGTTATTTTTACAGGACGCTACGGCCAAGCTGTTTGTGGAGCTGGCGGCCACCATTGCGTCGGGTGTGGTGGTATCGTCGATTATGGCGTTATCACTGGTGCCCATGATGTGTAGTCAGTTGCTGTCTGCGACCAAGCGGCCCAGTGTATTGACCACTATCATGGCATCGTTGATGGCAGCGGTGCGCGCGGCCTACGAAACCAGTTTACGTTGGCTGTTGCCGCGATCTTGGATTGCGCTACCGCTAATCGTCGCAGCAATTGCTGCCATTGTCCCGGTGAGTGATTCTCTGGAGCGGGAGTATGTCCCGATTGAGGATCAGGACACGGTTATGGCGCGGGTGATGGCACCTGAGGGCACGAACATGGCCAGCATGCGCTCGATTATCGAGGGCCTTCAGCCCGCCGTGCTCAAGTACTACGACGAGGGCACCTTGACACGGGCGCTCTTCGTCTCGCCGTTTTTTAATGCCACTGCACCTACCGAGGCATTTCTTCGCATATCGACTGTGCCCCAACATGCCCGTGACTACAGCACCTTCGAGCTTCGTAACGAGGTGTTGGCAGCGTGGCAGGGCATTCCTGGCGTACGGGTAATGGTGTATTTGCCCGCAGGCCTTGGTCAGCGCGGCCCCAACACCCCTGTGCAATTTGTGCTTCAGGGCCCAGATTATGAGCAGCTCGCCCAGTGGCGAGACCTGGTAATGCTGCGGGCCCGAGAGACGGGGTTATTCGGTATGTTGACTTCCGATTTGAAGGAGACGCAACAGCAGATACATGTTGCTATTGACGCGACCCGGGCCGCGGCCCTCGAGGTATCCACCCGCGAAGTTGCAGAGGCCCTACAGGTGCTGATGACAGAGCAAGAGGTCACGACGTTCTCTGCGGATGGCGAGGAGTACTCAGTTATCGTGCAGCTTGAGGATCATCAGCGTATGACGCCCTCGGATATCGAGAATGTGCAAGTACGTGGCATCAACGGCCAGTTGGTGCCTTTATCCAATGTGTTGACCACAGAAAGTCGCGCAGGCATCGCTGATCTCAACCGCTATAACCGTCTGCGCGCCGTGACCATCAGTGGCAGTCCTGCCGAGGGTGTGTCGTTGGGGGAGGCCCTCGAAGCACTCGAGGCGATCGTGGCCCGTGAGCTGCCTGCCGTGGCTAAAGTGGCTTACAAGGGCCAGTCAGAGGACTATAAGCAATCGGGCAACGACATTAGTTTTGCTTTGGGATTGGCGCTGTTGGTGCTGTTTCTCGTGATGGCAGCGCAGTTCGAAAGCTTTATCCACCCAGCCGTCATTATGGTTACCGTGCCGTTAGCACTATTGGGAGGGCTGATTGGGCTCCTAGTCACCGGCGAGACCTTTAACTTATTCAGTCAGATTGGGCTGTTGATGCTCATCGGGATTGCGACGAAGAACGGTATTTTACTCGTCGAGTTTATCAATCAGGTGCGCGACGAGGGAGTGCCCTTTGATGACGCTATCGTACAGGCATCGGGTCTGCGACTGCGACCGGTACTCATGACGACATTGTCGACCTTAATCGGCGCGGTGCCTCTGGTGTTGATGACCGGGCCAGGCTCTGCCAGTCGCAATGTGCTGGGTGTGGTGGTGTTATTTGGTGTGAGTTTGGCGACGCTCTTTACCTTGTATTTAGTCCCCGCTGTTTATCGATTGATTGCGCGCAACACCCGTTCACCGGAAACCCTTGCCAAGGAGATGCAACGTCTTGAGCGTGGTGCACCGTGAGTGCCAGTCGCGAGGCTGCGACGTATCCGATTGTTGCGCATATTGAGGCGGGACGTTATCTGTACGGCGGTGCCCAGCAAGTGCTCTATCTCATCGATGCCATGGCGCAGCGCGGTTGGTGCCCAATATTGATTTGTCCCTTTGGTGCCGCTATTGCGGCACCTGCTAAAGCAGCGGGTGTCCATGTTGTGGAGCTGGCCATGGGTGGCGACCTAGATGTTCCTGCTGTGGCCCGACTACGGCGCGTCTTGCGTCAATATCGCGTCGATGTAGTGCACTGCCATTCTCGCCGTGGCGCCGATGTTTTGGGCGGGCTCGCCGCTAAGACGCTGGGTTTGCCCTGCGTGCTATCCCGGCGTGTCGATAATCGCGAGCCCCGTTGGTTGGTGCCCTTGAAATACCGCTTGTTTGATCGCGTCATCGCTATCTCTGAAGGTATTCGCGATGTCCTGATAGCTTGTGGTGTGAACGCCAGTAAGGTGTTGACGGTACGCAGCGCAGTGGACTTCGATCGCTTCCAACTAGCGCCCGATCGCTCTGGATTTTTGGCGCGATTTGATCTTCCAGAAGATGCGCTAGTGCTGGGTATGGCGGCGCAGCTGATTCGCCGTAAGGGCCACCATGTATTACTCGAAGCGCTGGCGCCGGTATTTGAGCTTTACCCCAGCTGTCATGTATTGATTATGGGGCAGGGTCCTATGGAGCAAGAGATTCGTACGGCGATCGCCGATAGCGGCTTCAATGAGCGTGTGACAATGACAGGCTTCCTCGGCGATCTTCCTGCGCTGTTACCGAATCTAGAGGCGCTAGTGCATCCTGCGTTGGCCGAAGGTTTGGGTGTCATTTTGCTTCAAGCTGCCTCATCGGGCCTGCCCCTTGTGGCATCGCACGTGGGCGGCATCCCCGAGACCATTCGAGAGGGTGAAACCGGCTGGCTCGTTGAGCCGGGAGTCAGTACAGCACTCACTGACGCCATACTCAAGGTATTACAAGACCCCGACAGAGCCCGAGCCATGGGTGCCGCTGGGCGCCACTTTATGGCCGAGGCATTCAGTATCGATGTGATGGTTGCCGGTAACCTGTCGGTCTATCAAGAGCTGGTGAGCAGCGGCCAACACTAGCGCGACGTTAACGATCGAGCCCGCCCATTAGCATGTATTTTATTTCGAGATAGTCATCAATACCGTACTTGGAGCCTTCACGGCCTGAGCCCGATTCCTTGACCCCACCAAAGGGTGCCATTTCATTGGAAATAATACCCTCGTTGATACCGACGATGCCGTATTCGAGAGCCTCGGCAACCCGCCAAACTCGCCCGATATCCCGCGTGTAAAAGTAACTTGCCAGGCCAAATTCCGTATCGTTGGCAAGTCTGATGGCCTCTGCTTCGTCATTAAACGTGATGATAGGGGCTACGGGGCCGAAGATTTCAGTGCGAAATACCGGCATATCGGTGGTCACGCCAGTGAGGATGGTGGGCTGGTAGTAACAGGGGCCTAGGTCGCTGCGTTGTCCCCCAAGGGCGAGATGAGCCCCTGCACTGACGGATCGCTGCACTAGATCATCCACATCGTTCACCGCTTTTGTGTTCACCAGAGGGCCGAGCTGTACGCCGTCGTGTAGGCCATTACCCACGGTAAGTTGAGACGTTGCTTGCACGAGGCGAGCGGTGAACTCCTCGGCGATATCGGCCTGCACCAGAAATCGATTGGCACAAACACAGGTTTGGCCGCTATTTCGGTACTTTGAGATTATGGCGCCCTGTACTGCGGCATTGATATCGGCATCATCGAACACAATGAACGGTGCATTACCGCCCAGTTCCATGGAGGTTTTTTTCAGGGTTGCGGCACACGCTTCTTCCAACTGTTTACCCACTGGCGTAGAGCCGGTAAACGTGAGCTTGCGTACCGCCGGGTGGCGAGTGAGTTCATTGCCAATCGCCGCAGAAGCGCCAACCACAACATTCACCACCCCGGGTGGTATGCCGGCTCGGTGGGCCAGTTCAGCAAGGGCCAGGGCAGAGAGGGGTGTTTCACTGGCAGGTTTCACAACCACTGTACAGCCTGCAGCCAATGCGGGCGCCACTTTTCGGGTAATCATGGCGTTGGGGAAATTCCAGGGCGTAATGGCTGCAACCACCCCCACGGGTTGTTTGATGCACACAATGCGCTTGTCGGCGCTGGGTGCTGGTATTACATCGCCATCGATACGTTTGGCTTGCTCGGCAAACCACTCGATGTAAGCGGCACCGTAGGCGATTTCACCTCGAGACTCTGCCAGTGGCTTGCCCTGCTCACAGGTCATGATGACCGCTAGGTCCTCTTGGTGCGCCATGACAAGATCAAACCAACGACGCAAGAGATTGGCGCGTTGCTTTGCAGGCACCTGCCGCCACTGACTCAGCGCCTGTTCAGCAACTTCAATGGCTCGGCGGGTCTCGGCACTACCCACCTTGGCAACCTCGGCGATTGGGGTGCCGTTGGCGGGGTTGTAGATCTCCAGGGTCTCGCCATTGTCTGCATCACACCAGTGACCATTGATGTAGGCGCGTGTTTTCAAAAGCTGGGGATCATCGAGAAACAGTGTCATAGCAACCTCTTATCGGCGCAGGTTTAGGGTTGGCGTTTCGGGCGAGTGTGTAGGCCATATTTACGTAGCGTGTTGCGCAACTGATCGTAACTCAGGCCCAATTTTGATGCTGCCACTTTTTGATGGCCATCGGCCGCATCCAGTGCTTGCTTTAAATAACGGCGCTCCAATGCACTGAGCGTGGCGCGAAGGTCGATGGGCCATTCGGATAGTTCGGAGTCGGTGACGGTATGACTAGTCTCTTCTTGAGGGAGTGGCACCGCGTCGCGTTTACTCTCCTCTCGCCCAAAGGGGTCTAAATAAACGCGTGCAACCGGATCATGTCGATGACCCCATCGGAATACCGATCGCTCGACGGCATTCTTGAGCTCCCGAACATTACCCGGCCATTGATGGCTTTGCAGTTGCATCATGGCCTTGGTGCTGAAGCCGGGGAATACGGACCAGCCGAGTTCGGCACAGAGCTTTACGGCAAAATGGCTGGCCAATTCCTCTACGTCCTCTAATCGCTCCCGCAGTGGGGGTAGGCGGACAACATCGAAGCTCAGTCGATCTAATAGATCCCAGCGAAATTGACCGGCATCAGCGAGCACGGGGAGATTGGCATTTGTGGCACCGATCACGCGCACATCGACGCGCAAGGTTTTCTGTCCGCCGAGCCGCTCAAATTCACCATACTCGATGAGCCTCAACAGCTTTTCTTGTAGCTGCAGAGACATTGTACCCAGTTCATCGAGGAACAGAGAGCCGCCGTCAGCTCGCTCGAAACGCCCAATGTGCTGGCGGGTGGCGCCGGTAAATGCACCGGCTTCATGGCCAAAAAGCTCACTCTCTAGCAGCGTCTCGGCGACTGCTCCGCAGTTCACCTTCATCAATGGGCCCGACCACCGAGGCGATAAGTAGTGCGCACGCTCTGCGGCCAATTCTTTGCCGGTGCCGCGTTCTCCGATGATAAGGATGGGGCGATCGATTTGGGCCAGTAACGATACGTGATCGAGCGCCGCTGCTAGTGCTGCCGACTGACCAATCATGTTTTGAGGCGACTGGCGCATTTTTTACCTTAAGTGGTTTATTTTATGTTTTAGGAAAGGTGATTTTTACCTTTATGGCGTTGGCTTGGCAATGCCTATAGATATGAAAATAGAATAAGTTGTTGTTTATTAGTGGTTTTATTTTTTTGGCACACCATTAGCAAGAATTATCAGTGAGGGTGCCGGAGCGGCCGGTTTCCCCAGGGCATGGACGCCCATCCTTCATGGACGATAGGAGTTAAACAATGGACGTTATTGATGAGCGGTTTGCGGTCTACACCGTTGTCATGTTGGGGTGCAGCCTGCTGGCTGCGCTGGCAGGCATTGCGGTTGCGGTTGCGGCATTTGTGATAGTGGCGGGGGCCATTGAATTGACCTACTGGTTGGGTTGGTTGGCTGTTAACCCCGGACGCTCCGGCACCTCACATTAATTAAGGAGAGACACCATGGGTATTTTTTCTCGCATGTCAGACATCATTAACTCGAACATCAATGCACTGCTCGATAGTGCTGAAGAACCCGAGAAAATGATTCGCCTGATTATTCAGGAAATGGAGGACACGCTGGTAGAAGTGCGCAGCTCGTCTGCGCGCATCATGGCAGATCGCAAGACAGCAGCTCGCCGTCAGCAACGTATCGCTGACGAGGCACAAGCTTGGGAAGAAAAAGCTAAGCTTGCTATTAGCAAGGGCCGCGAGGATTTGGCGCGCGCGGCATTGCAGGAGAAGCGTGCGGTAGAGGATGAGCTGCAAGCGGTGAGCACCGAGCTGGAGGCAGCGGACGAGCACATTGCTCAGCTCGATGAAGAGATTGGACAGTTACAACAGAAATTATCGGACGCAAAAGCCAAGCAAAAAGCGCTGCTGATGCGTTCTAAGACAGTGCAATCACGCATGGCTGCGAAGCGCCAGATTCATCGGTCGGCATTGGACGATGCGTTCAACAAGTTCGATCAATTCGAGCGCAGGATGGACAACATGGAAGGTGAGCTCGAGTCAATGGACTTGGGTCGCGATGGTGGATTGGCCGCTGAAATTGATGCGTTGCAGGAAGATGAATGGCTATCCGACGAACTAGAGCGTCTCAAGGCATCAATGAATAGTCGTGGCGAGCCCAAAGCCGAGAGTTGAGTCAACGCCAGGGATGGATGAAAGGCCATGGACGGCCATTTACACTCATCACCTTGGGGCGCTCAGAGTCACTCGAGGCCAATGACCTTACGACGCTAAACGAGGAAGGAATTAATGGATCCACTGGAAATGTTGTTTGTGCCTACGGTGCTATTTATGGTCATCGTGGCGCCAACTTGGATCGTCATGCATTACCGCAGTTTGAACCGATCCAGTCGCAGCTTGAGTGATGAGGATCGAAGCAATCTCGATGGCATGCTGGCAACCGTCGATAAGTTGACGGATCGCATTGCCACGCTCGAGTCGATTTTGGATGCCGACCACCCCAGTTGGCGCAAACAGAATGATCACAAGGAGTGAACCATGGGTAACCGTTTTGATGATGACGATGGACAGAGCTTGCGCGATCGTAAGCGTCGCGGCTGGGGTATGGGTTTGTACCGCAATCGCTCTCGCGGGTGGTTAGGTGGTGTCTGCGCGGGCCTTGCCGATCACTGGGATGTTGCTACGTGGATTGTGCGTCTGGGTGCGCTGGCGCTGCTGATTTTCACCGGATCCATCGCGTTTTGGGCCTATTTGGCGGGATGGTTTTTTTTGGCACCAAAGCCGACCCGGTGGGATGACGCCGCCACACAGTACGAGGTGGCAATGGAGTACGACGAGAACGCGCATACCTACAAAAAGCGTAAGGTGTTCACCTACTCTGAAGCGCCGTCTGAGCGGTTGCGCAAAGCGCGTGCCCGGCTCGATGCCGCGTTGCAGCGGGTTGAGACGATGGAGCGCTATGTGACGTCCCGTCGCTACGACCTGAACCGGGAGTTTTCCAAGCTTTAGGCCCAGGCCCGTAGCAATTCAGTCAGCAGGATCTCACCGACAGGGCGGCTTTTGCCGCCCTTTTTGGTTTTGGTGCTGGGGTAAAGCGCCAATCTTGCCTACACTATCGATGGGCGCCATGGTTGGCGCGTCGTACCTCGCCGCCAGGATACAGCGTTGATGCAACAATTAATGGATAGACAAGGCTCCGTCGTGGATGGGTCGACGATTGATGGGTGTCCTCAAATCCTCTTTGCTCACGCCAATGGTTATCCCCCAGGTAGTTATCAGCGATTACTCGAGCAGCTTGGTGACTATGGACAGGTTTTGACCGTGGAGCATCGCCCGCTCTGGCAGCCGACACCCACACCTCGATTTCTACCATGGCAGGTCTATGCTGAGGATTTGATTAACACCTTAAATCGCTCAAAGGCGGGCCCCGTTTGGCTCGTGGGTCATTCGATGGGCGCAATTACCGGCATGCTGGCAACGCTGCAAGCCCCTCGTTTTTTCAAGGGTGTAATTGCCCTCGATCCGGTACTGATGCCTCGCTCGGTTTTATTAGCGGGCGCTGTGCTGATGCGTTTATTGCGCCGCGAGATGGCGATTACTCGCCGAGCCCTCAACCGTCCCCATAGATTTGATAGCCATCAATCCGCTTTTGACTTTTATCGCGCTAAACGGCCTTTCAAGGCTATTGATGATGATGTTTTGTGGCATTACGTCAACGCAGGTCATGCTGCCACAGACGACGGTGGTGTCTCGCTGCGTTGGAGTGGTGCTTGGGAGGCCTGTGTTTATCGATCGGCGCCATTCATGCTCTCGCGATTACGCCGTTTTCAACGCCCTATGATGGGCATAGCAGGCCAAGACAGTGATGTATTGACGCCTGCGACACTAACAGCGTGGCAGCAAGCGATGCCGACATTGGATTTACGGGTTGTCGCCGGTGGTCATTTGGTGCCGTTGGAAGCACCGTCAGCCTGCGCCGAAATGGCAATAGAATTTATGCAACGACACGATGGCTCTTAGTCGTGAAATATGGAATTCCCGTGCGTGCCCCACGCTCTGACTTTATACTGCGGTTACCATTTAATTGGAGATTCCCATGAGCAAGCTATTGATCGTCGCCGATATTGAAGACAAGTGCGCAGCCACCGCTCGTGGTTTGGCGCTGGCTGACGAAATGGATCTTGAGCCGGAAGTGGTTGCCTTCACCTACACGGATCTGAAAAGACTGAATGTCGATACGGACACCGCCGCCAATATCAAAAAACAACTGCTTGGCGAGCGCAAAGCCTCCCTAGAGGCGCGTGTGGCGTCGATCGCCGGTGATAAGCACGGTATTCGTATTCAGGTGGTGTGGGCTGAGAATATCCATGACTGGATCATCAAACGCGCTGCCAAAGACGTTGATGTGGTGGTGAAGAGTCGCCACAAATCTGAAAGTTTTGGGCATACCTCCACCGATTGGCATCTATTGAGAGAGTGCCCGGTTCCGGTGATGCTCGTGAGTAAGAAACGATGGAAGCGTGGCTCTACCGTGATGGCGACGGTAGATCTGGGAACATCGAGCAAAGTGAAACGAAAGCTGAATATCGATGTCGTGCTAACCGCTCGTCACTACGCGGAAATGCTAAGCGCTGATCTTAAAGTGTTGTGTGTGATTGATGTGCCCGCAGTACTTGCCGAACTCGATCTTATCGATCCGCGCACGTGGGCCGAAGAGCAGCAAAAAGCCTTAGAGCCCGAGCTTGTTGACTTCGCAGAGCAGACCGGATTACCGGCATCGGCCTTTATCTTTAAACGTGGTCCGGTGGGGAAAACCATCGTCTCCGAGGCCAGCCGGTTAAATACTCAACTCGTGATCATGGGCACCGTGGGTCGAAAAGGTGTTAAAGCGCAGGTGCTGGGTAATACCGCTGAGGCTGCCTTGGGTTTGCTGCGCACAGATACTCTCACGTTGAAGCCTTAAGCTTTCCCAATTTTCGCCGCTATTGCGGTTATGACCGGAGTCCCATGGTCGAGTTAAATGCAATTGATAGACGCCTCGCTGACCTCGAGGAGTCACATTTTTTCGCCCGTGAGTTGAGCTGGTTGTCGTTTAACGCCCGTGTTTTGCAGGAAGCGCGCGACCCGGAAGTACCACTCATTCAGCGTGTTCGCTACTTGGGTATCTTTTCGAGCAATCTGGATGAGTTCTTTCGAGTACGCGTGGCCGAGGTGCGCCGGCTGATATCAGTGTCATCGGGCACTAAGCGGCAAAAGGCAAAAGAGCTACTGTCGTCAATACAAACTCGAGTGCTCGCGCTGCAGGATGAATTTGAAGAGGTCTACGCGGCCTTGCTAAAGCAGCTGGGTAAGCGCGGCATTTATCTTATTAATGAGGCGCAACTCGATGCCGGTCAGCGGGCTTTTATCGAGTCATTTTTCGACGACAAGGTGTTACCAGAGCTAGAACCCATCTTGCTGCGCGATCAGCTGGCTATTCCCCATTTAACCGATGAATCCCTCTATTTGGCTGTCGATATGGAGACCGCCAACGGACCTCAATTTGTAGTGCTTGAGGTACCCACAGATCGATTGGGTCGGTTTATAGAGATACCGCGCAGGCAAGGCCACGCAGGACGAGTGTTTATCGTTCTCGACAATATTATTCGCGCCTGTCTACCCCGTGTGTTCCGTGGCGTTTTCGATATTGTATCGATCTCTGCGTACTGCTTTAAGTTCTCTCGCGATGCCGAATTAGAAATCGATATGGGTATTAACGAGAGCCTTATCGAGCGCATGACCAGCAGTTTGAAACAGCGCCAGCGTGCCGATGCAGTGCGTTTCGTATACGACGAAGACATGCCCGAGCGTTTGCTTACCTATCTTCGAAAGCGATTTGGCTTTGGCAAATACGACAGCATGATTGGCGGTGGGCGCTACCATAACTCGAAGGATTTCATTGACTTCCCAAATGCCGGTCCAAAGTATTTGGAATTTAAGCCACTGCCACCGATTCGCATTGATCGCCTTGAAGACGAGACGAGTTTATTCGCGAATATTCGCGAGAAGGATGTTTTTCTTTACTTCCCTTACCATCCCTTTGACTACATCGTCGATGTACTGAAAACGGCGGCACTCGATCCGGATGTTTTGGGCATTAAAATTTGCTTGTATCGAGTGGCCAAAAACTCACGGGTTGTCGATGCGCTGATCAATGCCAAGAACAATGGTAAGCGGGTGATGGTTGTCGTGGAGTTGGCGGCCCGTTTCGATGAGCAAGCGAATATTCACTGGGCTCAACGCCTCACCGATTCGGGTATTGAAGTCATTTTTGGTATTCCGGGGCTCAAAGTGCACAGCAAGCTGTTCTTGATTGAGCGTTTAGAGCAGGGCGATCTGCGCTACTACAGCCATATTGGCACCGGAAATTTCAATGAGAAAACCGCCAGGTTATACACCGATTTTTCGTTGATTACCTTCGATCAAACTATCGGCGCCGACGTTGCCAAGGTGTTTGATTTCCTGAAGTACACTTATCGACGTCCAGAATACCAACGCTTGCTGGTGTCACCCCATAGTTCACGTCCAGGACTTATTGATCGTATTGAACGTGAAATTCAGCATGCCCGCGCCGGTTATCGGGCGGCTATTACACTCAAATGCAATAACCTTGTGGATCGGCAGTTGACCGCGAAATTGTATGAGGCGAGTCAGGCGGGGGTTGAGGTGCGCCTCATCGTACGGGGTATGTGTTCTTTGATGCCCGGCATTGAGGGCATTTCTGACAATATCGAGGGCATTAGCATTGTTGATCGCTACCTTGAGCACCCTCGGGTCTATGTTTTCCATAACCGGGGCGATGCAGAGTACTTTATTGGCTCTGCAGATTTGATGACTCGCAATATCGATTATCGTGTTGAGGTGCTGTGTCCGGTGCTCGATGATGAGGCACAAATTATGCTGCAGCAGGTGCTCGACCAGCAGTGGTATGACAATGTTAAGGCGCGGCGACTCGACGCAGAGCAGACGAACTCGTTACCGGTTGTAGCTAAGCGCGCGGCGACTATTCGTTCACAAGAGACCATCCATCGCTACCTTGCAACGGGTAAATTACCGCGTATTCCCAAATCAACCATGCGCCAACCCTCCATGCGTCGTCGGAGAGGGTAGGGTAGTCAATGGCCGTCGCGACACTACTGGCGCTACTCGATGATATGGCTGCCCTAATGGATGATGTGTCAGCGATGACACACGTAGCTGCCAAGAAGACAGCCGGCGTTTTGGGCGATGACTTGGCGGTGAATGCAGAAAAAGTATTAGGTGTTCGGCCCGAGCGTGAACTCGCGGTCGTGTGGGGCGTAGCGAAAGGCTCTGCACTTAATAAATTGATACTTGTGCCTGTGGCGCTATTGATCTCTTTGTGGCTTCCCTGGCTCATTACGCCGCTACTGGTCTGCGGTGGTTTATATCTGTGTTTCGAGGGGGCCGAAAAGCTGTTACACAGCGATCAACACACCGATTCCTCCCAGCGCGCCCATGTTCTCACCGCCCTTGCGAAACCTGACACGGATATGGAGAGTCTCGAGCGCGACAAAATACGTGGCGCCATTCGCACCGACTTCATTTTGTCGGCGGAAATTATTGTGTTGACCTTGGGCGTGGTTGACGGACAAAGCTTACTGATTCAGTTGATTGTTCTAGCGGGAATCGCCAGCTTAATGACCATTGGCGTGTACAGTTTAGTCGCAGGCATCGTTAAGATTGACGACTTGGGTATAGTGTTACAGGGCCAAAACCATGAGGGCATTTGGGGCCGCTTTATTCGGGCGACCGGTCGAGGCCTACTCGCTTTCGCGCCGCGTTTGATGCGTACCTTATCGGTGGTGGGAACTGGCGCCATGTTTCTGGTGGGTGGCGGTATTCTTCTGCATGCATGGCCTGAGGCAGCCCACGGTATCGAGGCCTTGGCTGACACCTTGGGGCCTTGGGCTGCCCTGTTGCCCACCCTGGTGGGTGGGGTCATCGGCGTGGTCGCAGGGGTGGCGCTGGTGAAATTACACGACCTTACCGTTTCTCAGAACAGGTAATCACCACGGATGCTGTGTAAGGGCTTCAGCTCACCTTCTGCAGTAATCACCCGATAACAATCGTCCTTGACGATAACGGCCACTGGCTGTTGAAACATGGGACGACGGATGAAGGCCAGTCCCCAGCCTAAGCTCTCTTGAACCCTCAGGCTGCACACTTGTTCAAAATTAAGGGTGCGCAGGGCTTTATCGTAGTGCTGCTGTGTGTGATCTGCGTTAAGTGGCGCTATTTTGTGGGAATCGAATCCTGTATGAATGTTCATTGTGCTCTCTCCTGCTGACCTGTACCGATGGGGTATGGGCACACATTAAAAGGGTCGCAGGAGGCATTCAGGTTCGGTGTACTGATCTGTGCATTGGCTCACGAAATCGATGGAAGGTTGTGATGCATCTCACTCTTAGCCCCATTGGGCCGATGATTTCCAGCCCCTAGGGCAGCAACCAGGCTGCCACCTCTGAGCGGTTTGCAATGATGATCTGCTGGGCTTTGGGGTCATCTAATAATTCGCCACTGGGGATGTTCAGTAGCTTCAGCAGATAGCTCAGTAAGCGCGCCCGAAGGTCGATGGCTAAATAGCCCTCTGACATGCCGTAATCGATGGCAACCACCTCTTGCTGTGCGGGGGTCAAGCGAGGGTCGGGTTTCAGCACCAGGGTGATAATATGATTCCAGTCGGTATCATTGTGACGGAACTGACTGGCAGGTCCTAAAATTTCGGGTACGCCCCTGAAACGACTTAACACAAAATCCCGAAAGTCACGATTCTTCTCACACCAACCGCGAACATGCCACCTGAGGCCTGTCCATACGAGGGTATGGGGCGCAATGATACGACCTTCGCGGTCTGGATTATTGAGCGACACATAGTCAACTTCGATCCGAGCTTGTTCCCTGGCAGCCCGCAGAAGCGGTCTTAACACCTCGTGGGCGACGGGTCTGGCCGGCGGCTGCAACACTTCGGTTTGTCCCGTTGGGAGGGCTATTGAGCTGAAGGTCCGATGCAATTCACTCTGGTTAGCCAGTAGCTGCAGATACTCATCAGATAAACCACGTGTCACTTTGGGCTGAAAACGATCGGACGGCTCGTAGCCCTTCAAGAATTTGTTATAGGTGAGATTGCCGGGGCCTACGCTACGGTTGTAGGTATTGATGTCCTTGCTTGCCTGTTGGCGCCCGATACCGAAGGTTTCAACGAGGTGACGAGTGGTTAGACGGCCCTCCCACAGCGCAATCACCTCGATAAAGCGATAGCGCAGAAGTAAATCCCAGCGATAGGGGAGACTGTCAGTCATGGTCACAAAGTGTCGAGAATCAGCTTGATGTCGTCAATGGTTGTGCGTGGGTTGACGATACAAAAACGCAACACGGTTTCACCCTCATGTTTGGTGGGGGTCACGAAGGCCGTTCCTTCCTTGAACAGGCGATCGCTCCATGTCGAGTAGTCGTCGCTATTCCAACCAAGACGGCGAAAGACACAAATTGAAAGGTGTTGCTCGACAACCAGTTCCAAGCGTGGGTGTTGCTCAATCAGTGCGGCCGTCTGTTTCGCCACCGCGATGGTTTGTTCTACCGCATCGGCATACGCTTGGGTACCGTGGGTTGCCAAGCTGAACCAGAGCGGTAAACCTCGTGCCCGGCGCGAGAGATGGTGTGCGTAATCCGAGGGATTCCAAATGCCATCGTAGAGCACCTCTAGGTAATCCCCATGTTGGCGATGTGCACGTCGCCCGGTAGCTGGATCCCGATAAATCAGGGCGCAGCAGTCAAACGGTGCGAATAGCCACTTGTGGGGATCTACAATAAAGCTATCGGCACGCTCTATACCAATGAAGTCGTCGCGCACCGAGGGTGCAGCGAGGCCGGCGCCGCCATAGGCACCATCGACGTGCATCCAGAGGTTCGCTGCTTCACACTGATCGGCAATGCCTCGCAGATCATCGATGATGCCAAGATTGGTGGTTCCCATGGTACACGCCACCGCAAATAGCCGTTCGCGATCCCCGGCCGATAGTTCGGCGATAGCTGCCGCCACGTCGTCGCCCAAAAGACGATGCCCGCCGACTTCAATGAGGTCGACGTCCATTACCATGGCGGCTTGTTTGACCGAGGCATGGGCCCCGCGCGAGGAGATAATGAGGCCTCGAACCTGTCGTTTATCGTCATTGAGCCGGCGCCATTCGTGCCGAGCGGCTACTAGGGCAGACAGGTTGCCTGCGGTACCGCCACTCACAAAGACACCACCGGCGTTGGCTGAGAACCCGGCGATATCAGCGATCCATCGCAAGGCTTGATTCTCGGCATAGACCGCACCTGCGCCCTCTAGCCACGTGCCACCATAAATACTCGATGCACCTACCACCAAATCAAACAGCGTCGCCGCCTCAGTGGGAGCGGCGGGCACGAAGGCCAACAGCCGAGGATGATCCACAGAAATACAGGCCGGTGCTAAAACATCGGTAAATAGCCGAAGCGCTTCAAGACCCCCAATGCCATCTTGAGTAATCGTTTGCCCAGCCATGGCTGTGAGCTCTTGCTCGGTACAGGGCGCGTCGAGAGTCGGTGGATCCATGCGTACTCGCTCAACGGCGTAGCGAACAATGGCCTGGGTCAGCACCTCCATGTCTTTGTTGATCTGATGCACGCAGCACTCCACAGGTTGCTGAAAACACTGGCAATAGTATGTGACGATTTGGACCTTGGCTCTACCCGCTGTCGAATGCGCAACCTATGGAGAATTCAGGATCCCTCGTTGCCCCCGAACAAGCCTTTAGAGAGGGGAATACCCAACAAACCGATAGTACCGGCGGCCAGCATGATGGTGGTGGTGGGCACCAAGGTACCGTCGTACAGTTGCCCTGCAATAAACCCAGCCGCCGCCGCAGTGACAGCGTGCACGAATCCAAATACCGCTGATGCTGCACCGGCCACTTTTGGAAACAGCGACACGGCACCCATAGCGGCATTGGCAGATGTTAGTCCAATACCAAAAAATACGGTGAATGAGCATGCTGCCAGCGCTATTGTGTGCAGTGTCTCGGTTGTGGCGAATAACCATTGACCGAGTGCCGCGGCGAAGGTCAGAGCCATACCTAAAGCCAGGGTATTGTCCATGCCGATATGCATCACCAAGCGCGAGCAGAGCAGGGCACCGACCATGAAACCAGCCACGGATATCGCGAAGGCATAACCAAAGTACTCAGAGGGCAATGCGAACACATCGATCATGAAAAATGAAACGGTGGATAAATACGCCAGTATGGATGCGTAACTGGCGGTTCCGCAGATTTGATAGCCAATGAAGCGTGGATTACGCAGGCAGGTGCCGAACAACCCCAGCACCCGAAGAATACCGATGTTGCCCTGCCCAATGGCGGGCGCCGACTCTTGAAACTGGCGTAGGCCGATTAGCACCAGAATGCCAAATACTGCCAGAGCCAAATAGGTCGCCCGCCAATTGGCGAACACCAACAGCCATGAACCAATGGTTGGTGCAATGAGCGGTACCACCGCCATTGCCGCACCGAGCATCGACATTACTTGGGCCGCTCGATTGCCTTGATAGCGATCTCTGACAATGGCGCGTGCAATCACAGGGCCGCTGGCAGCGGCTAAACCTTGTAGCAGACGAGCAAACCACATCAGTTCCATGCTGGTGGTCAGGGCACAGGCCACTGACGTGGCTATAAATAGCAACGTGCCAACGACCACGACGGGCAGTCGGCCGTAGTAGTCCGACAGCGGGCCAAAGATCAACTGGCCAGCGGCCATGCCCATCATGAAAAGGCTGAGTGTTATCTGGCCCTCGGCCTCCGTGGCCCCAAATTCAGCAACGATGGCGGGAAGTGCGGGAAGGTATAAGTCAGTGGCTACCGCTGCGTAGGCAACCAGCCCTACCAGCGTCGCGTAAGCAATGCGTTCGTTCAATGGGGTTTAGTTCACGGTGATGGCCGCGAGTTGGCACACGGGACAAGACTCTGGGATAAAGAACTGACCGTTTTCGGCATCCATAATGTCGAGGCCAATGGCGCGATTGTCGGTAAACAAACCAATTCGCATAACGTAGGTGTGCTCGCTACTTTTTAACTGGATCATTTGAAATAAGCGTACATCCACATTGTCATCGCGCGCAGTGCGCGCCGCGACCTGCTCCATGTACTCCTTCGCCGGTGCGGGTTCCATAGGCACGAGGGGTTGTTGCAAGGCAGTCTCGAGCATGCGTGCTAGCAACGCTTTGTTGTCATCATGCATAAGGGTTGCACTTGCCAGCTGATCCAAATCGGTCATGGCTCAGGTCCTCTTGAGGAGCGAATAGGTTGGTGGCGTGGCGAATTTTATTGGATGTTGTATTCGATGGTTTTAGGGGCCCGCCGTTGCGGTGCGCAGTGTAGCGCTTTATGAACAGAGGGCAAGCTGTGGCGGCCAATGCGTATTAACCCTGCCACGGTATCCTGTCGAAGTCGCTACTGTGATGCCGCTCGCGCAGTTGTTTGTCGCTGTCACCCCATGTTCGGTTGACTAGACGCCCTCGTTTTGCCGCAGGTCTCTCGGCAATCTCTTGGGTCCAGCGTTGCAAATGTTGATAACTGCCAACGTCGAGGAATTCCCCTGCATCATAGAGCAGGCCTCGAGCGAGTGCGCCATACCAGGGCCAAGTGGCAATGTCAGCAATGCTGTAATTGTTGCCTGACAGGAAGCGGTTATCAGCCAGGCGCTTATCCAAAAGATCCAGTTGACGCTTTACTTCCATGGTGAAGCGATCGATAGGGTAGGCCATTTTGGTGGGGGCATAGGCGTAGAAATGCCCAAATCCACCACCCAGATACGGCGCCGCCCCTTGGAGCCAGAATAACCAGTTCAGTGCCTCGGTGCGCTCTGCCGGATCTTCGGGCAAGAACTGATTAAAGCGTTGGGCCAGGTGGAGCAAAATAGCCCCCGATTCAAAGACTCGCTGAGGTGTTGCTCCGCTGTGATCGACGAGTGCAGGGATTTTTGAATTGGGGTTCGCTGCCACAAAGCCAGAGCTAAATTGATCACCTTCGAGAATATTAACGAGCCAAGCGTCATACTCGGCGCCACTGATACCGAGCTCGAGCAGTTCTTCAAGCATCACAGTGACTTTGACGCCGTTGGGCGTCGCTACCGAATACAGCTGCAAAGGGTGCTCGCCTCGGGGCAATTCACGCTCGAACTGTGCGCCAGCAGTGGGTCGATTGATATTGGCGAAGCGGCCACCGTTTTCACTGTCCCAATGCCAGACTTTGGGTGGCGTGTATTGCTGTTGTTCACTCACAAAAAACCTCCTGTTCAGTTATGAAGCGCTGCGGACATCTCTAGCATACGATTATGATGGTTTGCTATCGGAAACGGATAGCTTGGTGGTGAGTTTAACGCCGAGTGCCTCCCGAGCCTCATGCAGCAATTGTGCGTCGATGGTGGGCGGCTCCACCTCTAAACCCTCGGCAAGCGACTCCGTCAGGAGTGTGAGCACTGCAATACGCGTACGCCATTTGTGGCGTGCATCGAACACATGCCACGGGGCATTGGGTCGGTGGGTTTGTGCGAACATGTCATTGGTGGCTTCCACGTACGCGTCCCAATGACGACGATTACGAATGTCTTCTTCCGTCAGCTTCCAGTATTTATGGGGATTACTGAGCCGCTCGGCAAAACGTTTGTTTTGCTCTTCCTGATCAATATTCAGGTAGATTTTGATGAGCTTGATACCATCGTCGGTGAGCCAGCGTTCAAATTCCGTTATTTCCCGGTAGGCACGCTGCCAGGCGCCCTCACTGGCAAACCCCTCAACGCGCTCTACGAGCACTCGGCCGTACCAGCTTCGATCGAATAGCGCGATTCGCCCCGGCGGTGGTAGGTGGCGAAAGAAGCGCCATAAATAGTGACGACCTTGCTCCTCCGGGCTGGGCGCCCCAATGGCATGAACCCGGTAGCCTCGAGGGTCGAGTAAAGCGGTGGCCCGGCGAATGACACCACCTTTGCCGCTAGCATCGGTCCCTTCGAAGACGAGAACTGCTCGCTCACCGAGATGAAACAACGCTTGTTGCACATGCAGTAGCCGAGTTTGCAGTCTTTTTAGCTGCTCTTCGTAGTCTGATTTAGAGGCAAAGTCGATGCTCAGGGGCGCGACATCGCTAAGATGGGGTATCGACATGCATAGCTCTCGTTAACCAACGGCCAATGCCAAAACAGCGTTTGACGAGGGGGTTCACTATGCCTAATGTGCTCTGTGACTGCCAGTCGCCAGGCCCGCGGGCCAGCATAACAACAATAGTTCTGGGAATAGGTGACATGGAAAACGTTAAAAACTCGGTGCCAACTGGGAAGTTGCGCGTCAGTGGCTTTTTAAGTATCAGCGGTGCAGTGTTGCTTTCATTGCTGGCGCACACAGCCTTGGCAGGCGCCCGCCCGAACATTGTGCTGGTGGTCGTCGATGATGCTGCCTGGATGGATTTTGGAAGCTACGGTGGCGAGGCTGATACACCAACCATTGATGCGCTTGCCGCGCGTGGTGTGATGTTTACACAGCACCATACGACACCGTTTTGTGCACCATCGCGCGCCGCGCTGCTGACGGGTGTTGATCACCACCTTGCAGGGGTGGGTACCATTCGGGAAGTGCTCCCGGCCGAGCACCGCAACCAACCTGGCTACACCATGGCAATTCCCCAAGATGTTCCCACCATTGCCGAGTTGTTACGGGAACGTGGTTATCGCACCTACTTGTCGGGTAAATGGCACTTGGGACAGGGGCCCGGGCAGCTGCCCGTCGATCGTGGGTTTGATCGAGCTTTTGCCCTTGATGCTTCCGGTGCTGATCACTGGCGACAACGTTCCTATCTACCATACTACCGTTCGGCACCCTGGTTTGATGGCCGCGAACCGGCTGAGCTGCCGGAGGATTTTTACTCGTCACGCTTCATTATCGATCAAATGCTGGGCTATCTATCGTCGGATGAGACGCGCTCAGAACCCTTTTTTGCTTATGTGGGCTTTTTGGCGCTACACATACCGGTGGCAGCGCCCAAAGCATATAGCGAGCCTTATCAGGCGGTGTATGCCGACGGATGGGAGCAGCTGCGCTGGCGCCGTTGGCAGCGAGCCAAAGCAATGGGGCTTATTCCGAATGATGCGGCCCTTAGCAGTTGGCCCAGCACGCTTCGGCGCTGGGAGAGTCTTACGGAACAAGAGCGTTTAACCGCGCAGGCAAGTATGGCTGTGAATGCGGGGATGTTGACGGCCATGGATGCACAATTGGGGCGTTTAGTGACCCATTTGGAACGCACAGGTGAGTTGGCCAATACACTTTTTGTAGTGACCGCCGATAACGGTCCTGCTGGCGGTGACCCTTGGAATACGGTGATCCGTCCCTGGTTACAGTGGCAGGGCTACAACAATAACTTAGAAACCTTGGGCGAGCGCGATAGTTACGTGGCCATTGGCCCTGAATGGGCGCAGGGTGCGGCAGGTCCCCTCAATCTTTTTAAGTTCCACAGCGGTGAGGGCGGTGTCCGAGTGCCGCTGATTATGGCCGGCGCTGGTTTACCGGAAGCCAGACGAGTGAACGGTTTCAGTGCCGTGGCCGATATTGCACCGACATTATTAGCGATGGTTGACGGTGAAGACCGAGATTTATCGGAGCCTATTGCAACCACCGAGTCAACCGATGACCGGCTGGGGATACGTGGTCGTTCTTTATTGCCCCTGTTGCAGCCTAATCCAACGACCATTCGATTGGCCAATGATAGTTGGGCAACCGAAACCTCGGGACAGATAGCGCTCTATCGAGATGCCTTTAAGTTGGTGCGGGCTTTGGCGCCACACGGTGATGGTCAGTGGCGTTTGTTCAATATCATTGATGATCCTGGCGAGACGCAAGATCTCTCTCAGATACGGCCAGACCTAAAGGCTGAATTGATGCAGCTTTATGAAGCTTATGCCCAGGCAGTGGGTGTACTGCCCCTGCCGGAGGGGTATCAGGTTTACGAGGCCATTACGGACAACGTGTTACGCCGGCAGTGGCATTTTTACGGCAAGCAGGCAGTGGCTATTGCCTTTATGGTTGTGGCGCTCTCTATTTTTCTGATGAGACGGCGCATCATGGCGCACCGCTCTAGCGCCGGCAGGGCTGAACAATGACGGGTTTAACACGACGATTACTGCCGATATTGGCTGCGGTTGTAGTCTTAAGTGGCCTATTAACTTTAAACTATAAGCAGCTGATATTGTTGATTTTATCTTATTCGAATCAGCCGATTATTGACGTTAATCGCGCTATTGATTGGCAGAGCGCCAAAGGAGCCCCGCACACGCAGAGTCAGTCCGCTGAACGCCCCAATATTTTATTCATTTTAGTCGATGACCTTGGCATCAACGACCTATCGACCTTCGGTGGTGGCGTGGCAGGGGGTAGAGTACCCACCCCAAATATCGATCGTTTGGCGAGCGAAGGTGTGATGTTTGAGCAGGCCTACTCGGGTACGGCAACCTGTGCGCCTTCGCGGGCAATGCTGATGACGGGTCGTTATCCATCGCGCACGGGGTTTGAGTTCACCCCCACGCCAGACGGGATGGGGCGCATTATCGAGCTGTTCTCAAACAATGATGAGCTCGGATTGCCACCCGTGAAACGCAACGGTGAGTTGGCGAGTCAGCAGCCTAGGTTTGAGGAGCAAGGTTTGCCAGCCAGCGAGATAACCGTTGCCGAAGTACTTCAGCTGGCAGGTTATCGAACGGGCCACATTGGTAAATGGCATTTGGGCAGAAGCCCCGAATCGAGACCTACAGCGCAGGGCTTTGACAACAGTCTGCTAATGGCTAGTGGGCTCTATCTACCGGTTGATGATCCCAATGTGGTCAACGCACGGGTGCCCTTTGATGCCATCGGGGAGTTTTTGTGGGCGCGAATGCGCTACGCCGCATCTTTTAACAACAGTGATTGGTTTGAACCCGGCGGTTATTTAACGGACTACTGGACGGATGAGGCCATTCGCTTCATTGATGCTCCCTCAGCCCAGCCCTTTTTCCTTTACCTAGCGCACTGGGGGGTGCACACGCCCTTGCAGGCCACTCGAGCAGATTACGAGGCGGTGGGTGCCATTGAACCTCACTCGCTGCGGGTCTATGCCGCTATGGTTCGCGCCCTTGATCGCTCGGTCGGCAGACTATTGGCGGCGCTGGAACGCCGAGGTATTGCTGACAATACCCTTATCGTCTTCTCGTCGGACAATGGTGGCGCGGGTTATTTGGGGCTTAACGATATCAACGCACCTTATCGCGGCTGGAAGCTGACCCTTTTCGAAGGTGGACTGCGGGTGCCTTTATTTATGCGCTGGCCGCAACGCATTCCTAGTGGTGAGCGGATCAACACACCTGTTGCCCACATTGATGTAATGCCCACCCTGGTGGCCGCCGCTGCAACTGATCTGCCCAGCGATCTTATTATTGATGGTGTAAGTCTGCTCGCTGCCGCAGAGGGTACTGGCGCAGTGACTCGCCCTGAAGATGCGCTGTATTGGTCCAGCGGCAGTTATCGAGCGGTGAGAGCAGGTAATTGGAAGTTGCAGGTGGAATCTGCTCGGCAGATTAAACGGCTCTACAACTTAGCCGAGGATCCTACTGAGCAACAAGATCTCAGTGCTCAATTGCCTGGGCGAGTAACAGCGCTGGAGCGTTTGATGGCAGCGCACTGGTCGGAAGC
The DNA here is from genome assembly GCA_965658685.1 of Luminiphilus sp. Taxonomy (GTDB): domain Bacteria; phylum Pseudomonadota; class Gammaproteobacteria; order Pseudomonadales; family Halieaceae; genus Luminiphilus. The sequence goes on from CBFHTF010000002.1 coordinate 31,400, forward strand.
AAGACCACCTCTGTTCCGTCACACCATTGAGGGCCCCGTTGCTGTTGATAAAACCCCTGCCCAGACTTTGGAGCCGGGGGATGCCTACGTGGTTTGGCCGAATTAACGCGCCAAATTGTTCTGTTGCGTCTATATAACGTCTTCACCAGCGTTGTGTGGTCGGCCGTGGCTACCACCAAGAAATGAGAGAGTGTTCTGTGAGTGAAGTGTCCGTAGTGCTTTTCAGCCCCCGGCGCTCGGTAAACTTTAGTTACTCTGGACGCAGCATTCAATATGAGACACCCGCACCCTGTGCCATCATTGACTTTAGTATTTGCTTGCAATTGTTCCCCCAGGCGGGTGTCTGTGCGTCGGAGGGTGGTGTCTTGGTGATGGCAATCTTGATCGGATAGTTGACGGTAAAGACCTTGATAAATGGGCTTTTTGGGCCAGTGGCAACGGCGGGCAGTCGAGTTGGTATGGCTTTAACTTAGACGGTGTTACCGATGAGGCCGATCGAGACGTCATTGAGGCGAATCTGGGGTTAAGTTGTGCGCTCTAAGGTTTTCGTAGGGAGTTCTTGACTAAGGGCAGCTCTGTCTCTACTCTGCGACCCCTCCGCCCGTAGCTCAGCTGGATAGAGCACCAGGCTTCGAACCTGGGTGTCGGGAGTTCGAATCTCTCCGGGCGGGCCATCTATCTTCTTGTTTATTCTTCCTATTCTTCTTTTTGCGCGATCCCGTCAATCTGCCGTTCGGCTCCCTGGGACACTTTTGGGGCACATCTGGGACAGTCGTGAATTCCGCCCACCAAGGCACAATTGGCCTTGGTTCGAAAAATGACCCCCAAGCTCTGTGACATTTCTCGAGCGAGTTAAAGGACTTGTGATCAATCGTCCACGAGTTCAAAAAATTCACCTATCCCGCAATCGAAATAACGGCACAGAATCTCCAGTGCCTCCAGATCAATTCGTGTGGCAGTTTCCTTGTACAACAGAGTGATTGTGTTTCTGTTTAGCCCTGTTTCCCGCGCCAAATCAGCCACGTTCATCTTTTTGTCTCCCATCATTCGTGACAGATAGCATCGAATCATTTTGCCTCCAGGTTTAAAAATTCGATTTAGGATCAAATAATTCGTTGAAAATAGTATTTTAAGTTGAATAATTTGATTCAAGATAGAATTGTTGGTCTTTAAGTTTAATTTCTCGCTTTGGAAGTTTAAGGGTTTGAGCCCAAGGAGTCACCTGACGCAAAACTCACTGACATACCTGACAACTGATGGTTTAGCAGAGCGCTTGCCGTACTCGCCAAGGACAATCCGTGACAGATTGAAAGACTCAGTTTTGATCGAGGGTACGCACTATATTCGCCCGTTCGGTGGGTAATGTGTTGACCGGGCATTTGTGCTCCATGGAGGAAAACAAATATCTATTGTCATACCCAACCGGCCAAGATGATTGTCGCTAACCGGTCATCCTAATTGTCGCCGAACCCCCAGCTATTGATCGTCGATGACTGGGGCCTGGAGGTATTGTCCACAGCCCAAAGAAACGATCTGATGGAGATCATGGATGACCGACATGGTGCCTCATCGACGGTGATGATTAGTCAGTTACCAACCGACCAGTGGTATGTCGTTATTGGTGACAACACACTCGCCGACGCCATTCTGGATCGGTTGATGCATAACGCTCACCGGCTACCTCTGACAGGCGAGTCAATGAGAAAAATTTTCGGGAGATTGACCGTAAGTGAACACCTGGGGTAAGAATAAGACAACGTGATGCGTCAGGAGCTTAGGTGTTCACGTTCGGCGAGAATGACCGTTCAACTTCGCAGGAATACGCACTCTTATTCGCAGGATTCCGTCCATAAGCAAGAATTGAATCACCAGAGATTCGGAAAGCAACATGTAAATGCAGCAATGTCATGACCAAAGTGCTCCCAACGGTACGGCATAAAGATGGTCACCAAAGGCGGTCGTATGATCGCCGTCATAGAGCAGAATACCGATCTTGAAGTGATCGCCAGCCACGGATTGAAACCGTTTCAGCCCAGTAAAATCTTTCGCGCTTAAGGTCGCCGCCGCCTTCACTTCAATGGCGAAACAGTCACCGCGGGCGTCCTCGATAATTACGTCAACCTCCACTTTGTCCTTATCCCGGTAATGGTAAAAACTCAATGGTTCGTCCAACCAAGCCGCTTGCTTGCGCAATTCGTTATAGACAAAAGACTCCAACAGCAGGCCAAAATCCCCCGGTTGTTTAAGCAGCCGGTCGCGATTGAGGCCTCGCACGGCGCACATCAGGCCAGTATCGATAGAGTGTAGTTTGGGTGTCTTCACCAAACGTTTGTATTCGTTGGAATGCCAGGCCGGTAATTGTTCCACCAGAAATAATTGCTCCAACAGAGCCATGTATTTTTTGATAGTCAGTCGATCCAGCCCCAGTTTGGCCCCCAACTCAGTGAGATTAACCAGTTTACCGGCGTAAAAAGCGGTGAGTTTGAGCAATTTACCCATTAAATCCGGATGATCAATGTGAGTCAGATCGCGAATATCCCATTGCACCAAGCTGCTCAGATATTGCTGATACCAAGCCTGTGAACGCCGTTCACTGCTGCGTTGCAGTGGCTCCGGAAAACAACCGGTGACCAAGCGGTTCAGGATGTGCTCCCTAATACGGATAGACTCAGTGGAAGGTGCTTCCTGGCTCAAGAGCTTAGAGAGAAATGTCGGTTGCTGCCGCTGAATCTCACACTCCGAGAGCGTCATCAGGCGCACCGATTCCATCCGGCCGGCTAAAGAGTCCGAGAGTCTCGGCAGCAACAAGGCATTGGCCGAGCCCGTCAACAGAAAACGACCCGGTGTGCGCTGTTCATCCACTGCCTGCTTGATGGATACGAACAACTCCGGCAGGCGTTGCACTTCGTCCAGGGCAATGCGGGTGGCTGGCAGGTTGCGAATAAAGCCCACCGGGTCGGCTTGAGCAATCTCAAACTGGGCCTGGTCATCCAAGGTGATGTAGGTCCATTGTTCGACCCCCATTTCATCCATCAAGGTTTTCACCATCGTGGTTTTACCAGCCTGACGGGGCCCCATGATAAAGACGACTGGGGTGTCATTTAGCGCTTCTTTGACCTGGAGTTCAGAATAGCGAGGGTACATAAGCGGGCTTCCGGCTAAACGGGAATTATATTTCGGCCATATGTTATTTTACGTCCGTCCAATCGGTATTTCAATGCCGTCCAAATGTGGAAATGCAGTACACCCCGTCGGCACCATAAAAACATTAATAAAAACAACGCGATAGGAGTGGTTGGCGTGTCCACAATCCGAAGAGGTACACATGACAGCCAAAAGCCAGTTTTTGACTAACCAACAACGCTACCAGCCGCTGATAGAGGTCTGGCCAAGATTCATGTAAAAAGTCCCGGTTTGCGCAAATTCTTACCAGACTGCCGCTCTACAGCCGGGGATATGGCTTCCCGGTTCGCCGTGATGTATCGATGCTGTAGTCCCCCAGCAAGTTGATATGCTCGGTCCGGTAGGGCGACAGCACTCTGGGGGCTTCCGGTGTCACTGACAGGCCATCCTTTTTCAGGTCGAGCAAGGGCTTCGTCATCGCATTGACGTTGTACGGGATCACCTGGTTGGCCACGAAAATAAGCATCTTCGATAAAAGCAGCCCTCTCTGTATAGCGTCAACTATCTTGTCCGCCGGACTTGGTAATTGTCGCTCTACAGCACCCGCCCTCGCCCGCTTGAAAGACGAACTCACTGGGCAAACTGACGCCCTTCAGAGCAAGGTCGCGGCCAATGAAGATCGTGCCAACGCGTTTGAGCGGCAGGTCATTCGGTTGGAAACGGAACGCGACACCATGAAATCCTTTTTGGACCGGTTTAAAGTGCAGGGGGAATGACCAGCTGCCTTGGACCAATGGCCCATTCTTCCAGGATAATCGAGGCGGTTATGGAATCATTGTGCAGCCCCTCACTTATTGGAAGCTTACTCAATTGCATCACAAAATAAAAAGGACTACGTGTGCAGATACCTGATTACCAATCAATCATGAAGCCACTACTTGAGTTAGCCAGTGATGGCGAAATATATTGCAGTGCCCAGTACTAGAGTCGAGAGAACAAGCGTTACACCGGGCTGCATGGCACATCCTTGATAATATTGTGCGGTCAATGTATCTCACTGCGCTGACAGAACCATGGATTGCTTATTTTCAAAAATGATGAATTATGGCAAGCATTAAACGTCTATGAGGTTTTCATGCTACGCGTCGTTTGGCTTAGCCGGGTGTGGTGTAATTATGCGCAGCAGGGCCAGCAGCAACAGTCTTTTGTGTTCGATGTACCACCCTGTGAGGAGTCCCGCTGTGTTGATGCCTCATCATAACCACGCCGCCCTAATAAAGTGTTTGATGGGGGCAAGTTTGACTTAGCGGCTACGAGGGAACCGCTGATCGTGAAGCGCGGTAATGGGAAGTGTTGAGGGGCACTACATGGTTGGCCATATACCATAGCATTGGGCGCCTGAACCCAATATCGTTCCGGGGTAAATCCATCTGGATTTGATGGTGTTTGTGGCCAAAGTAGGTGCCCACCTATTTGAGAAGTGGGCCACATGCAAGTGGACAGATTTGACCAAGAGAGGCTGGTGGCTCTTGTCGACCCAAATCAGTCTTTACAGAGATTGCCATAGATATCTGCGACTCCCGCAATCCAGGCACCTTGTTCCATCAATTTGTCCCATTCCTCTCGCTCAGCATATCCCTTCTGCAGATCGACTGCCTTCGCGATTTCATTGACCAACGAGACGCAGTATTGCTGCAGAAAGGCTTCTGCCTCAGCTTCCGTTTTGATCTCCTGAGACTGCGCAGCAACAGCGACTAACAGCGTGAGAGCGCCCAAAAATGCGGTACGGGTTTTCATGGCAATAAACTCCTATGATACGCCAGCAAACGGGCACTGATTGGTGTATCAGCCGTTCAGCTTGCCACCTAGGTCAGTCCAGTCATTGAATTCTAGTGTCCAACGTCAGTTAACCACTACAAACCGATAGTTCTCAAAGTTTCTAAATCCATAGGCCCTCCTGGAGATCATTTCCATCTTGTTATGGAAGCCCTTCGTGATGCCGTTACTTTTACTGAAGCGCCACATGGCAGCTATAAGTTCCAGCCAGCTAGTCAGGCTCTTTGCCAGAGCTCGGAGCGGGCTATCACGCAACGGACCCAGTAACTCTAGCAGTCGCGGTAACTTCTTCGTTGCTAGCTTGGCTAAGTCGAATGGGCGCATCAAGGGGAAGAATGCGGACAGTCAACCCAGTGGCGAAGTCTACCCTTTGTCGATAGAGTATCGTGTCAAATCTGGCATACCAACAGCAGGGCTAAAGAGTCAGAGTTAGGCTGCATTGGATACTTCGCGCCAGATATCATCATCGTATGCGATTCGGCAGCCGCGCTTTACACACTTGGAGCCAACGGATGAGCACACCAGATTTATCCCTGCCTAACCTCAATGAAGAGCAGTTCCAGATTCCGGATAGCAGCTGCTTCACCAGCCGACCTTCGAAGCACAGGCCACGCTTCCTACTCTTGTACGGGTCGTTGCGCGAACGCTCTTTCAGCCGATTGGTGATCGAAGAATGCGAGCGTCTGTTGATCCAAATGGGGGGGGAAGTCTGTGTTTTTCACCCAGATGGTCTGCCGTTGCCCGATAGCGAAGAAGACGATCATCCAAAAGTGCAGAAGCTTCGGGAATTGATGGTCTGGTCGGAAGGGCAGGTATGGTGCTCGCCGGAACGCCATGGCTCGATCACCGGCATCATGAAAGCGCAGATCGATTGGGTCCCGTTATCACTTGGTGCGGTACGTCCGACTCAGGGCAAAACACTTGCAGTGATGCAGGTGTGCGGGGGTTCCCAGTCGTTCAATGCCGTCAACCAATTGCGGGTGCTGGGTCGGTGGATGCGCATGTTGACGATTCCCAACCAGTCCTCTGTGGCCAAGGCCTTCCTGGAGTTTGATGAGAACGACCGCATGAAACCATCGGGTTATTACAACCGAATTGTGGATGTGATGGAGGAGCTGATGAAGTTTACTCTCCTGACACGCGACAACAGCGCCTATCTAGTTGATCGCTATTCAGAGCGGGTGGAGAGCGCGGAGCAACTGATGCAACGTGTCAATCAACGATCACTGTAGAAGCTTCTCATGAGACTGTTTGATCGTTATCTGTCGGTATGGGTGGCGCTGTGCATTGGTGCAGGTGCTCTGTAGGCAGCTGCTCTGTAGGCAACTGCCGATCGCACCATCGCAGTATTACGACGCCAGGCGCCGTGACTGCGAACCTGATCCGGTTCCTGCTCGAACCCAGCGAGATGCCCAGCTGATGATTGAGATCGAGCGGGTTTACGAGGCCAGTCTTTACCGTTGCGGCGTGCGGAACTGGCACGTAGGGGTTTCCATTAGAAAATCCGATACATCGAACTTTAGAGCCGATCATGGACTCAGAAAATGCAGCACATGTTTGTAACGCCCGTCGTCAAGGCGCGTTGATTCCATCTGCCCCTTTGCGTCCATATAGTCGCCGGTCCCACCGATAATGGCGCGAACTTGAGGAATGTTTTTCGTAAACTCGGAGGCTGGGCCGCCATCCACCGGGTAAATGGATTTGCCGCCGACGACCACAGTATTTGCCGCGCCTAAATCAAAGACCAGATGCACAATGCGATCTTGGAAATTACTATCGCCGAACTCGGGAATATCCACCGTGACAATGAGCCCCGAGAGTTTTCCCAGTAAACCTTCCGTTGACGTCACCTCTGCATCAAACGCCAAGATATCACCGTGTGACCCGCCTTCCACTCCAACATCAACGTGAACGAGGAAAGGCAACATTTGATCGAGCGTTAGTCGGCTTTGCGAATTTTCATTGGGCGAGTTCGCAGATCCGACCAACTGGAATTTTTGACTGTATGAGCCGTCGTCGTTGCGCGTTGTTTCAACTTGGCCGCGCGCGCCACTAAACTCTCCGGTTCCACCAATAATTGGCTTTATTACGGGTGCGTTAATCGCAAGCTCATCGGTTCCGCTAGCGTCAGCAGGATAACTAGACTTACCAAACATCACCAAGGTGCTTCCTTGGCCAAAGTCAAACACAGCCTTAACAAACCTGTCTTGGAAAATTGTCTCATCAGGGCCGGGCACATCTACCGTCGTAATAATGCCACCAAGCTTGCCCGAGAGACCTTCATCTGAACTAAACCTCGAATCGACCGCCAATAAGTCGCCATGCGAACCACCTTCCTCACCGAGATCGACAGAAACTACACTGGGTTTGGTTTGGCTCAGCGTGAAGGTTCTCTGCAGGTCTGAGGCCCCATCTTGCCATGGCGTGACACCCACAAGTTCAAATCGATGGGTATAGCTGGAATCTTCATTACGAATGGTTTCGACTTGCCCCTGCGCGCCCAGGAAGTCACCAGTACCGCCGAGCACTGGCCGTGTTTGTGGATTCGTGGGCGTCATTTCTTCCGTGCCACTACCATCAAATGGATAGACGGATTTACCACCCACCACGAGAGTGCCGATATCAGAAAAATCAAATACGATTTCGGTAATTCTGTCTTGAACGACTTGACTTGACTCAACGATATCAACCGTCGTGATCATGCCGCTCAGCGTACCGGACATGCCATTGTCTGAAGTGATGTCAGCGTCAAATGCCAACACATCACCGTGTGACCCACCGTCCTGTCCCATATCGACGTGAACGAGTGATGGGGGTGCCTGTTCAACAACAAATACGCCTGGATCCACAGGTGAAGTCAGGTCGCTTTCTGCATCAGGTGTATAGGTTGAGTTTTCGTTGCCAATGCAGCCAGACAGCAAGATGGTAAACATGGAGATCATTAAAAAATTACATTTTTGCATGAGCGACGCCTCGGCCAGCTTAATACGGAGGAAAATATCCGGTAGGGGATGCCAAAGGCTCATTGTGACGTCTGCAAGTAGCGCCACTTGGGGCTTGTGGAACGTGCCGGTGACCGCAAGTATACGGTAAACAAATGCCTTGAGCGGTGTCGGGGTGCCCTTGGTGATGCCGGGCCCCAGTATTGCTGATTGGGGCAAGTTGATCACCCTTACGTTGACACGGATTTTTGCTGCTGACGCAGGCGCGCAGGCACGGTATCGATGCGGCTGTCAATATTGACCTCTAACCGCTATCTAATAAGACTTGTAGCTCTCGGTGTGCAGGTAGTGTCGCGGTTTTAGCTTCCGAATTGAGCTCGTGCTGAGCGCCACGGAACTGCGTATCCAGCGGTCTCGCAATGAAATGCCGCCGTGCCCCCCATTTGTTATAGAAGGTGTAGGTCCAATGAATCAGTTTCTTCGGTGCTGTGTGTTTCTGCCACGTGCGGCTGGGATACTACTTTTCGTGACGGTGTTACACGCGTGTAGTGACGAAAATGATGGTATCGCTTCAGAGAGGAATACGCCGCAACCACCTCCTGAGGCGCCTACGCCCGACATAACGAGCGTTTTGCAGGGTGGCAGTTATGGCAAAGTGGTGGTTCAGGGCGTCGATAAATCGAGCTCGCCCTATACCGAGACACTGCCTGCTTTTGGTATCTACGATGGCACTTCCATTGAAACACGCGGGCTCGATATCGATAACCAGCTTTTCTTTCCCTTTGGTGGGTTCGTTAGCACCTTTGGCCCCGGGGTCAGCAAAATTGGCAACGCGAAGACAGGAACCCAGGTAGGTCTGACCGCGCGTCTTTATCCCAACTTCGATCTATTACCTGAGGAGGGCTTTGTTGAAGTCACCCCGTTACTGAATGGTGATGATGAGCTGCTTTGCTTTGTCACCAACAGCGAGGCGCCGAGCCAAATGGCGTCCTACTTTGCTGACCCCGATGCCTGCGACCGAGGTGCGTTCGCTCTGCCAGATTTCGAAGCAGAATTCAATGCACTGCAATTTACGATTGATTTGGGCGCTTTCCCTGAGGAAGAGCAGTTCAATTTCGTGTTTCGCTTTGCACTATTTACACCAGATGATGTGGTTGAGGACGCGATTGTTGCTGATGAGGTGCGTGAGACCTATGCGTTACTCGAGCTGACCACGAACGATGCCGTCGCCAAAGCGCTACCTAACAATGTGTATGCCAGTGGTAATTTCAATCCGTCGATTAATGGATTTGGCTTTGCAAATGCTGGCGATTCCAGTTTTGATCTATTCAGTAAGGAATTGATTGCCCAAGAATTTGGCAAGGAGTCCGTTTGTTTCGTCATCGATGACGAGTGTGCAGCGCTAAACCCCTTTGGTATTTATCTGACACAGGTGGTCTTGCCCCATGACGGTGGCAACGGTCTTTGCAACGGCTTCTCCGTGGCATCGACTATGCTGGCAACAACATCAATCCATTCGCAATACCAAGGCCGCAGTACTCCGGCTGATTACAACGCCAATGCAGTAACAGCCATCGAGTTGAACTACGCCGATGTGCGTCAGTTAATTGCCGCAAAGCACATCGGTCAGTTCGGAAATTTGGCATCAAATTATGAAGACACTGTTTGCTCGACGTTACGCCCCACCGATGTCATCGATAGGATCGCACAGGGGTTCAATACCGCGGATCCCATTACGTTGATCGGTATTTACAACGAGGTGGCTGGACACGCAGTAACGCCCTACGCACTGAGTGACGAGGGCGGCAATATTCAACGTATCTATGTCTATGACAATAATTTCCCGTCAGACATGAATCGCTATATCGAAGTGGATATAACGCCAGGCCAAGAGTCCTGGCGTTATTTTGGCAGTGCAAACACGAATGCGCCTGGCTCACTCTACACCGGCACCGAACTGGAAAATCCCATGTGCCCTCAACCCCTGTCGGTCTACGATGATCCTGAGATCGCGGTGCAATTACCCGGGACGACACGATTCATTGATCTAACTGGAGTAAACGCGCAGGTCGAGGATGCAGATGGCAATATATCGGGAGCCGACTTCGAAAGGCTGGTCAATGTTAATGGTATTCCCAATGCGAATTTGGACCGTACGATAGGTCAGAATATCCTAACCATCTCTGGGTTGAGCCCATCCGATGCATCGACAGGCACTGTCTTCGAAACCATTGCTCGCTATCTCGACGAGGGCTACGTTGTTCGCGCACAACCGGTCTCCGACGCGTCTCTAGAGGCACTGTCGTTCGTGCAAAGTTCCATTCTTCGCAGTGACTTGACGGCTGCCGTTGATGCCACGTTCACTCCCGATGTCCCCTATGACGGTGGGGTGATTCAACGTTTTCGTGCTCACAAAAGCGCCCGCTTGATCACGATAGAGCAACCGCCTTCCGGCGAGCTTAACGTAAACGCTTACATCACGCGCAATGACCAGGCCCTTGGCTACGTCGTTCAATTTGAGGTCAGTACCGATGGGCTTGGGGATAATGATTCTGTGGGGGTCTACATCTCCGATGACGGTGCTTCATTCTCGGTCTTCAGTTATGAAGCAGTTACTGGCGGAAACTTCACTCAATTGCGTGCTGGTACTGACTATGATTGGAGCAGTCAGTTTCTTCGTGCGGGTAGCGAACCCACAGCGGTTCTTCAGGCACAAGTCCTGGAGTAGCGGCTGTGATATCAGATTTAATCGTGAAGTCGCCGTTAACTTCCTACCTGTTGAGCTGCCGTCTCTGGAGGGGTCATTACATCCTTTTTGGTATTGCGATTGCGATACTCGCAGCCTGCACTGACAGTGACAACGAACAACGCTCAAAACCCCCGAGTGCGTCTGTAGATGCCAGCTTTTTATTCGGCGGGCCAGCAGGGTCAATGTCTGTGAGATTACTCTCGCAACGTCCCTTCGAGGATGAGGGTGCGCCACCCTTTATTGGCATCTACAACCCCGCTAACGTGCTGTCTCGCGGGCTCGATGCGCAAAATCAAATCGTATACCCCTTTGCTGGACTACTGGGCGAGATTAACAAAACGCCAAATCGTATGGGTAATTTCCGCGTCGGGGATGGCGGGCAACTGATCGGGCATTTTTATCCGAATCGGGAACTCATTTCAGCGGGCGCCGAATTACGCATATTGCCGTTATTGACAAGCAAATCGGGTAATCAGTGTTTTCAGGAGACTGACTCGGGGGCCCTTCAACTAATAGAGCTGCCAGCTGAGGCATCGGAATTGTCGAAATGTGCAGGTTACAGTGGCAATGCGTCGGACTTTAACGATGCCATCGCTGGGGTAGAGGTGTCGGTAGATCTGGGAACGTTCACCGAACCGGGGTACTTCACCTTAATGTTTCTGCGTCAGTTGAACGTTAACGATAGTAGCGCTGTGGAGACAATTGCCAATGATTTGTCGGGCCGCCCGGCTCTGGTAAATCTCACCATTAATGCTGATACCGGCATCGAACTGTCGCCGAAGGTGTATGCCCACGGGAATTTTTTGCCCAGTCGAGACGGGTTTGGTTTCAGTAACCTCGGTGACGCTTCAGCTGACCTATTACCCAAGGCGTTACTGGCAGAGGAATTTGGTGCCGAATCCGTCTGTTTCGTGAAGGATGGCGAGTGCGCGGCTATCAACCCCTATGGGCTTTATTTGGCAACCCGGCTGCAACCCCACGATACGTTGGCGGGGCTGTGTAATGGCATGTCAGTCGCTGCGACGATGCTGGCTACGCCCGGTGCGTTGTCAGTGGGTAGCACGCAAACCACAGCTAAAGACGTTAACCCGGAAGCCGATAGCGCAGTAGACTTGGCGTATAACGCTATCCGCCAATTGATTGCATCGAAGCAGGTGGCTCAGTTCGCTCCATCAGCGGAGCAGTATGAAAAAAGCGTCTGTCCCACATTGAAACCGACCGATGTCATTGCGCGTATCGAGCGTGGGTTCAATACCGACGACCCTATCGCCGCGCTAACCTTTTATACTGCGCAGCATGAGGCTGGGCATGCGGTTACGCCTTTCGCGATCAGCGATGAGGGCGGTAACGAGCGGCGTATTTATGTGTATGACAGCAATTTTCCCTCCGATAATGAGCGATTCATCACGGTGGATACAACGCCTGGGGCAGAGCGCTGGCAGTACCGTACGGGTACCACAGCGGCTTCTGCCTTTCGAGATTACGAGGGGTTTGAGCTCGAAAACACCCTGTGTCCCATGCCTCTGTCGGTCTATGCGGATCAACAGGTTCTGGTGCAGGCTCCCGGTACTACACGTTTCGTTGATTTGGTCGGGGTTAATGCACAGATTATTGACCGTCAGGGCCGTGTATCCGGTGCCGATTTAGACCAGTCAATACTGGTGAATGATATTCCCAACGCCACGTTGACACGGCTCATTGATACCAACACGTTAACGATTGCCAATCTTGATCAGCCAGACAGCTGGTCGCAGATCACTGAGGGTAATTTAGGTGCTTATCTCAACGAAGCGTACACATTGAATGCGCAGGTGGTCACAGAGGCGTCGCAACAGCACTTACAGTACATGCACAGCGCCATTCTTAGCGAACAACTGACTTCTGCCTACGACCTGAACTTTATCCCCCGGAACCCTTTGCCGCTGATGGCGGTAGTCACTTTCAAAGCACACCCCAGCGCTCGTTTGTTCACACTCGAGAATCCACCACCAGGTCGTTTGCAGTTGCGCATCTTTACGACGCTCAATGATCAGCAAGTTGGCTACACTGCGCAGCTTGCTGTAGCCATCGATTCCCTTGAGGGAAACGATGCTGTTGGGGTATTTGCCGATGAAAGTGGAGAGCAGTACCTTGTCTTTAGTTATGACTCGGCATCCAACAGTAACCTGCGGCCATTGCGGGAGGGCGAGCAGTATTTGGTAGGTGTGACCCGTATCACAGCGGATGAGGTGACTGTTTTTGAATGAGCTAGCAAGACAACAGCGCTGGTCCCACGCTGCAATAGGAATAGGACTTGTGATTTCAACTAGCTATGTTGTCTACGAAATCTGTGCGACTGTGCACTTAAAGCAGTATGCTTTATAAACGCCGCTAACGGCATGTTTTGGGCTTGGAGGTTTTTCCTGTTCAGTGAGTGTGCAAGGCAATACAAACCTACCTACCGCTGTCGAGGGGCTTCGCTGTGCACTCTAAGCTGAAAACGCTTCTAGTCGATGATGAGCCACTGGCATTGGAGTACCTCAGCCAGCTGTTGCAGCAGCAAGAGGGCATCGATGTTGTTGGCAGCTGTCGCAATGGCCGTGAGGCGTTAAAGCGTCTACGTGGAGGTGGCGTAGACCTTATACTACTTGACGTTCAAATGCCGGGTATGACGGGCTTAGAGGTGGTTGCTCAACTGCAAGCCGACGACATGCCTTTGTTGGTATTCGCCACGGCGTTCGATAAGTACGCACTCGATGCTTTTGAGCTAAATGCCGTGGATTACTTGCTCAAACCCTTTGACCCGGAACGGCTACAGACCTGTTTATCAAGGGTTCGCGAGCGGTGGTCCGCTAAGTCGTTGGTCAGTGACAAGGGCGCTGCCTTGGCAGCCATAGGCCAGATGCAGGGCAGAGACAGTGCCCTCGATCGAGACTCAGGTGCACGCGAGTTGGGCAAGCTACCCATTAAAGACTCTGGGCAGACCCAATTGGTCGATTTTGGTGACATCGATTGGATTGATGCTGCAGGTGATTATATGTGTGTGCACGCCAGCAGTGAGACACACATTCTTCGCTCAACCATGAAGGAGCTAGAGCAGCGATTGCCCTCTTGCTTTGTACGAATCCACCGATCGACGATTGTTAATCTCAATAAAGTGAAAACGGTAGAGGCCCTGCCCAAGGGAGAGAGCTTGCTGCACCTGGAGGACGAGGTCGTGCTGAAAGTCAGTCGTAACTTCCGTTCAGGCGTACAACATTTGCTTGTCTAGGCTGGCTCCTGTCGCTAGTACCGTTGGTTTCCTCTTTGTCTTACGACGAGTCCCGATTGTCGCGTTTCGCTTAAACGCGCTGGATGGTTGTGGGATAACACGCTGATACAAGTCTAAAAATTTCATAATGTTGGGGTTACCTATGTCTGAACAAGTGCTTTCCCGCGCCTCCTTGCTTGCACTCGCTGTCGCTGGCATGACCACGCTGGCAGGTTGTAGTGGTGGTGATGCGGGCTCACCCGTAACCGAGCCTTTTTATCCCGAATCATCCGAAGAATGGCAGCTCGTTTGGAGCGATGAATTCGATGGTGACGTGGTCGACGCCACCAACTGGGAAGCTCAGATTGGCGATGGCAGTGATTATGGCCTTACACGCTGGGGTAATAACGAGCAGCAGTGGTACCTGGCCGAGAACGCCACGGTTGCCGATGGCATGCTTTATATAACCGCGAAAGCTGAAGAGGTTGTTCCTGGGTTTGACTACACCTCAGCACGCTTGCGATCAGCTAATAAGTTCGACTTCCAATACGGTCGTGTAGAAATACGCGCGAAAGCGGCGCCGGGTCAGGGATTCTGGTCTGCAGGTTGGATGTTGCCCACCGATTCTCCTTACGGTACTTGGGCAGCCATCGGTGAAATTGACATTATGGAAATTGTCAATGCGGACACCGAGGCTGAGCGGGCGTTTCAAACCGTTCACTACGGTTTCCCATGGCCACTTAACCAGCAGTCAGGCACCGACGTAGAAATTATTGACCCTGCTGGCGAATTCCACACCTACGCTGTCGAGTGGCAAGACAACGAGCTGCGCTGGTTCATTGACGATACGCATATCCAAACTGTTGGCGCAGAAACCTACTACTCGTACTACTACAAGAACACCGCAGAGGGTTATCTTGAGGCGGACTCGGCAGGTGCCCCCTTTGATAATCCTTTCCACCTTCTTTTGAACTTGGCGGTAGGCGGCACGCTTCCTGGGGACGTCGAGCCGAGTGATGCGCCGGCCGAGATGGTGGTCGACTACGTTCGCGTGTATGAGTGTAGCTACGGTGAGCCCACCGGTCGCGGTTGTAACTCTAAGGCCGACAGAAATCTCGAGCGTCCCGATGCGCAGTCACCCTTTGAGGCGACGTTCCCGCTGTACACCGATGCGGCCGAGTCTTTCTCTTGGACTGTCGGTGGCGAAGTTGTAGAGCGCGCGTTAGCAGTTAACTCGTTCTTTAACAACGACGGCGCGCTGTCATTCATGGAGGTCGCCGAGGAGGGCAGAGGCACGGTCATCGAGGTTGTCACCTCCAGCATGGGCAACATTTCTCTCAACATGGCCGACGGTGAGCCCACCAAGTTATTTGGTTTTGGTAACAACCCAAATTACTGGGAATTGCATGCGGGAGCACTATCGTTCGACATGTACATCGACAGCTCTGCCACCGATCTCGAGTCTTCGATTCTCATTAAGATGGACAGTGGTTTCCCGGCTTTGGGCTTTAAGGAGTTGAAGGTAGCGGAGCTACCCCTCGATCAGTGGTTCACCTATCACGTCAAGGTCAACGATCTGCTTGAGAACAGCGGTGACCAGGCCTTGGATACCAGCAATATCATGAGTTTCTTCGTACTGGAGCCCACGTCGGCAGCTAGCGTTAAAGTCGACAACATTCAGCTATCTTGTGGTCACCCAGCGCGTAATGGTTGCGGTGTCAGGCCCCCAGGTGGTGAGGTTGACGGAGCACTGGTTCCCGTATTCACTGATGGTGCTGCGGGTCCTCTGTGGGACAAGGGCGCTTGCGGTTCGGATACAGGCACTGGCTTCACCGACTACTGCGGCGATGGCAACACCGATAACCACATTACTTGGACCGTTACCGGGTCCGGTGACGCCGATCTTGGTAACGTGCTCAACGTTAATTTCGCGGCCGATGGTGAGGATGGTGTGTTCTTCTTCGGTTCGGGTGCTGGTGTTGATCTCAGTGAATTTGGTGCCCAAGGGAAGCTCAAGTTCAGTTTGCGCATCCCCGCCAGCACAGTAGATGCTGGCCTGATTTACAAGGTTGACTGCTTCTTCCCCTGCAGTACGGGTGATCAGCCCTTGGATTTGAGCAACTACGAGCCCGACACTTGGCAAGAGTTTGAAATACCAGTGACTGAGTTGGCGGGCATGGGGCTGGACCTGACGCAAGTTAATGCTGGCCTGGTGTTGTTCCCGACGTTTGGTGATCAGCAAGGTTATAGCTTCGATGTAGGTAACGTGCGCTACGAAGTCGAGGCATCAGAGCCTGGTCCTTCCGTACCCCCCACTACTGTTTTCGACAACGGCATGGTAGGCGAGTTTTGGGAAGGCGGCATTAGTGCATTTGATGAGGGTATTGGCTACAACAGCTGCCCAGAAGATCCTGATGGCTGTCCCAATATCAATTGGGCAGTGGTTGAAGACGAGGAACGCGGTCCCGTGCTAGAAGTAACCCACGGTGCCAGTTTTGCGGGTTTGTTCTTTGAAACCCTCGAGGGTCGCGATATGAGCGACTACAGTGAGGGTGTTCTGAGATTTGACATTAAGGTAGTCGCCAACGGCATTAATAGTGCAGGATTCCTGGCCAAAGTTGACTGCTTCTTCCCCTGTGGTGCTGCGGACCAACCGCTTGGCCAAGTGGGTCTGGATGGCTGGGAAACTGTCGAGGTGGCGGTTAGTGATTTGATCGCCGCAGGCCTAGACCCGTCGAATGTGAACAATGGTCTAGTGATCTTCCCCGCCTTTGGGGAGACAGATGGCGTCATTTATCGTCTCGATAATGTTGAGTGGGCGAACCCTGTTGCAGCAGATGCCGGCCCTATTGCAGGCACTTGGATTCTTTCACCCGACGCCGGTTCCTTGGGTGTGGGTCCCTCTGAATTCAGCGTTGAATGGTTCAGCAACGACGATGGCGTGACTACTTTGCGTGCCTGCTATTTTGATGACACTTATTCATTTAACCCCGACGGAAGCTTCGTCAATGGTTTGCAGGATGAAACGTGGATCGAAGGTTGGCAGGGTGGCTCGGACGCGTGTGGTGCACCTGTTGCCCCACATGACGGCACTGCAGAGGCTACATGGGAGTATGACGCAGATGCAGGTACTGTCACTTTGAATGGGCAGGGCGCTTATGTAGGCCTACCCAAGGCTGTCAATGGTGCGGAGCTTGCATTCCCCGGTGAGGCGCCCGCTAGCGTCACCTACAACGCGTATCCCCAAGAGGATGGGTCATTGAAGATGACTGTCGAAGCGGGTGATGGTGTTTGGTGGAACTACATTTTGATCAGGAACTAAACCGCTGATCACTGTCAGAGAGCCGGGTTAGCGCCCGGCTTTTTTTTGTCTTGGCTAAGCACGGTGTTTTACCGCAGCCAAGCGCAAGGGGGCCACTGGGGCCGACCCTATAGCTACGCTGATTTTTGAGGTGGGTGTGGCTTAGCTGGCGCGGGTGCTTCCGGCTTCCCGATAGCGGCGCACAAATTCCCCATGGGGCGGGAGCGATGCCACTATTCTATCGCTGTGCATTTTGGCTTGATTCATAAACTCAGCGAGTTGTTGTTGACTCAGTGAATCCGCAATATTGTGGTAGGACTTGGGCTCAATGCCTTGCCCCATCATGACTTGAACCCAAGAGTTTTCGGAAAACACATCGTCTTGGGGTTTAAAGACACGGGCGGTCCGTTCGAAGAGGTCCATCCGATGCTTCAATGTATCAGGCAGTTCAATATTTCGACAGGCGTCCCAAAAAGGGTCGCCATGGCGTTGATTGGCGACGTAATGGAGAACGATGAAGTCACGAATGTGCTCAGCTTCGCTGCGCATTCGTGTGTTGTATTCCTCAACGGAAGTTGGCTCGATAAATTTGTCGGGGAAATTGAGCAGCAACCACATAATGCCATTTTGAATGAAATGTATGCTTGTGGATTCCAAGGGTTCAATGAAACCACTAGAGAGTCCAAGGGCAATACAGTTTTTGTGCCAGTACTGTTTACGTTGGCCGGTTGTGAATCGAATAGGGCGCGGTTCTATCAACGTGGGTTCACTAATGGCACCTAACAAGCGTGCCCGGGCATCATCCTCGCTAAGATAATCGCTACAGTAGACCAGTCCGTTGCCCGCTCGATGCTGCAATGGAATGCGCCATCGCCATCCAGCGTCATGGGCAATTGCCCGGGTGTAAGGTGCAGGTTCGCCATGCAACTCGCTCTGTACGGCGAGCGCCCGGTCACAAGGTAGCCAATGGGACCAGTCGTCAAATCCGGTGTTCAAGGCTTGTTCGATCAGTAGAGCACGGAACCCCGTGCAATCGATGAATAAATCGCCTTCGACGCGCTCGCCAGATGCCATTTTTAGAGCGCTGATATCGCCGCTCGTTGGGCTGGTTTCTACATGCTCGATCTTGCCCTCGACTCTTCGAACCCCAGATTTTTCCGCCATGGCACGCAGGTATTGCCCATAGCGAGTGGCATCCAGGTGGTACGCATAGTTCACTTTATGCTCTTTTAAAATACCGAACTTATTCGCTTGAGCCGCTTGTAACTCGGGGCAATAGTCGCCGTAAGCACCCGCGGTACCCTCTCGTTGCGCTCGTAACCAGAAATGGTGAAATCCGCCCGCCCAACAGCCACGTCCCGTGTCGCCGAAGCTGTGGATGTAGCTGTGTCCTTCTTCCAGCCAATTTTCAAATTGTATGCCCAGCTTGAAGGTGCCCTGGGTTTCACGAATGAACTCGGGTTCTGGAATATTCAGCAGCCGATTAATGGTAAGCAGGGTTGGAATCGTGGCTTCCCCAACTCCCACTGTGCCAATTTCTTCTGATTCGATGAGGGTGATGGATAGAGGCCTGCCCACCAGACGGGAGAGCGCCGCAGCGGCCATCCATCCTGCGGTACCCCCGCCTGCGATTACCACGCGCTCAATAGGGATTGCTGCCATTATTTCAATGCTCCTAGCGTTTTAGCCGGTTGGTCAGCTCTGCTCGCAATCGGCGGGCTGTAGTATCGTCAATGACACCCAAACGACCTCTTTGTTGTGGTGGGATATGTGCGACAGATTGCTCTGGTTCATCGGCAAAGATGTAGTGATCAAAGAACTTACGCCAAGCTGCTTTTTGTTGAGGAGGCAACGACTTGATGCTTAATAATGCGTGGTTAAAGGCATCTACCGGTGTGCCCATAACCGCCGGTGTTTCGGTCCACCAGTAGTTCACCAGCACATTGATGTCGTCAGTAGCCTCTACCTGATGCCACCACATACCGGGTATGTAGATCACGTCGCCGGGTTGCAGCTGTGCAACCTGTGCGTGCTGCCAGGCGGTTTTAAAGCGTGGGAAGCGATTCAGGTCGGGTTTAGCTGTGTCAACTAAACTGATGGGCTGCCCTGCGGGAGTGATATCCCAAGGACCAATGTAAAGATTGTCGATTTGCTCGGGCGGGAATAGGGTAAAGCGTCGTGTACCCATAGCGCAGCAAGCTAAATTACGGGGAAAATCAAAATGTGGCGCAACACGACTTCGATTACCTATCCATAGACTGACTAAGGGGTTGAGATGCTGTAACGGCAGATCGTTGTTGTCTCGAAAACCCGGTAGCCATGCATCAACATTGGTAGATCCGACATACAAAGCTGCAGGCTCGGGCTCCTCTCGCAATTCAGTCAGCTTGTTGACCACTCGGTCTAAGGTGGTCTCTAGCTGAGTGAAATTGAAGCCGTCGCATTTATCATTGTAGAAGAATCGCCCTTGTATGTCGGGCTCAGCGATGAAGGCATTGATCGGTCGGCCACGGTAGAAGCTTTTTATATATTCAAGCCCAGCAACCGGGCTCTGAGCAGCGATGTCGACAAGGCGCCACTGTTTAGCCAGACCTCTAGCAACCCAGGGTGTGTCAGAGGTCAACAAAGATGGATCGATGTCAGCGATGTCGGCTACATCGATTTCAACGATGGGTGGTGGTGTCGGTAATGTACTGGCAGACATTGTGTTGTGTTACTTGGTGCGCGTGTTTTTGCGAGCAATCAAAGCCTTCAATTGAGACATTGATGCCAACATCATGTAAGTGGGTAGCAGCCAGCCCGAATGGTGAAGTTCAGTGAGTTCATCTGTGGCTAATGTTTGGAGCTTTTCGTCATCAATAGAGTAAAAACCTACAAGTTGATGGGGCGTGCCATTGTCCAGCGTGATTTTGAGCTCTATGGGAGTGATGAGCTCCAACGAATGGAGTTTATCTACGAACGGAGCAATCTGGTCATTGCCAATTTTGACGGCCTCAAGCAAACCCACAACGCGGTCTAGGTAGCCAGAGTGTCCCCCGTGCTCTAAGAATAAAGGCTCCCCTTGATTCTCTGAGGTTTTCGGATGATCGACATCAATGGCAACAACCGTTTGGCCTTCCTGCCCCCCGCTCGATTGCTCAATGCTGAGCATGAATGGACCACGCTGTACCATCATTGGGATAACTGGCGCTTGCCAACCGTAGGCATCGAGAAACAGATTCTCGTTCTCTTCAAAACCGTGTAACGCAACAGGTAAAAAACGCTCGGTCTGCTTGTCTCGGAAAAACAGTAATGGGTAGCAACTTTGCAGCGCTCGCATTTCGTTGGGGAACGCCAGAGAAAACATAGTGCTGTCACCAAGCTCGCTACTGTAGCTGGTGATAACTTTTAGCTTGGCGTGGTCAATATTATTCAGTTTTTGCAGGTTACTCACAGTATTGTGTCCGAGGTCAGTTAAGTGCATCTACAAGCTGGCAAAATCACGGCTGCCGATCTGATTAATTAGGTCTCTGTGAGCAGGTAGGTGCTTTAGGTATCGTTGGGTGTCAATCTCAAGCTGCTGCAAAGCCTTGGTTAGCGCTTGCGAGTCACCCACAGACTGTCTGCCCAAGGGGTTAACGGGGCACTTGTGGCCCATACCAAACAGTACATACTGGTAGCTAGCTGAGGGAAACATCTCGGCTCTACGGTCTTCATCGATGTGCCAAGGGGGCCTTGATTGCCACAGTGTTAAGTTTTCTTGGAGCGATTGGGGTATTGATTGACGCTCTCGATTGTCTAGCCAGTAATCGCTGTCACTACGCTGGGAAAGTACGTAGTGCAACTTTAAAAAATCGATAATCTGTTGCCAGCGCTCACTGAATTCCTTGTTAAATCGCGAAGCAACAATCGCCATTTCAGTGGGATTGTTTGGGAAGTGATCGGCAACGGCACGGGCACTGAGTTCAACCAGAACGAGAGCGGATGCTTCAAGTGGCTCAATAAAACCTGCTGATAGACCAATGGCAACGCAGTTGTGATGCCAAAAGAGCTGTCTGTACCCAGGCTGATAGTGAATCTCCCGGGGGCTTAGTTCACTGACATCAATCTCTGGTTGGGTCTTTTTGACATAATCAAGTAATACAGAACAGGCTCGGTCACTGTCGGTGTATTTACTGGAATGCACGTATCCAATACCGCGACGGTGTTCTAAACCTATATCCCATATCCAGCCCGCTTCTCTTGCGGTTGAGCGAGTGGCAGGGGCGATGGGCGTGCTGAATTCCCCGTAGGGTACTTGCAGCGCCAGTGCGCGATCATTAAACAGAACATGATCTTGCGCTTGTATGGGGACACCCAGTGCATCGCCAATCAAGCGCCCACGTAAACCTGTGCAATCGACAAAGAGGTATCCGTCAATATCGCCGTTGTTCGCCGTTGTGACAGATCGAATGTGACCTTGTGCGTTCACGTTAACTGACACTACATCATCAATGATGTGTCGAATTCTGAAGTTGGCTTTGGTGTGCTCCGCGAGCAACAGGGCGAACTCACCAGCATCGAGGTGGTAACCGTAGTTTAGGACATACGCGTACTCGGGAACGGCAAGCTGCTTGGGTGCTTTGCCCAACTGGCAAACTGCATATTGTGGCGTAACGGCCTCAGCAAACGGTTTATCGCCCAAGGCACCGGCTAACCAATGCTCTGCTAAGTTAACGTCGGTGTAGCCAGCAGGAAGAGAGAACGGATGATAGTACTCGTCACCATTACCCGCTTTCCAATCGATAAAGTGAGTGCCCTGTTTCAAGGTGGCTTTGCAGCGTCTCAGAAACAATGATTCCGACAGCCCTATCTTTTTCAGGGTTGAGCGCATAGACGGCCAAGTACCCTCTCCCACGCCGATAGGGGGGGTATGTGCCGATTCGATGAGAGTCACTTCCACGGGGGAATGTTGCTCGGCAAACTCAGCGGCTAATACAGCAGCAGTCAGCCAGCCCGCTGTACCTCCACCTACGATGACGACTTTGTATGTTTTATTGTCCACGATACATCTACGCGTCTATAGGGTCCCTTGGATCCAGTTTAGGGGGTTTCTAAAAACAGAAAAACCGCCATTGGGCGGTTTCTCTGTTTCACCTGGAGGCTATCAGTAGATGTAGCGGAAGCCGACGTTGTAGCGAGCTCCGATCTGGCCCACGCCGTAAATTTGCAGGGGGTCGCGACCCTACGAGCGGTAGGTCTCATCGGTCAGATTGATGCCCTCTACAAACAGGATCATGCCGTCAACCACCTCGTAGGATACCGTCGCATCCCACTGTTCGTACTCTTCCGTATACGAGGGCTGGGTAACACCACCAGTGAAGAATGAGTCACGCCAGTTGTAGGCAACTCGAGCCTCGAAGCCATAGCCCTCGTAGAAAGCAATGAAGTTTCTTGTGTCGCTAAGGCCGGGTAGGGCGAACTGAGGTTCATCAGAGTTGTTATCAAAGGTGGCACTACCGTCTGCGACGGTCAGGTTGGCAATGAAACCAAAGCCCGTATCCCAGAAGTTGTGCTGCCAGGCGACTTCCCAACCGTCGATGTCGGCTGCTCGATCAGAGTTAATCCGGGTGTCTACGTCGAAGTAAGCCGGATCATCTCGCCCTGGAACACCAGTGATGACGCCATTGGCAACGTCAACGCCCTCAGCGTCAGGGTAGTTAGCAAAGATGAAGTCGCGGATGGCCTGGTTAGTTGCAGTGATGCCTAGATTGTCGATCGCGTCTGCGTAAAGCGGGCCAAGAGCGGGATGCGCGAGCCCAGGGAACAAGACGACATCCTGTTGCTCTGCTGACGTAACAAAGTTCTTCACCGATTTATCGAAGTAGCCCACGGAAAAGTAGCTGGCATCGTCGTAGTACCACTCGAGCGACAAATCGATATTGTCTGATTCGTGCGGTCTCAAGCCTGGGTTGCCCACGGTACCGTCGGCGATGTGCTCTCCCTCTACCACTCGCAATACCTGACCAATGTTCAAATTACCACGCAAGTCAGCATAGCTGGCGCGCGCAACGGTCTGGCTGTAGGAAGCACGGAAGATAACGTCATCGATGATTTCGATATCGAAGTCGACGTTAGGCAGGCCCACGGTGTAGCTATCTGTCAACGCCGAGGGCACATTACCTACGGTGGGTACGGCTGCAAATTCGTTGGTTGACGCCCATTCAATACGCGAATAACCCTGCGATTCGGCGCTGGACGTGACATCGGTTTCCTCGTAGCGATAACCCACTCGGAAGTTGAAGGGCCGATCAAACAGGGAACCCGAGTAACCTAGCTGCAAGAATGCAGAATAAGTCTCTTCTTGGAAGCGATTGCCGAATCCTGGGTCACTGTCGGCGCAGAAGCCGGTGCCACAGTCACCGCCAGCAACCGCCGTTGCCAAGTGCAAAGGATTCGAGGCGGGCAGTGTTTGCAAGAATTCTGCTCGTTCAATCACATCTTGCATGTCAAAGACGAAGAATTCGTTGGTGACCTGATCACCACCTGACAGCTCGTCGTACATACCCGCCAAAGATGCAGGTACCACTAGGTCAGAGACAGTACCGTAGGCTGACGCTTGGTTCTGTCCCCAGGTGTTGCGCTGAACAACGCTTCCGGCTTCGAAGTTGTCAAGATCGGTAAATGCAGCACCAAAGTCGAGTGTTAGCGTCTCCGTGAGGTCAAACGCACCCGAAAACTGCGTCTGCTTAATATCCATTTCGGCCCAGCTGTTAGAGAAGACACTACCCGTGATTTGCATGTCATCTGGGGAAAGAGGATCAGCGCGACCAATCTGAGTAATAGGTACCTCATTGGAGTAGTCAACCGACCCCAAGGTCCTACCAAAAGCCGCCATAGAAAGGTTTGCCGAGCTACCGAAGCGGCTGTTGGGACTGCGCTCTGCGGTAGAGTCGTGATAATCGAGTTCTAGCGAAAGACGATCGGTTACGTCCCAGATTAGATTAAAACCAATCGTGTCCCGGGTATTTTTTGAGGCATCAACGCCAGCGCCCATGGGGCTATCAGGCTGATTGTTGGTCTCGGTGTAGACGATGGGGGATACAATTGGCCCGTCACTGTAAGTACCTGACTGGCCAGTAGGGCTAAACCAGACCGACATATTGTTGTACCGGTGGTCTAGCTCCAATTGAGCCATGGTGTAGTCAAGGGTGGCAGTCACCGTCTCGACGGGACGCCACTGCAGTGTGATCTGGCCGTTGATACGTGTCCGGTCCCATTCATCAAGCTGGTAGACCTGCTGCTGAGGCAGTGCAACGAGGTCGCCTTCCGATGGCAGGTTAGTCTGTTGCCCATTATCGGGTATGCCGCTGCCGTCCCGCTCTAACCACGCGGTGTTAAAGGCGGAGGCCACACCCGACTGACGCTCTTGGAAACTGCCGCTAACCGCAATGCCAACGGTGTCGTCTAGGAATGTCTGCGACAGGAATGCGGACACTTCCGGGGTGTAATCGTCTTGGCCCTCATAGCGTGATTCATCAATCACTGCCTTGGTGCTGAAGCTGACCTTCGTGCCCGGGTTGTCTAAGGGCTTGGCAGTTAACACGTTAATGGTGGCACCAATACCGCCCGTGGGGACGTTGGCACGCGATGTTTTGTAGACTTCTACGCCAGACACACTCTCTGCCGCGATGTCATTGAAGTCAAAGGAACGACCCAAGCCACTGTGAGTGGGCATTTGGCGTCCGTTCAAGGTGACGAGATTGAAGTCGGCGCCGAAGCCGCGCACAGTGACTGTGGAGCCCTCACCACGCTGGCGATCAATCGAAACACCCGTTACGCGCTGTAGCGCCTCCGCCAGGTTGGTGTCGGGAAAGTCACCGATATCTTCGGCGGTAATGGCGTCGACCACGCCCGACGAATCACGCTTGGTGTCCATGGCGCGTTTGAGACTGGCGCGCACCCCGGTGATGACAACTTCTTCCATGACTTGCGGTGCGTCGGCATCAGCTTGCTGCGCCATAATCGGGGTAGCCACTGACAATCCAATGGCTACAGATACGGCCGTGCTGAGACGCTGCTTGGCGAATGTTTTACCTTGCATAACAGGAAAGACCCCAATTCATTATGGTTTGATTTTTTGGAGAAGCTAACATCCCACGGCTCGCTCGGCGATGAAATGCTGTTGAGACGAGGCGGGTTGGAAACGGGTTAAATGGGAACCCTCCCAATTCGTCGTGTGGGAATACCCGATTATCGTATTTTACGTGACGGGTTGCAGAGGCTGACTGTACCGTTCGGATAGCATCTCATGATTCTGAAGCCTTCCGACAAGCTGTATTGTCTCACAACAAGAAAACGCTCATGACATTCTCCAAACCGCACACATTTCAGCGTTCGACTGCTAAACGCACCCGTTGCAACCGTCAAGCAATCATGGCGCCACTCGCATTAGGGGCAGATGTGCCTGTGAGTGGTCCTCAGCTAACATCCACACACGCAGCTGTAAAAGCAGCGCGTCGGTTAGCTCTGTGGCTGGTCTCGGCTGCAGTGGCGTTCACGCTTCAGTCCTGTGCTGGTGATAGATCACCAGATGCGTCTGCCGAGCAAGGAGTGGACGAAGACAGATCAACAAGTCCGATGCTTGCAAGCGAGCGAGTAGAGACGCTTCTAGCATCGATGACGCTCGAGCAGAAGGTCGGCCAAATGATTCAGGGCGAAATCAAATGGGTCACGCCCGATGACGTGCGTCGCTACGGATTGGGAAGCGTGCTCAACGGTGGAGGATCTTTTCCTTACGGTAAAAAGCTGGCAACAGTCGACGAGTGGCTAGCCCTTGCCGATGCCTTCTATGCAGCTTCTGTCGACACATCTGAGGGCAGTGCGGGAATACCCATTATATGGGGCACCGATGCCGTCCATGGCCACAATAATGTCATTGGCGCCACGTTATTTCCCCACAATATTGGGCTAGGTGCCGCTAACGACCCCAATCTTGTGGGAGAGATTGCGGCTGCCACAGCGCGGGAGGTCAAGGCAACGGGCATTGATTGGATATTCGCCCCAACGGTTGCGGTGGCTCAGGATCCTCGTTGGGGGCGCACTTACGAATCCTTCAGCAGCGACCCTGCAAGGGTTCGCCAGTTCGCCGCACCCATCATCAGCGCCATGCAGAACGAGGGCGTTGTTGCTACTGCCAAGCATTTTATAGGTGATGGCGGTACCTATCGTGGAATCGATCAAGGTGATACGCGGCTTGATTTGGGTACCCTTCTGGACGTCCATGGCCAAGGTTATGTTGAGGCGATTGGCGCCGGTACCATGAGTGTCATGGCCACATTCAACAGCTGGAACGGAGACAAAGTCCACGGCAGTCGAGAACTACTTACCGACGTGCTGAAACATCGCCTGGGTTTCGATGGTTTTGTGGTCAGTGACTGGAACGGTATCGGGCAAGTTAGAGGCTGTGAGAATGATAATTGTTCCCAGGCCATCAATGCCGGCATCGACATGGTAATGGTGCCCGAAGATTGGAAATCAATGCTCGACAACATTATTGCCCAGGTGCGTTCAGGCGAAATCTCAACAGAGCGCATCGATGATGCTGTACGACGTATTTTATCCGTGAAGGAGCGAATTGGTTTGCTCGATCGCAGATCACCTTCGGAGGAAGCCTCTGCTTTGGCAGGTGTGATAGGTAGTGAAGAACACCGGGCCCTTGCCAGAGAGGCGGTTCGACGATCCTTGGTGATGCTGAAAAATGCCGAAGGTATTGTGCCTTTGGACCCACGAGGCACTATTTTGATGGCGGGTCCCGGGGCCGACGAGATTGGTCAGCAATCTGGAGGATGGACTATTAGTTGGCAGGGCACGGGCAATACCAACGAGGATTTTCCGGGTGCCACATCGATCCTATCGGGTATTGAGGCGCAGGTTGAGGCTGCGGGCGGTTCAGTCATTCGCTCGCTAGACGCAGGTGATCCCGACGCGGTTATCTACGTGTTTGGGGAATCCCCCTACGCTGAAGGTGTCGGCGATCTTGAGACGCTAGCGTGGCAGCAACGCAGCAAGCAAGATTTGGCACGCATCAATGAATGGCGCGCCGAAGGATATAAGGTGGTTGCGGTTTTCCTCAGTGGTCGACCCATGTGGGTTAATGCAGAACTCAATGCGTCGGATGCGTTTATCGCCGCATGGTTACCGGGAAGCGAGGGGCAGGGTGTTGCCGACGTACTGCTTCGCGATGCGGGGGGCAACGTTCAGTATCCTTTCTCTGGTCGTCTGTCGATGGCATGGCCTCGCTTCGATCTAAACGCAAATGACCACGCTTTGCCCGTTGACGACGTGCTGTTCCCTGTCGGTTACGGTGTGGACGCGGCAGAGTCAGTGAACGTCAGTCAGTTGCCTGAAACTGCCGTGGGTGTGCTTGAAACCTCTGACGAGGTACTTTTTGAGGGAGGGGTGCGTGACCCGTGGATGCTGTATCTGGGTGATCAGTTGGACCCTGCTCGCGCCGCTGGGCCCGGCAATGCCCGCTCGGCCGAAGGTAATTTAACCCTGTCGGTAATTGATAAGGATGTGCAAGAAGATGCGCGGCGTCTAGAGTGGCGCAAGGCGGATTCCGCCAGCACTGTCTTTTTTGCTAAAGGCCAACCGTGGGATGCATCGGGGTTGTTGGCGTCAGATGGCGCGCTGGTATTGACCTTGCGTATTGTCGATGCTCCTGTGGAGGACCTCAAGCTCGCTGCTCAGTGCGGCCAGGGGTGCAACGCCAACGTGAATATTGCTAACGCGCTTGCATCGTTGACTGCGGCTGATTGGGTCGACGTCACCTTGCCATTGGCCTGTTTAAAAAGTCGGGGCTTGGAAGTGAGCGCAATCACTTCACCTGTCGGTCTCAGCACCTCAGAGGCCGTCACCATAGAATTATCGCGGGTAGCACTTGTTGAGCAAGCCCCAGAGGGAGCGATTGCACTTGAGTGCCCGGTTAACTACTAATAGGCCTATACCATCAATGCAAACTGTCGCAAATTCAAAGTGCGCCCTCGGGGCATTACAGCTAATGAAATTAATAACAACGATGCTGGCAGCCGTTTCTCTCTCGGCACAAGCGACGCAGCAATGCGAGCCAACCTGGCAACGTGAATTCAACGAGCCCTTAGACACTACGCTCTGGAATTATGTCGAGGGTGATGGTTGTGCACTGAATCTTTGCGGTTGGGGTAATGACGAGCAGCAAGTCTATGACGCCAACCAAGTTGAAGTCAGTGACGGTCGTTTGAAAATCACTGCAACGGTCGATGAAGACGGGACTATTCGCTCGGGAAAAATTACCACTGCCGACAAGTTTGCGACACGGTTCGGCCGTATTGAAGCGAGAATAAAAGTGCCAGCAGGGCGTGGCACTTGGCCTGCGTTTTGGATGATGCCAGACCCCGCCAATAGACCTTGGCCAGAGGACGGTGAAATCGATATTTTAGAGTGGACGGGCAATAATCCTAATCGGGTCATTGGTGCGGTGCATTTCGGAGACGTGTGGCCCGGTAACGTGCACTACAGCGAAACATTACTGACGCCTGTTAATTGGTCTAAGGAATTCCACACCTATGGTGTTGTATGGGAGCCTGGTGCGGTCCATTGGTATGTCGATGGACGGGTTCATGGCACTGCCAACGCCGACCACATTGCGCCATGGCGTTGGGTATTCGATGATAGTAGCTTTCATCTTATTGTGAACCTTGCCATCGGCGGTACGCTCGGTGGACAGGTTGCCAAGGAAGATTTGCCGACAACAATGGAAGTCGATTGGATCCGCATTTATGACCATGACTGCCACGCAGGGTTAACGGCCACACCATCGCTTGGTATGACAGACTTTGCTGAGACCAAGAACACAAGCGAGACTTCTGCCAAAGACGCGTTTGTGACAGCCGATTGACCTTCCCGTCTTCAAGACATCTCGAGGGCGTCAATGAATTAGAAGAGGTCTCCACGTAAGCCAACCCTCTTTGATGTAGCATGCTGGCTTTAAGCTGGGATTCGCTGCCATGACATTCAACGTAAAGCCATTGCTCTTGCTGCTGCTGGTGACGTCTTCACTGACCATGGCAGCTGATGATCTTGTGCCGAGCATACCTGGGGAAGAGGGTGCCGCGTCGGCAAAATCTATGGGTGTGGCTCTGCCAGCACCGGCGCCAGATCGTCGAGTCGATGAGGGGCTTGGGCCATTCCAGCGTTTGGTGATTGACAACGCCATGCTCGTCGATGGGCTTGGCGCACCACCACGTGGGCCTGTGAGTCTTGTGATTGAGCAAGACACCATCCGCCAAATTACTTCCCAGCCCCCCAAAGCAATACCGGGTGAGCATCGTATTGATGCCTCAGGCATGACCGTGTTGCCTGGCTTTGTTGATGCACACGTGCACATCGGCAACCCTCTGCAAGGCCTTGCTGGCCCAATCACACCACCTGAGTACATTTTCAAGCTCTGGTTGGCCCACGGTATTACTACAGTCCGTGATGTGGGTTCCGTGATGGGTTTGCAGTGGACCGTTGAGCACGCTGAGCGCAGTGCAAGTAACACCATTGTGGCGCCAACCATCGTGCCCTATGCCATGTTCCCGGGCTCAGTCATCGTTGATGCTGAAAGTGCCGAGACGTGGGTGCGGGCGGTTCACAAACGGGGTGCTGCGGGAGTCAAACTGCGAGGTGGAACCCGTGAAGCCTTGGCCGCTGTCTATCGCACAGCGCAGTCATTGGGTATTGGTACCGCAAGTCATCATGATCAGAACGGCGTTTATGATATGAACGTCCTAGATAGTGCTCGCTTGGGTCTCGATAGCATGGAGCATTGGTATGGGCTCCCTGAGGCCATGTTTACCGACCGAACCATCCAGCACTACCCGGCCAACTATAATTACTCGGATGAACAGTGGCGATTTGGCGAGGCAGGCACTCTGTGGCTGCAGAGTGCTGCGCCCGGCTCAGACACGTGGAAGGCTACTGTGGATGAGTTGGTCGAATACGACTTCACCATAGTGCCCACTTTTACTATTTATGAAGCCAACCGCGATGTCATGAGAGCACGACTTGCCGAATGGCATGAAGACTACACCTGGCCGGCACTGCGTACATTTTTTCAACCCAACCCTAAACTCCACGGGTCCTATCATCTCGACTGGACAACCGGCCATGAGGTGGCCTGGCGTCGTAACTTTGACCGCTGGATGACGTTCATTAACGACTACAAAAATGCGGGTGGCCGTGTTGCCGTGGGTTCGGACGCGGGGTTCATTTTTAAGGTTTACGGTTTCGCCTACATCCGCGAGCTCGAGCTACTACAAGAGGCGGGGTTTCATCCTTTAGAGGTGATTCAGTCGGCAACACGAAACGGTGCCGAGCTACTGGATATGGCCGATATTCGAGGCTCCATAACCCCGGGGAGAAAGGCAGACCTTGTGCTGGTAGAGGGGAATCCAATCGCGAATTTCAAACTGCTCTACGGTACGGGTCACCTAAAGCTCGACCGTGCGTCCAACACCCTCGGCAAGGTAGGCGGTGTCAGTTATACGGTTAAAGGTGGCATCGTCTATGATGCAAAAGCGCTGTTGGCCGATGTGAAGACGATGGTGACAACAGCGAAGGCTGCACCGTGATGCGCACTCCATAATCTCGTTTAGGCCATGCAAGCACATGCAGATTAAGACTGAACTGCCTGAGGGCACGTCACTACAATTGCCACAAGCTTACGGCGGGCCACTCTACCGCGGTCGCCTGCGGCAAACTGCGGACGACTTTCATGTTAGCGAACAGTTGGGTTGGGAGCCTTGCGGTGACGGAGAACATGACTACCTGTGGCTGCGTAAAACCGACGTAAACACGGCCTGGTTAGCTAAGCAGCTGGCAGACTTCGCTGGCGTCGCTCCCCATGATGTGGGTTATGCAGGTCTTAAAGATCGTCATGCGGTCACCGAGCAATGGTTCAGTGTGCCCCGTTGGCACAAACCCCTCTGGTCGTCGTTTGCCGTGCCCGGTGTTGAGATCCTGAACGTTGATCGACATCTGCGAAAATTACGCAGAGGGGCGCATCAATCGAATCGTTTTTGTATTCGGCTACGGTCCGTAGAGCCACTGTCTGGTCACCTATGGAGTGAACGATTGGATAGGATACGCAACGAGGGCGTGCCCAATTATTTTGGTGAGCAGCGCTTTGGGCGCGGCGGTGCGAATATTGGGTTGGCAAATGCGTGGGCGGCCGGGCGGCGTCTGTCTCGGGATAAGCGCAGTCTTGCTATCTCTACCGTGCGGGCCTTTTGCTTTAACGCGGTACTCGCCGATCGGGTGCAAGCGGGTACCTGGCATCAATTGTCGGTTGGGGACCTTGCGAACCTCGATGGCAGTGGCAGCGTCTTTACGGTTTCCGCTATTGACGACGAACTTACAAGCCGCTGTCAAACCCTCGATATTCACCCAGCCATTGCTCTTGTGGGCGCGGACAGTGAGGGCGTGCCTGAGCATTGGCGAGCGGCACTGGGCCGTGCTCGCGTCGAGCCTGGTAGTCGAAGCCTACGGATGCGTGCACGCGAGCTCAGTGCACAACTCAGCGGAGATACGCTGCAGTTGACGTTCGTATTGCAGCGAGGCTGTTATGCCACATCGTTGCTGCGTGAACTTTGCGAATGGCATTCAGCGCCTGGCGCCTAGCGCCACTCATTGGGTCCAATGTATCGCCGGTTCGCTAGTCAAATTAGTGCATTTAGACGTTTCCAATGCCCAGCGCATGGAGGAATG
The DNA here is from genome assembly GCA_965658685.1 of Luminiphilus sp. Taxonomy (GTDB): domain Bacteria; phylum Pseudomonadota; class Gammaproteobacteria; order Pseudomonadales; family Halieaceae; genus Luminiphilus. The sequence goes on from CBFHTF010000002.1 coordinate 63,328, forward strand.
TCTCAGCATCGTTGCGTAGGAAGGATGCTATGGCTGTTAACCGCCGTCAGTTCGTCACATTAGGGGCCGGCCTTGGTGCCCTGGCCTCTGTTGCCGGTTCAAGCACCTTGGCAGAGCAAGGGGCGCTTGGTTTTGATGAGTATCGAAGCTACGACGGTCTCGGTTTGGCAGCTGCTATTCGACGAGGTGATTTCAGCGCGCAGGAAGTACTTGCCGCGGCGCTAGGTCGCTCTGCGGAGATTAATCCAGTGATTAACGCTATTGTCGAGCCGCTTCACGATTATGCCCGCCGACAATTGACTAAAGGTTTGCCCAATAGCACCTTCACCGGTGTGCCATTTCTACTCAAGGATTTGGGCATCATGTTAGAGGGCACACGCACTACGGAAGGCTCGCGGTTCTACGCCGATCAGATTGCCGATTACACCCAGACATTGGTCCAACGCTACCTTGATGCTGGGCTTGTTATCATGGGAAAGAGCGCCAGCCCCGAATTCGGGGGTACGACCAGTACCGAGTCGGTGCTGTTTGGTCAAACGCGCAACCCATGGGATCTTGAGATGACCGCTGGTGGCTCATCGGGTGGGGCCGCAGCGGCGGTTGCCGCGGGTATTTTACCCCTCGCGAACGCTACCGATGGTGGTGGCTCGATTCGTATCCCCGCAGCATGTTGTGGCCTATTCGGATTAAAAACCAGCCGAGGACGCACACCTAATGGTCCACGGGCCCACTTCAATATGATGAGCGTTGGTCACTGCATATCGCGCAGCGTGCGTGACAGTGCCGCTCTGCTCGATGTCACCGCAGGCCCCGAGCCCGGGTCAACGGGTGGGCCCAAGGGACCTGCCACGACGTTTTTGGACGCGGTAAAGCGCCCACCCAAATCATTGCGAATAGGTTTGTGTACGAAGCCACTTGCAGGCTCACCGGTGCACGAAGACTGCCTCGCCGCTGCCAATGAAGCCGCCAAATTGTGCGAGCGCTTGGGTCATCATGTTGAAACCACGACGCTGCCAGTGGACCCTGGCGAGTTTTACGGTGCCACCGGTAAGGTGATGGGCGTGGGTAATGTCATCCGTATTCAGGCCCGAGAGCAGCAGCTGGGTCGAAAAGTGACCGAGGCTGATTTGGAGCCGCGCACCTGGCAGCGATATCAAACCTCCAAGCACGTTTCGGGCGCCGACTACGCACAAGCACTACAAACCCTGCACAGGATAGGACGTGATATGACGTTGCTGCATGGAAAATTTGACGTCTTGCTGTCCCCTACCCAAGCGCTGCCGCCTATTCCTCTCGGGCGTCTCGCGCTTACGCGTCTCGACAAGGGTTATGAAGCCGATGTCTTGGCTTTTTCTGCGTTCACCATGTTGGCCAATGCCACGGGGGCGCCCGCCATGACAGTGCCCCTGTATTGGAATCCCGATGGACTGCCGATTGGCGTTATGTTCGCGGCTGATTATGCACAAGAAGAATTACTTTTGAGCTTGGCGGGGCAGTTGGAGCAGGCCCAGCCATGGTTTGATCGCGTCCCAACATTTTAGCTGCCTGCGTATTCACCAGTCTAAATCGTCGGGAATTTCAAACTCCGCGTACCATTCTTTTTCCTCTGCAGTGAGCTCAGGCTCATTGTTGCCACGGCAATCGATAATGCGAACTGGATCGCGCTGGGCAATTTTGTCAGCGACAGGGGCGGGCAGTAGCTCATATTGATCGCCTTGCTTAACGATTTTCAGTAGGCCTGAAACCAATCGTCTGCGCTGGGCTGCAGTGACAGTGAGTTTTTTTATTTTTTTTCCGTCGGTAAAGTTGAATGTTTCCTGTCCTGCACCGCGGTGTTCTCGGTGTTGCTCAATCAGTTGCTTGATTTGCGCATTAATGGCTTTGCGCTGGGCTGCCGCATTTTGCTCTGCGTTTAACGCCCTGTCGCGAGTCGCCTTCGCCTCAGCGGCCTCGCGGACTGCGTCTTGCACGTCGTTGCCAATATCACCTCGCAAATGCTTGGCAACCTTATTTTGTTTGCGCTTTTCTTTGTCGATGGACTTGGCTTTCTTACCATCTGCCAGTCCCGTTTTTAGCAATTGATCCTGCAGTGATCCGGACACGGTCGCTCCTGAAAATAATCGTTACCTAAAAGCTTATGCCAGTGGGCCCAACGCGCAACCATTTTTTTTGTTGGTAGGCTGATTAGGTTTCATTCGATCTGCATTCGACCTGGTGTCTCGATCGTGCAACACTGGCATCAGTACGGCGCTTTGTTGCGCCTACTAGGCTGCATCAACAGTTGCTTGGTATCTTAAGACTGTCGTGCAGACAAAAAAAACAGCCTGCGCTACACGCGAGCAGAACCCGAAGTAAGGAGCCATACTGTGCCCACGAGCCATTGGGAGCGCTACCGCCAGCTCGCTTTGCTGATTATTGCCGCCGGAGTGGTCTACCCCATTCCGTACATGCGTCAAAATTTCGAAAACTCGATGCTTGAGGCATTCTCGATAACCCAAGACCAGCTGGGCGAGTGCAGTTCACTGGTGGGTCTGCTACTGGTACTCACCTATGTACCCAGTGGGTGGCTCGCCGATCGTTTTGGCGCAAACAAACTGCTGTCCATGTCGATGGCGAGCACGGGTGCACTTGCGCTATGGATGGCCTCCGATCTACCGTTTTTTCAGCTAAAGCTGGCGTTTGCAGGGCTCGGCATCACCAGCGGTTTATTGCTGTGGGGGGCCTTGATTAAAACCACCTCACTGGTTGCGCCCCACGATCAGCAGGGGCGCTTTTTTGGCATGTTAGAGAGTGGTCGAGGTATCGCGGAGGCAGTGCTGGCAACGGCGGCGTTGGCCTTGTTCGCGTACTACCTCGAAGAGCAATTGGCAGGGGCCGACACGGCAATTGGTGCCGTGCTCCAATTCTATGGATGGACGGCCATAGTAGCATCGCCGCTGGTGCTCTTCGGTTTGAAGTCCCCCGACCGTGAAGTTGATGATGCAGTACCGTCAGGGGCGGGCAATTCACTTTGGCACGATGTTGGGGTGTTGTTACGTAATCAATCGGTGTGGTTATCGGCGCTCATTATTCTTGTGGGTTATCAAATTTTTTGGGTGACCTATTCTTTTGCAAGTTTGCTCGAAGATGTGTTCGCTTTGGGTGCTGTGACAGTGGGTGGTATTACGGTGGCGCGTCTTTGGATGCGGCCCATCGGTCCGCTGATTGCCGGTTTTATTGGTGACCGTTTTCATGCTGTCCGATTTTTATCATGGCTAATGCTGGTCGCTGCAGCCACGCTTTTTGCGATTCCCATGCTGCCCGCTGAAACCGGCACCCTGTTACTTCTGCCAATGGTGCTAGCAGTATCGCTGGTTACCTACGGTATACGCGGCATCTATTGGGCAACCCTCGATGATTGCAACGTGGCACCCAATGTCAGAGGCGTCGCTATCGGCTTGATAAGCCTGCTGGCCTATACACCCGATATGTATGTGCCGCAGGTACAGTCATTTTGTTTGTCTCTGTTTCAAGGGCGAGAGGGGTACTTACTGTACTACGGTCTATTCGCCTCTACGGGCATTATTGGTTTCTTCGCTGCTCGGCGTCTGGCCTGGTTATCAGAGCATTAGGCGTCTCATTTAAACCATCGGGAAAACACCCGTCGCATCAGCTGCCGCCAAAGCACAACGATCGCTACCTGTGATTTTGTTACGTAATGAACGGGTAAAAAACGACAGTCAAAAGATCAAAAACGACAGCGATTAATTGTACGCACGAAAGTATTGGCGCCTCGGCAATCTACTCAATTAGTGTCCGCGTATCGCGTGAATCCCAAGGAAACTACTGCGGGATAATAACAACCATTGAGAGGGTGCAGGCATGTCGGCAGAGCAGGTTCAGGAGTTCGGTTTCGGTACGCAGATTCGAAAATCACCCTATTTTGATGCCACCGTACGGTGGGGTGCTCAGGGGTTCTCGGTCTACAACCATATGTATATTCCTCGAGACTTTGGCAGCCCCGAGCAGAACTTTTGGAACTTGGTAAACGACGCCATTCTCTGTGATGTGGCCGTGGAACGTCAGGTAGAAATTGCGGGTCCTGACGCCGCTGAGTTTGTCCAGCTACTGACCCCGAGGGATCTCTCTACCTGTGCCGTGGGGCAATGCAAATACGTTCTTATTACCAATGCCAATGGCGGCATTCTCAATGACCCGGTACTGCTGAAATTGGCTGAAGACCGCTTCTGGTTGTCTTTGGCAGACAGCGATATTTTGTTGTGGGCGCAAGGCGTTGCCGTCAATGCAGGGCTTGATGTGACCATTTTTGAGCCCGACGTCTCACCCTTGCAGTTACAGGGCCCAAAATCTGGCGACATCATGTATGCCCTATTTGGGGAGGCAATCCTGGATTTGCGTTACTACTGGGCACGTGAATTTGAACTCGATGGTATCCCGCTCATTATCTCCCGTACCGGTTGGTCGAGTGAGCTAGGTTACGAGATCTACTTGTGCGATGGCAGCAAGGGCGATCAGCTATGGGAAACCATCATGCGTGTGGGTGGTCCTATGGGATTGAAACCTGGCCATACCTCTACCATCCGTCGCATTGAGGGTGGCATGTTGTCGTACCACGCGGACATGGATAGTCATACCAATCCTTTTGAGTTGGGTTTCGATCGGCTCGTTGCCCTCGATAGCGACATCAACTTTATTGGCAAAGAGGCCCTCACACGCATACGTGCAGAGGGTGTTCGACGCAAGCAAGTGGGCCTCATTATTGACGCTCCCGCCTTGACTGGCCCAAACACTCGGTACTGGCCTGTTCAGCACGATGGCGTGAGCGTTGGGCGAGTCACCTCGGCGGTTTACTCGCCGCGGCTTGAGGCCAATATCGCGCTTGCTATGGTCGATATTGTGTGCGCAGAACTAGGAACGACCGTCACTGTGATGATGGCTGGAGAGCCGGTGAGCGCAACGGTGTCTGAGAAACCGTTTTTCGACCCGAAAAAAGCACTGGCGGCGAAGCCTGCGGTGGTCATTGAGACAGTACCTGCTGCGCCCGCGGTACCTGCAGATGTTCCCACGGTACCAGGTGCATTGTTGAATCAGGAAGCGGATAACAGCGACGCATTTTCGCACTGACATTGCCATTAAACTGCGGCTGCCGGAGGGCGCGTCATGACATTACTACCATCTGCTGCTCAGGGTGATACCGTGCCCAACAAAACGACGATATCGGCGCTAATGGATAATTGCTCCATGGAAGTGCTGCCTCGAACGGCCGCCAAGATAACGCGGTTCGCCGATTTATTGCCGACGGGCCGTCGTGTGTATGTAGCGCATATTGAAGGCTCGACCATTGATGAAATGGTAGCCACCGCAGCTCGCTTGCGCGCCGAAGGCTATGAGCCAATGCCACATATTCCAGCGCGATTGGTGCCTGATCTTGCAACACTCAGGCAGTGGGTGGCGCGCTATCAAACCGAGGCCGATGTAACACAAGCGCTGCTTCTTGGTGGTGGCAGAGGACAACCTGTGGGTAGCTTCTCAGACTCCATGCAGTTGGTTGAGACCGGCGTTTTTGACGGTTTCGACCGCCTTCATTTTGCGGGGCACCCCGAGGGCAATCGAGATATCGATGCCGACGGCTCCGATCAGCAGTTAATGGCGGCTCTGCGTTGGAAGCAAGCATTCAGTGAGCGCAGTGATGCTGACGTTGCGTTGGTGACGCAATTTTGTTTTGACCCCGCACCTGTGGTGCATTGGAGTCAGCGACTGGCCGAGGAGGGTATTAGGTTGCCCGTGCACTTAGGGGTGGCTGGCCCAACGAAACTACAAACACTCATGAAGTTCGCGCTGTCTTGCGGTATTGGGCCCAGTGTGAAGGTACTTCAGAAGCGCGCCCGAGACGTACGCAAGCTCTTGTTACCCTACGAGCCCACCGAGTTCCTTGAAGCGCTGCAAATAGCGTTGGTCAATACACCCGCTATGCCAATTGCGCAGTTACACTTCTTCCCATTAGGTGGCATTGCAGCCAGCGCTCAATGGATTAGCGATCACAGTCAATAACGGGAGAGGTCTATTGGATACGCCCGCTCGCTTTCGAAGAACTGATCACGAGGTGGATGCGATCCTTCGCTCCGTTAAACGCATTGCCGTGGTTGGAGCCAGTGCCAACCCCGGCAAATTTAGTTATGACGTGATTCGTGCCCTGCGTGAGCGAGGCTATGAGGTGGCGGCGGTGAACCCGACGGCCACCGTTAAAAGCATCGCCGGGGCACCGGTCTATGCTGCGCTTGCAGACATTCCTCATCCTATCGATATGGTCGAAGTCTTTCGCCCGAGCGCCGAGTTACCGCTGATTGCAGCACAAGCCATTGCCCAAGGGGCAGGCGTTTTATGGGGTCAGTTGGACGTGTACGATGAGCAAGCCGGCGATACTGCCGCTGCAGCAGGTCTGGAAGTTGTTATGGATCGCTGCCCCAAAATTGAATTCCAACGCTGGGAGAGTGAATGAGTACAGAATGGGTTTTGCGCAATAATGTGGACGGTGTTGCGACGCTCACCTTGAACGCGCCCGAGACGATCAACGCGTTGTCTGAGGCGGTAATGAATGCGCTGTCAGACCAGCTCTCAGCGATAGCCAGCGATGACTCAGTGCGTGTTGTGATCTTGCGCGGTGCAGGTAAGCATTTTTGCGCAGGCCACAATCTTAAAGAGATGACTGCACATCGCCAGGACAGCGATGGTGGTGCCGCCTATTTCCACGATCTATTCCAGCGTTGCTCAAGCATGATGTTGCAAATTACCGAGTTACCGCAGCCTGTCATTGCTGAGGTCACTGGTATCGCCACAGCAGCGGGCTGCCAACTGGTGGCGAGTTGTGATTTAGCAGTGGCCAGTAGCGAAGCGCGGTTTGCAACATCCGGTGTCAATATAGGCCTCTTTTGCGCTACGCCCATGGTAGCGCTCAGCCGTAATGTGCCGACAAAGCAAGGGCTGGCAATGTTACTCACTGGTGACTTTGTCTCTGCACAGCAAGCCTTAAGCATGGGCTTGGTTAACGAAGTGGTTGAGCCGGAACGCGTTGCCGAAACCACGCTGGCCTTGGCAAATACCATTGCGAGTAAGTCACCGGTGGCCATCCGGATGGGTAAGCGAGCCTTTTATGCTCAGGCATCCATGACTCGAGAGCAGGCCTACGAGTTGGCTGCACGCACTATGGCAGAGAATATGATGGCGCGGGATGCGGAAGCTGGGATACAGGCATTTATTGACAAGCAGCCGATGCCGCCCTGGGAGGGTAAATGATTTACGCGGGTTCCGAGCTCGATAAAAACCCTGCCAATTACACCGCGTTATCTCCGGTCTCGATATTAAAGCGCGTGGAGCGGGTGCACCCCGAGCAGTTAGCGCAGGTGCACGGTGATATTCGCCGCACCTGGGGCGAGGTGGCGCAGCGCTGCAGGCGATTAGCGTCGGCGCTTGCGGCACGCGGCATTGGTGCCGGCGACACGGTTGCGCTCATTGCTCCCAATATTCCTGAGAGTCTCGAGTGTGCTCTAGGTGTGCCACTTTTGGGTGCCGTGCTAAATGCCAATAATGTACGCTTGGACGCGAAAACACTGGCCTACATTCTCAATCACGGTGAGGCTAAGGTACTGCTGGTAGACACTGAGTTTGGGCCGCTGGCAAGAGAGGCACTTGCCCTGTCGGGCCGCGACATACTTGTGATCGACATTGATGACAGCGAAGGCCCTGGGGGTGAGCGCATTGGCGAGCTCACCTATGAAGCCCTTCTCTCCGAGGGCGATCCCCAGTTTCCCTACACGCTGCCCCATGATGAATGGGATGCTCTAGCCCTAAATTACACATCGGGCACTACCGGGAATCCCAAAGGTGTTGTTTATTCCCATCGGGGGGCATGGACCAACGCTGTCAACAATATAGTGACCTGGGAAATGCCTCATCACCCCGTTTACCTGTGGACGTTACCCCTGTTCCACTGTAACGGTTGGTGTTTCCCTTGGACGATAACACTGCTAGCCGGCACCCACGTGTTCCTTCGTAGCCCCCATGCCGAGGGTATTTACCGCGCTTTTGCCGATCATGGTGTTACCCATTTATGCGGTGCCCCCATCATCATGTCTATGATCGCGCAGGCACCAGCTGTCGAGCGCCGAACGTTTAACCAGAAGGTGGAGATGATGACGGCGGCTGCGCCACCGCCAGCGTCGGTTATTGCAGCTATGGAAGCCATGGGTATCAGTATCACGCACGTCTATGGGCTGACCGAGGTATATGGTCCGGCGGTGGTGTGCGCTGAAAAACCCGAGTGGTCGCAACTTAGCTCAGAGCAACGAGCGGGCCTGAAAGCGCGGCAGGGCGTGGCCTATGAGTTGGAAGAAGATGTGTTGGTGCTGGATCCCGACACGAGCACGCCGGTGCCCTGGGATGGGGTGACCCAAGGTGAAGTGGCATTTCGAGGCAACATTGTGATGAAGGGCTATTTAAAGCAGCCTGAGGTGACGGCAAAGGCCTTCCGCGATGGCTGGTTTTGGTCGGGGGATCTGGCTGTTCAACACCCCGATGGCTACATCGACACCCGTGACCGCTCTAAGGATATTATTATTTCTGGCGGTGAGAACATTTCATCGATAGAAGTTGAGAACGCTCTGTACAGTCATCCCGCTGTGGGTTTGGTGGCCGTGGTAGCGATGCCCGATGACAAGTGGGGGGAGGTGCCTTGTGCTTTCGTTGAGTTACACCCTGGGCAAAGCGCCACTGAAGACGAGTTGATTGCTCATGCGCGTCAGTCACTAGCCGGTTTTCAGCGGCCAAAGAAAGTTGTATTCCAAACCTTACCTAAAACCTCAACCGGTAAAATTCGGAAGAATGAGCTACGTGAGCGTTTGAAGACCTGAGCAGTGCTCGGCATCAGCAAATGTGTATACCTTCTGAGCGAGGGCTCCGGGGCGTGTGGGCCAAATAAGAGGCTCATCGTTTGGCTTCCAGGGTAGTCGCTTGGCCATAACGCCTAAGAACAGTGGGCTTTTCAGCCAGTGTTGTAGCCATCCCTTCACTGCAGGGTAGGGCGTTTGTTCAAACCAGTGCTGATCAACGGCAGCAAACTGCCGGATAAACGGGACGATAGCCGCATCGAGTGCACCACAGTGTTGTCCTGCCAGCCATGGTGCTTCCGTTAAGCGACGCTCCAAACTTGCCAAAAATGTCGCCGCTTGAGAGCGATAGTACGGAGCGCCGTGCTCGGGGTGACGATCTGCGTATTTGTAGCGATCTAGCCAGTGCTTAAATTCACCGTCGTTGTGCTCAAGCAAAGTATCCTCGAGACTTGGGGTCGCTCGCCAAGGGTGCTCGGGCGGCAACTGTGACAGCGCCCAATACATGATGTCACGGCTCTCGTCCAAAATGTGGTCATTGCTCAAAACCAGCACAGGTACGGTGCCTTTGGGTGAGGCATGCAGTAGGGCTTTAGGTTTATCCGCTAGCTTGATCTCCCGGAGTTGTACTTGTTTGTCCGTGACCGCAAGTGCGAGTCGTGCTCGAATGGCATACGGGCAGCGCCGAAACGAGTACAGTACCGGTAGTGGTTCCGATAGTGGTGGGGTTGTAATTGTCATGGTTCAAAAAGAGAGGGCATAGTCCGTTGCGTGTTTTAGTTGCAGGCAGCTCAGGGACCATGGGTTTAGCCGTCACCTGTGCCCTGTTGCGGCGAGGTATCGATGTTGTGGCGCTAAGTCGCCAACCCGCGGCATACATGCAGACGCTCATCACCTCGTCGCTGCATGCTAACACGGGACAGATTGGCGCCTCGAGCACCTGTACCGCTGGTCGGCTTCACTGTGTTACCTGTGCGATCGATCAGACGACGTTAACCCGCGATGCTGTGGGTATCTTGGATGCCGTTATATCGTGTTTGGGTAGTCGATCGGGCGCACTTGAAGACGCGCAACGCGTTGAGTTTGATGCAAATCGTCGACTCCTCGATTACGCCCTGTCGTTACCAACGATCCATCGTTTCGTGTTGCTGTCGGCAATTTGCGTGCAAAAACCCAAGCTGGCATTTCAACATCAGAAGCTGCGTTTCGAATCGCTATTGCGGGATAGTCCCGTGCCTTACGCGATTGTACGACCCACTGCTTACTTTAAGTCCCTCTCCGGGCAGGTTGAACGCCTGCGTGCAGGCAAGCCTTATCTTATGTTTGGCGATGGGGAATTGACCGCATGCAAACCCATCGCCGATATAGACTTAGCCCAGTACATCGCAGATTGTCTGATGGCTGCGGATAAGCAAGATAGCGTACTGCCCATTGGGGGCCCCGGACCGGCACTGAATCCACGGCAGCAGGGTATGTTGCTGGCCACGGCACTGGGTGTGCCCTTTAAAAGTCGGTCGATTAACCCTAACTGGTTTGCCAGTGCGGCAGCGGTATTAGAGCGCTTGGCGCCCGTATCGAAAATACTGAGTCAACGTGCCGAATTTTTGCGCATAGCCCATTACTACGCCACAGAATCTATGCTCTGCTGGGACGACAAGCAGGGTATTTACCGAGCCGATGCAACCCCAGAGTATGGTTCCATAAGCCTAGATCAACACTATCGCCAACTCGCAGTGAGCACGGCAGGTTCAGGGCTTGACGACAGCCATAAACTATTCAGTTAGGTCGTTGTCGGGGCGCTCAGCCAAAGGTCTGTGAGGCCAACATTGTTGTTGCTATCAAACGGGAAGGTGGCCTACTTTGACCCAAATCAGGGTGTCTTGCTCGGCTCTCGGATAGTGGCTGCTCAGGTGGGGGCTGCGCAGCCAAGTGCCCGCGGGATAACGCCCATGCTCATCGATTAACTCTCCCTCGAGCACAAAGATTTCCTCTCCACCCCAATGCCGATGAGGCTGAAAAACTTCACCGGCTGGCCAGCGTACCAGGGCAACTGACTCGCCTTTGAATTGGTGTAACGGCATGACCTGGAGTCCACCCTGACCGGGCTGCCAGGCTGCGGTTTGGGTATTCACCCTAACTTTAGTGGTATCTGTCTCTTGAAATTGGTGCAACTTGACCAATAGGTCGCACCCTTGCTCACTGTAAGGCGCGTGTCCAGAGCCTGGGGGGTTGCGAAGGTACATACCCGCACCGAAATCCCCTTCCTCATCTGAGAAGACGCCGCTCAATACTAAAATCTCTTCCCCTAAGGGATGTTCGTGACGGGGAAAGCGCGCACCGGGTAGGTAACGCACTATGCTCGTCGCGTGCCCCGCCTCTGCAAATGCACGGGCAAGTGGTTTTCGCAAGACAGTGTCGCTTGGGCTCGCCTGCCAATCCATCGATAAGCTATCGATAACAATACGTCGGCTAAAATCCATGTGGAGATCGACGATGTGGGAGCGGGTCGCGTTGTTGGTCATGACTGCTGCTTATCGGTTGCCCTAGAGGTGATGAGTGTAACGGCTCAAAAACAAAACGGGCCACCAAATGGCAGCCCGACAGGTTATTGACGCGGCAGCAACAGCGCCGCAGTCAGATCATGCTATTAGTTAATGTTCGGCACACCTTTACCCGGTGCACCGCGCCAGCGACGGGTGGGAGCCAACGCTTCTTGGGTTTCTTCAAAGCGTGCAAACTCAACACTTTCTACTGGCTCAAAACTAATGCGCGCACGACTGTTTGCCAACGATTTACCGGGTGCGCCGCGGCGCTGAACTTCAGTCACCATCATGGCAACGTCACCGGCTGCACGTGGTGCCCACATAGCGAATGCTTCGGGGTTTGTGCTGCGCTGCACAATTTGACGATGAAAGGGCGGCTTGCCCGATGTGTCGATAATCATTAGACGATCGGCGTCGAGCTGCTTAACGGTTGTGCCGGCGTTGACGCTCACGGCGACGGCAATGCTGCCCAGCCCTAACAACAATGATTTTAGTAACATAACGTTCCTCTCCTTTAGTGTGCCTGCTCAATACTGGTGCACTATGCACGATAGGGGTGCAACCTTTCTAGGCTCATCCCCCATAGTTTTCTGCTATCACTCTGATTCTCAAGGGGTTTTGAGTTTGGCATTGATTTTGCTGAGGTATAGATAAGCTAAACAGCAGAGATCATTCGATGCCACGTAAACAACGAATCTTGACGCGACGAGGTACTCTTTTCTTTGTGGCTTTACTGTCTATCGCATCGGCTGCAATGGGTGCTGAGCAGCGCCTGCCCATGACCACGCTGGCCTCCGGTAATTTAGCTCTGCATGCGTATTTGGGTTCGGCGCTGGAGACCGATTTGTTATTCGATACCGGCTCGGGTTACGTCAGTTTGAGCAAAGCCTCTTTTAAGCACATCGAGACCCAGCCAGGCACCACGTTTGAGCGGCACATTCGTGGCAAGCTAGCCAATGGCGCGGCCCTGTCGGTGCCGATCTACAAAGTCCGAGAACTTCGTCTATCAGGGGAGTGTGTGCTGAAAGATATTGAAGTGGCGGTGTTTCCCCACGCAGATCGAGATATCTTAGGCATCAATGCTTTACGACAGCTTCAGCCGTTTACGGTTGAGATGGAGCCCCCAGCTTTGGTTGCCAACTGCTAACCAAACAAGTCAGGCGCTCTCTCTAAACAATTCACGTCCGATGAGCATTCGGCGAATCTCTGACGTACCAGCCCCGATCTCATAGAGCTTCGCATCTCTCAGGAGACGTCCAGTGGGGTAATCGTTTATGTAGCCATTGCCGCCGAGCAGTTGGATGGCATCGAGTGCACAACGAGTCGCCATTTCCGCTGTGTAAAGAATTACCGCCGCGGCATCTTTGCGGCTGTCCTCGCCCCGATCGAGGGCACGGGCCACTGCATAGAGGAACGATCGACTGGCGGCCGTTACGGTATACATATCGGCCAGTTTTCCCTGAACCAACTGAAATTCACCAATAGCTTGACCAAACTGCTCGCGTTGGTGAACGTAGGGCACGCAGATATCGAGGCAGGACTGCATAATGCCCACGGGGCCGCCCGACAGCACTGCGCGCTCGTAATCCAAACCCGACATCAACACGGCTACGCCCTGGTCGACCTCACCCAAGATGTTTTCGACAGGTATCGGACAATCATCGAACACCAATTCGCAGGTATTCGACCCGCGCATGCCGAGCTTGTCGAGTTTTTGCGCCCTTGAGAAACCCGGGCTGTCACGCTCCACCAGAAACGCTGTAATACCTTTACTGCCGGCTTCAGGCGTGGTTTTCGCGTACACCACGTAAATATGTGCATCGGGACCGTTGGTGATCCACATTTTGTTGCCATTTAAGCGATAGTGATCACCGTGACGCTCTGCACGAAGTCGCATGCCAACCACATCAGAGCCGGCGCCCGGTTCCGACATCGCCAGCGCGCCGATGCTTTCGCCAGAGCACAGACCAGGTAAGTAGCGCTCTTTTTGCGCTTCGCTGCCATTTTTTTGAATCTGATTCATACACAGATTCGAATGGGCTCCGTAGGACAGACCCACCGCCGCTGAGCCTCGCGATATCTCCTCCATAGCCACGCAATGCGCTAGATACCCCATATTGGTACCGCCGTAGCGCTCATCAACGGTCATTCCCAGCAGACCGATATCGCCAAATTTGCGCCACATCGCCATTGGGAACTCATTGTTGCTGTCGACGCTGGCCGCAATAGGTGCCAGCTCTCGCGTAACAAACTGCTGAACGGTGTCACGCAACCGTTCGATATCTTCACCAAGTCCGTGATTTAAAGTGGGGTAGGGGGTGGTCATGGCAAGTTGCTCCGGCTATGTTTTCTGATTGGGACCTAAACAAGCGACGCACACAGTATGCAACCCACCATTAACGAGCAAGTGTTGTGATGGCAAATCCACCTGTCTTTGTCGTTGCAGACCCCAGTGACCCTCTATCGACGGCGTTGCGCGGCGCGCTCAAAACCACGCGGGTGGTTTCTGTCGATCCATCCTGCCCGACACCAGCGTTATCAACAGCTACCATTTTATTGGGTGCACCGAACCAGCTTGCTCAGGTACTTCCCCATTGCCCGAATTTGGTTTGGGCGCAATCGACGTGGGCAGGCGTAAATCCATTGCTTGACACAGGACGCCACGATTACCTGTTAACCGCGTTGAAGGGTGTTTTTGGTCAAGCTATGGCTGAATACACCATGGCATGGTTGTTGGCTTTTGCTCGGGGTGTTCTTGAACGATCGCAGCAATGTCGTTGGTCGCCCGTTATCGATCCGGGTTTAGCGGGTAAATCAATCGGTATCATGGGAACTGGTTCGATTGGCTGTGCAATTGCAGCGACCGCCAAACACTTCAACATGCAGGTCCGTGGCTTGAATACCGATGGCCGCAGTACCGAGCCCTTCGATCGTTGTTATTCGATTGTCGATCGTCTGGCATTTGCAAGCGAACTCGATGCACTCGTATCAGTGTTACCCGCAACGCCTCAAACAGATCAGCTCATTGACCAATCCCTGCTATCCGCTCTGGCACCGGGTGCACTGCTGATCAATGCGGGTCGGGGTAATGTTGTTGATGACAACACGTTGTTGCAAGCACTCGATGATGGGCGACTGCAAGGCGCCGTGCTTGATGTTTTCGCCCATGAGCCCTTACCCGAGCAGCACCCCTTTTGGCACCGTGAAGACGTGTTTGTCACGTCTCACACA
>CBFHTF010000003.1:0-30911 GCA_965658685.1 Luminiphilus sp.
CTAGCCGACCAATCAGCGGCGGTGGGTCCTATTTTAGAGATCGGTAGCTGGTGTGGCCGTTCAACCCTGTGGCTAGCGGCAGCAGCAAAACGGCACGACACGGTGGTATTTGCACTCGACCATCATGGTGGGTCTGAAGAGCATCAACCCGGTGAGATGTTTCATGATAGCCGGCTCGTTGATGACGTAGGCAGGGTCGATACCCTTGCAACATTCCGCCGTAATATTCGTAACGGTAGTGTCGATGATTGGGTAGTGCCTATTGTCACAAGGTCAACAACTCTGGCCCGTTTCTGGCATACGCCACTGGGCATGCTGTTTATCGACGGCGGACACAGTCTCGACGCGGCACTGGCTGATTGGCGTGGCTTTGCCCACTGGCTGAGACCCGGTGGCATATTGGCCATTCATGACGTTTTCCCCGATGCCAACAGCGGTGGGCAAGCGCCCTTTACGATCTGGCGAATGGCCAAAGAGTCGGGCTTGTTCGAAACAGTGGGTGAACAGGACAGCCTGCGAGCACTGCGCCGCCTAAGCTAAAACAGGTAGCTTAGGCAATCGGCGGTCAATCAGCCACTGCACGAAATCCGGTAGCTTTTGGTTCCTGAACCTTTAAAAAGAGATCCGATGCAGCCGTATAACCTGTCAATGCATCAGCCGCTAGCAACACAGCACCCGCGGTCCAGGTGGGCTTTTCATCAGGCCAAAGAAGATCTTCAACCAGTTGATAGCCGGTCCACCAAGCACCATCGTCATGGCGCCAGCGACTCAACCAACTGAATACGGTGGCTGCTCTGGCTTTATCGCCAGCTGCCAACAGCGCCATAGTTAGCTCACATGACTCAGCAACCGTTACCCACGGCTCCTGAGTTTCACAGCGACACCCCAAACCCGGCTCAACAAACTCAGACCACCGCTGGTTAAGACGCTCCAAAGCAGCCGCTCCTTGTACCCAGCCAGTTAGCACCGGATAGAACCAGTCCATGGCATAGCGGCGCTTACTCGCCCAGGTACGATCGAATCGGTCAGGGCGATGCCGTAATGCATGACCAAGCCGCGCGCGTCCTGACAGCCAATGGCTTCGCTCGAGCCCGAGCTCATTGGCAATATGACTGGCGCACTCGAGGCTCTTATAGATTGAGCTGCAACCTGTCAGTAGGGCATCACCCAAGGCATCACCATGGCCGTCTACCGCCCAATCAATCTCGCCATGGGAGCTCTGGTAGTTCAAAACAAAGTCGATGGCCCCATCGATCACAGGAAAGAACTCTTCGAGCACATCGCGCCTACCGGTAATACGGTAGAGATGCCAGATACCCGTCGCGATGTAAGCAACGTAATTGGTCTCACGTCGATCGGTGTCATGGGGCTTACCATCGCGATAGGAACGCCACCAGCTGCCATCGGGCAACTGCTCGCTGGCGAGCCAACGATAGGCGCGCAGTGCCGCTGCGGTCTCGCCTGCAATAGCCAAACCCATAGCCGCCTCTGTGTGATCCCAAGGGTCTGAGTGCCCCCCTTCGAACCAAGGGATTTCCCCGCTTGTCGTTTGCGTCGCCAGTATAAAGTCGACTGTCGGCCGCAAGTAATCAACAGGAAACACGCCCGTTTGAAGATATAAAGCCGTCAACTTTGGGGCTCTCCCGATGTTGTGGCGGGCTTAGTGAAGTACATCACAACGCTTTTGCCCATCCAGGGGTTCGCAATCTTATCGAACCAGCGAGTAATAGCCGGCCGCTTCATTAAGTCCCAAACCAGTAATGAATGATAAGTGCGCACCAGAGGATTATCGTCGGCATTGCGCCAAAACCAACAGCGCAACCACCAGTAGGGAACGTGCAACGCATGGGCGCCATGCTGCCCGCCCCAATTCAATCCAAAACGCTCAATTTCACGACGCAAGTGACGAGCATTGAAAATACGTATGTGGCCGCCGGGGGTAGTTCGGTATTGCTCGCTCAACTGCCAACAGACCCATTCCGGCCACGCTCGGGGCACGCTGATAGCTAATTGGCCACCGGGCTTGAGAACACGTACCAATTGCTCAATCACAGTGAGGTAATTGGGTATGTGCTCCAATACTTCACTGCAAATGACCCGATCAAAACTTCGATCGACGAAGGGTAAATTCGTGGCGTCGGCGCGCATAAACGTGATTTGCCCCCCAGGCCGGTAGGGTGCCATATCAGCGATTCGGCGCTTGGCCGTGGCTAGGTCGGTATCCGATAAATCAACACCAACAACGTCAACACCGGGCTCCAGATAAGCCGCCAAGCTATGACGGCCTTCACCGCAACCCACGTCAAGACAGCGGCTATTGGTGTTCAAGGTGAATCGACTGAAATCAACGGTTAACACTGTGTTATGCACTCCCGGTAATAGGCCACCATCCGCTCAGCACACACGTCCCAGCTAAAATGTTGCTCTGCGCGCAACCTTGCTCTGGCGCCCAAAGCATCCCGTCGACTTTTATTTTGCAGCAAATCGCGTAGTGCCGCCGCGAGTGCCTCATAGTCACCGGCGGGCACCACCTGCGCAGCATCACCTGCCACTTCCGGTAGAGCGCCACCGTCAGAGACCACAAGGGGCATCGCGCAGGCCATGGCTTCAACGGCGGGCAGGCCAAAGCCCTCATAGAGAGAGGGCACCACAGCCACAGTACTGCGAGCATAGTGCGCCACAATGGTTTCATGATCGACACTGTGTACCCACTCAATCCTGTCACCCATTCCAAGCTCTGCGACCAAGGCCTCAGTGCTACCGCCGGGCTGGGGTTTACCCACTAGCAGCAACTTTAACTCAGGCAGTGTCGGCAACAACTGATGGGCTGCACGCAACAAGATTGGCAAGCCTTTGTTAGGCGTGTCAGCCGAGGCAGTCGCCATAATTTGACAGGGCGCTCGCTCGATTTGAGGTAGCGGACGAAAAAGTGCTGCATCAACACCAATGTGAATGACACTTATGCGGTTTGGATGCACGCCAAAGTCGGCGGCAATATCGTGGCGAGACGCCGTTGATACGGTCACTATATGATCAAGATTGCGGGCCACACGACTTTGCATGGTGACAAAGTCGTGCCACCGGGCCACCAACAGTCGTCGGTACCAACTTGGCTCTGCCTGTAACGCCAAACGTCGATCGCGGCTAATAGGGTGATGAATCGTAGTGACCAACGGCACACCCGCCGCCTGTATGGCCAACAAGCCGTCGGCCAAGGTCTGGTTGTCATGGATAACGTCGAATTGATCAAGTCGTGGCAGTAGCCAGCGACGCGCGCGCTCCGCAAACGTCCATGGTTCGGCAAAACCACCCGTCAACTTCGACAACCATTCGACCCGGGCCAAGGCGTCGGTGAGCAGGCGGCTGATGGGTACCGAGCGTAGACCGTTTGCATACAAGTCCAGACTCGGCAGCTGCTCTAGGGCCACCTCTGGTACGAGATGCGGATAGGGCGGACCCGATATCACCGTCACTTTATGGCCGAGTTTGGTCAAAGCCCGGCTTAAGTAGTGCAAGTAAATACCCTGCCCCCCGGAAAAAGGGGCAGACCGGTAGCCCAACAACGCAATGCGCAGGGAAGGTTCGGTAGCGGCGACAGCAGAGGCCACCGACCCGTCGAGTGAGGCGGGTGCGTTGATAACAGTAACTCCGAGGGTTGAATACGCAGAGTGTACCAAGCGTGTAGGGCAACGCACCAATGCGTCGATAACACGACAGATTCAATGCCAAAGGATCCCCATAACGGGTAAAACGTCTCGCGATTCAACCGGGAATCATCCCACGGATGACAATTAACGGCGGTTTTTTGCTGCAATCGCAGGCCCTAGGCTACTATTAGGTCACGATTCTTATTTGGGAACACCCATGCGTGAAGCAGCCCTCAAAACCGACTACAAAGGCCTGATTTTGGCCGGCGGTTCCGGCACCCGCCTGCACCCTCTGACAAGTACCGTCAGCAAGCAATTGATGCCGGTATACGATAAACCCATGATCTATTACCCCTTAGCAACACTGATGCTGGCAGGGATTCGAGATGTACTGGTCATTACAACACCTCGTGATCAAATTGCCTTTGCTGATTTACTGGGCGATGGCAGCCAATGGGGCATCAACATCCAGTACACCGTGCAACCCAGCCCCGATGGCTTGGCCCAAGCGTTCTTATTGGGGGCCGATTTCATTGGTCAGCAGCCTGCAGCATTAGTGTTAGGTGACAACATTTTCTACGGCGACGGGATGAGCCGGGCATTGCAGAGCGCAGCACAGCAAACTGTGGGAGCGTCGGTATTTGCCTACTATGTTCAAGACCCTGAACGCTATGGTGTGGTTGAGTTTGATCAGCAAGGCAAGGCGATCGGTATTGAAGAAAAACCGCAGGAACCGCGATCAAACTATGCGGTAACAGGCCTCTATTTTTACGACAACAAGGTGGTCGATATTGCCCGTCAGATTCAACCCTCCCACCGGGGTGAACTGGAGATTACCGACGTCAATAAAACCTACCTGGAACTTGGAGAGCTGCAGGTTCAGGTGATGTCTCGGGGCACCGCTTGGCTAGATACCGGTACGCACAATTCACTGTTAGATGCAGCCAATTTCATTCGTGTGGTTGAAGAACGACAAGGGCTCAAAGTCGCTTGCCCAGAGGAGATCGCTTACCGCATGGGCTACATTGATGCCGAGCAGTTGCTACGCTTGGCAAAACCCCTGGCGAAAAGTGGCTACGGCGTCTATTTAGAAAACCTGCTCAACGAGCGGGCCGGATATCGCAATGCAATGTGAACAAACGCCGTTAAGCGGCCTGGTACTACTGCGTCCGAAAGTGTTTGGCGATGAACGGGGTTTCTTTTTGGAAACTTGGAATAAACGCGTATTTGCCGACGCGGGTATCACCGCAGATTTTGTGCAGGATAACCACAGTCGATCGGCCCAAGGTATCTTGCGTGGCATGCACTTCCAAACACAGCACACTCAGGGCAAGTTGGTTAGAGTCACCGCAGGTGCGGTGTTTGACGCGGTGGTTGATCTGCGGGCTGACTCTCCCACACTAGGGCAGTGGTACGGCGTAACCCTTACTGCCTCGGGCCAGGAAATGCTGTGGGTACCGCCGGGTTTTGCCCATGGCTTCTACGTCATGTCTGAATCCGCCGACTTCCTCTACAAATGTACCGATTACTATCATCCAGAGAGTGAAGTCAGCTTGGCATGGGACGATCCGACGGTAGGCATTGAATGGCCACTGGTTAATGGCGAACCACCCAAGCTATCGGCGAAAGATCAACAGGGCCATCGCTGGGACAATACGCCCAAGCTACGGTTTTAAGTAATCTGCTAGCCTCTGGCCAATAGCGGCCGCCACCACTGCTCGTTATCAAGATACCAATCGAGGGTCTTGGCAATACCGGTTTCAAAGGTCTCGTGGGGTGCAAAACCGAGATCTCGCTCAATCTTGCTGGCATCGATGGCATAACGCCAATCGTGCCCAGCACGATCTTCAACAAACCCAATGAGCGAATGGGATTCACCACGCACCGCTGGAGACTGCGGGAATCGCTTGTGAAGGCCTTCATCAGCAGCGAATCGTTGATCCATCATGCGGCATAGCAGTTGCACGATATCCAGATTAGCCCATTCGTTGTTGCCACCAATATTGTAGGTTTCACCCACGGTACCCGCTTCAATTACCCGTGCAATGCCCTGGCAATGGTCACCAACGTACAGCCAATCTCGAATGTTGCTGCCATCACCGTATACAGGTACCGGCCCACCATCGAGAATGCGGGTAATGCACAGCGGAATCAGCTTCTCGGGAAAATGATAGGGACCGTAGTTATTCGAGCAGTTGCTAGTGGTGACCTCTAAACCATAGGTGTGATGATAAGCCCGTACCAAGTGATCACTGCCAGCCTTACTTGCTGAGTATGGTGAGTTCGGTTCATAGCGTAACGTTTCTGTAAAAGGCGCTGCACTGGGCGTCAGTGACCCAAATACTTCATCTGTAGAGACGTGATGGAAACGATGAGGTCTACCTGAGCCATCTAGCCATGCTGCGCGCGCAGCCGCCAGTAAATTGTGCGTGCCGACCACATTCGTCTGAATGAAGGCATCGGGCCCGGTGATGGAACGGTCGACATGGCTCTCGGCCGCAAAATGCACAATCGTATCGGTGGCGTACTCAGCCATGGTTCGCTCAATGGCTTGGGTATCACAGATGTCGGCATGTACAAACTGTATAGCACCTTGCTGCTCTAGGGCTGCAAGATTCGCTCGGTTACCTGCGTAGGTCAGTGCGTCGAATGCCACCAAGACATCGTCGGGGTGGCGCTCTGCCCAGTGGTACATAAAGTTAGCGCCGATAAACCCTGCCGCGCCTGTTACCAGTAATGAACGTGCCATGTGTTAATCCTGTGATGCCTTGAGGTCTGCCAGCATGTGCCGAAGTTGCTCGCGCCAAGAGTGGCCAGAGTAGCCCACTAAAGCGCGGGTGCGCTGCTTATCGAGTACGCTGAAGGCTGGCCGTTTTGCAGGTGTCGGGTAATCAGCAGCGGGAATGGGCGCTACCGTCGCTGCCGCGGTCAAAAGTCCCAACTCGACTGCCAAGGCTTGAATGGCGAGGGCAAAGTCATACCAACTGCAAGCACCGGCATCGCTCCAGTGATACACACCGTGTGCTTTGGGTTCCCCGATCAAATGCCAACAGGTTTGCGCTAAACCCCGCGCCCATGTGGGTGTTCCAATCTGGTCTTCAACCACCGTTAAATGATCTCTTTCAGCCATCAGCCGGAGCATGGTCTTCACAAAATTGGCGCCATGGCGAGAGTATACCCAGCCAGTACGAACCACGATGGCGTCGGCGCCACTGGCGAGTACCGCTTGCTCTCCCTGATGCTTACTAGCGCCATAGACACCCAGCGGGTTCGCCTCGTCATCGGGTAGATAGGCTCGCCCACTGGCCCCATCGAATACAAAATCCGTCGATACATGCAACAAGCGCGCACCGTGGGCTGCGCAGCAATCGGCCAGAATTGCGGGTCCTGTGGCGTTGACAGCGAAAGCCGCTTCACTGTCGGACTCAGCTCGATCGACTGCGGTGTAAGCAGCGGCATTAATGATGGCTTGTGCGCCAGTAGTCACCAATGCACGCTCAACCGCCGACGCATCCGTAATATCCAACTGCTGGCGGTTAAAAGGTATCGCCTCGACGCCAGGGGGTTGAATCAATTGCAGTTCTTGACCCAACTGCCCGTCAGCGCCAGACACGATAATTCTCTGGGTGGTCATAGCCGATCCTCCAACCAGTGAATGTAGTCTAGGGCGACACTGTCACCCTCTGGCTCATTGAGAATCTCGTGGTAGAGGCCGGGCAATAGGCGCAAAGTCTTATCGGTGGAACCAATATTTTGGAAAAACCTCTCGGAGCCCGCCGCCGCCGCGAGGGTATCTGCACCGCCATGCATCATGATGATAGGTAGCGTTATTGCTGATGCGTCCTGCAGGGTCTGTGCCATAGCGTCTATCAGCGCTATACCCAGGCCAGCGGTCACTTTACCGTGGTGCACCAAGGGATCATCACGGTAAGCAGCGACCACCTCTGGATCTCGACTAACACCATTGGCATCGAGGGCAAGCATGCCCGCTTTTGGCAGCAACCTCGCCAACAAGCGCCCCAACCAAAGCACGGGGGCCGATGGCGGCTCACTGACCACAAACGCAGGACCACTTAACATGGCGCCAGCGTACTGACGCTGATCCTGAAGCAGCAACCGTGCAGCGATTAAGCCGCCCATACTGTGGCCGAACAGAAAGCACGGTAATTGGGGGTAATCTGCCGTAACAATGGCCCGACACTCGCGCATGCCGGATAGATACTCATCGAAAGACTTTACAAATACGCGCTCACCGGGAGATTGTCCGTGTCCCCTGTGATCGGGTGCTATAACGGCAATATCGTTAGCATTGCAATGCTCGGCAAACGCTTCGTAACGACCCGAATGTTCACCAAGCCCATGGGCGAGTAACACCACCGCTTTGGTTTTCTGCCCAGCACGCCAGTGCCGGTAGCGTAAACCCGAAGGTAATTGTTCCACTGGCGGTTCTCCCAAGGCTTTGTCGTGACAATCAATCAGTCGCTAACGGGGGTCAACCAATCCCTGTAACGTTGCTGCTGGCCACGAACAGTCTGGAAATAAATGGATTGCAAACGCTCCGTAATCGGCCCTCGACGTCCCTCGCCAATGACGCGGCTATCAAGCTCACGAATCGGAACGACCTCTGCGGCGGTACCCGTGAAGAACGCCTCGTCGGCGATGTACACTTCATCGCGGGTGATTCGTCGCTCCTTCACTTGATAACCCTCGTCATCAGCAATCTGGAACAGCGTACGGCGAGTGATACCGTCGAGGCAGGAGGTAAGGTCTGGCGTGTAAATAACGCCATCTCGCACCATGAAGAAGTTTTCACCACTGCCCTCGGCGACATAGCCCTCATTGTCGAGCAGCAACGCCTCTTCACAACCACTATCGATAGCTTCACGCAGCGCCATGATCGAATTGATGTAGTTGCCATTCGCCTTAGCTTTACACATGGTGATATTGACGTGATGCCGAGTGTAGCTGGACGTGCGCACGCGAATACCGCGGTCGCGGGCCTCAGGATCCATGTATGAAGGCCATGGCCAAGCAGCAATCATGACGTGGGTTTGTAAATTGTCAGCCCGTAAACCCATACCCTCAGAGCCTAAAAAGCACATTGGGCGCAGGTAGCCTTCTTGCAAATTGTTTAATCGGACCACATCTCGCTGCGCGGCGTTGAGTGTGGCCTTATCGTAGGGCATATCCATTTGCAGAATATGCGCCGAGCGAAACAGCCGATCGGTATGCTCCTTCAGCCGGAATATGCAGGTTCCCTGATCGTCGGTCGCGTAGGCACGAACGCCTTCAAAAACACCCAGACCATAGTGAAAGGTATGGGTTAATACATGCACCCGCGCCTCTTCCCAGGGCACAAGTGCGCCGTCAAGCCATATTTGCCCACTCAGCTTGGAGAGGTCCATGGTGTTTCCTCATTGTTGTCACAAATAGTGCCGCTACTATCAGTCAGAGCGGCGTCATAAACGACCGACACAAAGCCGGCTTATCAACCAACCCCATCAGGGATCATATTAGGCAACCACTGATCTCTGATTGCACTAACCCGCTCAAGATGGGGTTTAAAAACAGCGCACTCACCCACCGCTGACGCGCCCTCGAGCGCAGCCACATGTACCGCAGAGCGATAAGCCAAATAAGCGGACGCCAAAGCATTAGCCTGCTCTTCAGGCAGTACCCCTGTCTCTCTGAGTGAGTCAAGAATACGGATGTTGTCAGACCAACGGGTGAGCGCTGGAAATTCACGGGCGTGTGCAAGCACAAGGTATTGCACCACAAATTCGATGTCGACAATACCGCCTGGGTCACGTTTAAGGTCAAACCACCCAGATTCTGTTGCCAGACGACCACTGCCATCTTGCAACATTCGACAACGCATGGCGCTCACGTCGGTGGCGAGGTCCTGTAGGTCTCGCGATTGCGTCAAAATTTCATGTCGCAGTGTGTTTAACGCATTCACCAATTGCTCATCGCCGGCAACCACCCGGGTTCGCACCAGCGCTTGATGCTCCCACACCCAAGCCGACGTCTGTTGGTACTGGCGAAAACCCTGAAGCGATACGGCAACGAGACCCGACTCACCGTGGGGACGCAAGCGCAGGTCAACCTCGTAAAGTCGACCGGTAGCCATACGCGTTGATAGGACATGAACCACCCGCTGGGCCAGTCGGGTGTAAAACCGAATATTCTCGATAGGTTTTGGGCCAGTAGTGTGCCCTTCCCCGCCCTGGTAGACAAACACTAAGTCGAGGTCTGATCCGTAGCTCAGTTCAATGCCGCCAAGCTTGCCATATCCAATGACTGCAAACCCGGTATCGGGACCACCGGGGTCCCCATGTCGCGCTACAAGCTCGGCTTTAGCCACTGCAATCGCGTGCTCGAGAAGTACTTCGGCCAAAAATGTTAAGTAATCGCTTACTTTCATTGTTGGCAGCGTTCCACCGAGCTCACTGGCAGCCACACGCAGTACAACAGCGTCTTTAATACGCCCCAAAGCCAGCATTTGCGCCTCGAGATCACTCTCTGGAATGCGCAATAGCTGCTGACGTACCAGCGCATGAATATCCTCGCGACTGGGTGCCGTGGTGAGCTTGTCCGGATCTAACAACTCTTCAAGCAACTCGGGCCGAGCAGCCAGCTGCTCGGCAACCCAAGGGCTGCGGGCCGACAGCCCAACTAAGCCCTGGAGCGCAGTGGGATTCTCCTCAAGTAGAACTAAGTACGCACTGCGTCGTGAAACAGCGCTGACAAACGGTAGCGTTCGTTCGAGGGCTACAGACGGATGCGTGGTCGCTGCAGCCACCTCACATAAGCGCGGCAAAAAACGCTCTACGCGCTGTCGACCATCGGTTTGCAATACCCGAATGCTTGAGGATTCCAACCAATGGGTGACCTGCTGCCAAGCGGCTTCACCATCGGCAAAACCTAACTGCGTCAACGTATCGGGGCCCAAATCAGCGAAACCAAAACGATTGGCCGCCTCAGCATCCGTTTGCTCGTCGGGAGCACTTATCAGCTCTCTGAAGTGGGTGGCAACAACTGCGCGCCACTTATCGATTGCATTCGCTATTGCTGGCCAATCGCTAAAACCCCGGATCGCAGCCAAACGCTGTCGAGCCAAATCATCAGCAGGTAGGGTTTGGGTTTGTCGATCTTCCATACCTTGGAGGGCATGCTCACAGTCACGCAGGCCCCTGTAGGCTTGTGCTAATTCTTGCACTGCAGCACTCGGGAGTAAGCCCAGGCGCTCTAAGGCCTCTAGTGAAGCCAGCAAACCGCGACATTGCAAATCGGGCTGGCGCCCACCGTGAATCAACTGCAGGCACTGGGCGATAAACTCAATCTCACGAATACCGCCATCACCACGCTTAATATTGTCATCTAAACCCTGACGCCGGATCTCGGCCATGATCATGGCCTTCATATCACGCAAGCTGTCAATGACCCCAAAGTCAATGTATCGCCGAAACACGAAAGGGCGAATAAGCGCACTCAGAGCAGACCCATGTTCACCCCCGGTGATGGGCCGAGCCTTCAGCAAAGCATAGCGCTCCCACTCTCGGCCCTGCTCTTGGTAATACAGCTCGAGGGCATCGAAACTGGAAACCAAGGCACCACTGTCGCCCCAGGGTCGCAATCGCATATCGACACGAAATACAAAGCCATCGGGCGTCGTGGTATCGAGATAGCGAATAACTAATTGCCCAAGCTTAATGAAGAACTCTTGGTTGCTGAGCGTCTTGCGGCCACCTTGGGTGTTGCCAGCCTCTGGGTAACAAAAAATGAGATCAACGTCGGATGAAAGATTTAATTCACCACCGCCAAGCTTCCCCATACCCAAAACAACGAGCGGCTGAGCCGCACCACTGAGGGCGCCGATGGGTGTACCAAAACGCGGCTTGAGTTGCTGCTCTGCAAAGGTAACAGCCACCCGAATGGCTGCATCCGCGAAACCGCTGACATCCGACAATGTCGAGGTCAAATCACCACGATGACCGAAGTCTCGCCACACAATGCGCAGATACTCTCGACCTCGCAGCTGCCTCAAGGCGGCCATAAACGCAGCCTCATCTAACACCGATGGTAGACAGGCATGTAACCAAGTCGTCCAATCGTTACTTGACCAATCGCGCTCAGAAAGCCAATCGGTTGCCACCTGCTGCTCGACCCAGGCCGCATGTCGACCCAACTGCTCGACAAAGAAAGGACTGAGCGTTAGGAGATTTTCAACTTCTAGCAAAAGATCCAACCGCACAAGGGTCGCTCGTAACAGCTGGACGCCCTCCTCTCCGGCAAGCGTGGTCAATCGATTCCAAGCTGCAGGCAGAGTCGCGTGCAAATCATGTTCGATACTGGTCATATCATTGATCGAGTGCAGGTGTTACCCGCAACACCTCGGCAATAGTGGTGGCGCCGCTGAGCACTTTTTCAGCACCTGCGCGTCGCAAGGGCACCATGCCTCCGGCTCGTGCCGCCTGTGCCAAATGGCTGGTGGATTCACTGTCGGTGATATGGGCCTGCAGATCGGCATCGGAGACCAGAACCTCGTAAATGCCCTCGCGACCCAAATAACCGGTGCTTCGGCACTGGTTGCAACCCACTGGCTGATAAAGCTCAAGAGGCACCTCGGGCGCGTCCTCCCCCACAAGGGATTGCCATGACAACGCATCCACTGGCGCCAGCCGCTTACAATGCTTACACAAGGTGCGCACTAAACGCTGGGACATGACACCACGCACCGTTGCTTTTATAAGGAATGGCGGCACACCCAACTCTAAAAGTCGGGCGATAGCACCCGGAGAATCATTGGTGTGCAGGGTCGACAGTACTAAATGCCCGGTTAGCGCTGCCTGCACAGCCATATGGGCTGTCTCCAGGTCGCGAATCTCGCCAACCATAATAATGTCGGGGTCCTGGCGCATAAGTGCCCTGACACCCGCCGCAAAATCGAGCTCAATACTATGGTTTACCTGCATTTGATTAAACGCAGGCTCCACCATTTCAACGGGATCTTCGATAGTGCACACATTGACGTCTGACGTCGCCAACTGACGCAAGGTTGAGTACAAGGTCGTGGTCTTGCCCGAACCCGTGGGTCCAGTCACCAAGACAATACCCGTACCGTGATCAATCATGCCCGCCCAGCGAGCATAATCCTCACCCCGCAATCCCAGCTCCTCAAATCCTTTGAGCAGCACGTCGGGATCAAAAATGCGCATGACCAATTTTTCACCAAACGCAGTAGGCAGTGTCGATAAGCGCAATTCAATTTCGTTGCCATCGGGGGTGCGCGTTTTTAACCGGCCATCTTGAGGTCGACGCTTCTCGGCAACGTCCAGACGACTCAGAATTTTTAAGCGGCTCGTCACCGCCGCAGAAACAGCCTCGGGAAGCTCGTAGACTTTGTGCAGTACGCCGTCGATACGCAAGCGGACATTGCCTACCTGACGGCGGGGCTCAATGTGGATATCGCTCGCGCGCTGCTCAAAGGCATACTGCAAAAGCCAATCAACGACGCTGACCACGTGTTGGTCGTTGGCATCAGGCTCCCCTTTCGCACCCAACTGCAACATCGCCTCGAGGTTTGCCAATCGACCAGGGTTGCCCTTGATACGATTGCGCGCTCCCTGTACAGAACGAGCCATGGTGTAGAACTCGTTGGTGTGGCGGATAACATGTCGAGGGTCAGCGATAACTCGGCGAATTGGCCGGCGCACCGCATGCTCTAAATCTCGCTGCCATCGACATAACCATGGTTCAGTGGTGGCTATAACCACTTCCTCCGCCGTAGCTTCCAGTGCCAGGATACCGTGACGTTCGGCAAAGGCCTGGGACATAACTTCTGCCACGGCTGCCACATCGACTTTCAAAGGATCAATCTCCATCGTAGCCAAGCCAGTGGCGTCAGATAAAAACTCCAGCAATGCCGACATGTCGAGCGAGCGTTGGGGGTGTTGTTGATCGGGCAATTTCAACTCAGCGACGTAGACTAAGGGGTGCAACGCAGTACCGCGATAGGCCTCTAGTCGCTTCAATTGCTGGTCATTTATGCGTCCGGCACGATACAAAGCCTGCGCAAAACTTGGCACATCAATGCGGCTCTCTGGTGGCAAATCATAATCAACAGTCATCGGAGCAGTTTACGCAGTCTCGCGCACCGAGCACAGCCCGAGTAGCTCTGTAATCCCAAGACATAAGGGGTCTATAACCTCTATACTCGCGACCCTCGATTGCTTGTGAATAAGAATCGACCGCATGGGTGAACGCATCGGTCGGCTTAGGGACCTTTATGGACATCATTACCGCCAACAGCACAATACTTTTGGCAATTGTCGCCGTTTTTGGGCTCTACATGGCATGGGGCATTGGTGCCAACGACGTCGCAAACGCTATGGGTACGTCGGTCGGTGCCAAAGCACTCACGTTAAAGCAGGCCATTCTGGTAGCCATGATCTTTGAGTTCTTGGGCGCATTTCTGGCGGGCGGCGAGGTGACCTCTACCATTCGCAAGGGCATCATCGATCCACAGCTATTCCAAGCCATACCCGAACAGTTTGTCTTTGGCATGACCGGGTCACTGCTGGCAGCGGCTACTTGGCTAATGGTTGCCAGCGCACGAGGCTGGCCAGTGTCAACGACCCATTCCATTGTCGGTGCCATTGTTGGTTTCAGTAGTGTGGCAGTGTCAGTAGAGGCGGTGAACTGGGGTAAGGTATCGTCGATTGCCGCCAGCTGGATTGTGTCACCGCTGCTGGCAGGTACCTTATCCTTTTTACTTTTTACCAGTGTGCGCAAGCTCATTCTGGAAAATGAAGATGCCAAAGCCCGAGCAGTGGCCTTGATACCGCTGTATATGTGGATGGTGGGCTTCATGATTGCCATGGTGACGCTGCTCAAGGGCCTGAAGCATGTCGGACTGAAGTACAGCTTGGGCAGCGGATCCGCTTTTGGCGACGCCGCGTTGCTGTCGACGGCCATAGGCTTGGGTGTTGCAGCGCTTGGCGCTGTATGGCTACGGCGAAGAGTCCGCAACGAGGCAAATACCAGTCTTGAGCGCATTTTCGGTGTACTCATGATCTTTACCGCCTGCGCCATGGCATTTGCCCACGGCTCGAATGATGTGGCAAACGCCGTCGGTCCATTAGCAGCAGTGGTGCAAGTCATCCGCTCCGGAGGGGAGTTGGCAGCGAAGTCCGCCATGCCCTGGTGGGTACTGTTGGTGGGCTCAGCCGGCATCGTCATTGGATTGGCAAGCTATGGCTGGCGGGTAATGAAAACCATTGGGCAAGGGATCACCGAACTCACGCCAAGTCGAGGTTTCGCCGCTGAACTCGGTGCAGCGGGCACGGTCGTATTGGCTTCCGGCACAGGTCTACCCATTTCTACTACCCATACGCTGGTGGGGGCCGTATTGGGTGTTGGCTTCGCCCGAGGAATCGGTGCCATCGATTTACGCATGGTGCGCTCAATTGTAGTGTCTTGGATCATTACTCTGCCCATTGCCGCTGTACTTGCAGTGATCTTCTTCTACCTATTACAGGCAGTATTCACCTAGGTCGTGCTCAAGTCATGTCGTTAAAACCGCAATTCGTAGTAATCTAGAAAGCCGTAATTGACGGTGTCCATCAACGTGTCCGGCAATCTCCACCACATCGACTGGTTTCGTCACACCGCGCCCTACATACGCAACCATCGGGGTAAGACCTTCGTCATCCACCTGGGTAATGGCGCCCTAGATAGTGCCGCATTCCCCGGCTTAATCCACGATCTCGCTATGTTGCACCTGCTTGGGGTGCGGCTAGTCCTCGTCCACGCTACCCGTTCCGCCATTGAACGTGCCATCTTTGAGCGCAATATCACTAGCCAATTGCATCGCGGCATTCGGGTAACAGACCCTCATGTTATGTCCGTGGTGCGGGAAGTCACCGCGGCACAGCGCCTACAGCTTGAGAGTCAACTCTCCACAGGCTTGCCAGACTCACCCATGCGCGGCTCACGGTTGCGTGTAGCGAGTGGCAACTTCGTCACAGCGCGCCCATTGGGCATTGTCGATGGGGTAGATTTTCAGCTTACAGGTGCGGTAAGGCGACTTGACGCCGCTGGTGTAGCGGTTTTGCTCGATGCTCAAGCCATCGTCGTGCTCTCACCACTCGGTTTCTCGCCTACAGGTGAAGTGTTTAATCTCAGCTCTGAGGAGCTGGCGGGTGCTGCTGCCATTACGCTCGGGGCCGATAAGCTGATTATTATGGACAACGACCCCGGCTTACTCGACGCTAAAGGTCAGCTAATTCGTCAATGCACCGTTGCCGAAGCGCAATCCCTGACTATCAGTGACACACAACTAGCTGCCCACCGCGATACTGCCTGTCGCGCTTGTGACCAAGGGGTAGCTCGGGCTCACTTACTCGATGTTAACCGCAACGGCGCGCTCATTGAGGAGCTGTTCAGCCACGACGGGGCGGGCACACTGATCAGCCAAGAGGCATTCGAGCAAGCACGCCACGCCAATGTCGATGACATTAGCGGCGTACTCGAGCTGGTTCGCCCGCTGGAGCAAAGCGGCGTACTGGTGCGCCGGTCACGGGAATTGTTGGAACAAGAAATCGGTAACTTCAGGGTATTAGAGCGAGACGGCCGCATCATCGCCTGTGCAGCGCTCTATCCGTTCACAGCAGATGGCACCGCAGAAATCGCCTGTATTGCCACTCATCCCGATTACCGCAATCAGGGCCGCGGCGAGCATTTACTGCTGTTGATGGAACAGGAAGCGCGACAGCTGGGTCTTTCGAGCCTGTTTGTGCTCACAACCCAAACGAGCCACTGGTTCCTAGAGCAGGGATTTGAACAACAGGATCGATCGGCGCTACCTCATGAGCGACAGAAGCTTTACAACTTGCAACGCAACTCGACGGTACTGATTAAAGCGTTCGCTTGACCTTAACCCCGGTACTTGCGCCATTGTTACACTAGGGCGCTAAGTGATGAAACGAGAGAGACCACCATGCCCCAGTATCGCTCCAAGACCACCACCGCAGGACGAAATATGGCAGGCGCCCGCGCACTTTGGCGCGCCACCGGAATGACCGACGACGACTTTGAAAAACCCATTATTGCGGTGGTTAACTCATTTACGCAGTTTGTACCGGGACACGTCCATCTGAAGGATTTAGGACAACTGGTCGCGCGAGAGATCGAAGCGTCAGGTGGTGTTGCCAAAGAGTTCAATACCATTGCAGTCGACGATGGTATCGCCATGGGCCACGACGGCATGCTCTACAGCCTGCCGTCGCGCGACATTATCACTGACTCGGTCGAATACATGGTGAACGCGCACTGTGCTGATGCCATGGTGTGCATATCCAACTGCGACAAAATTACCCCCGGCATGTTGAACGCGGCCATGCGTTTGAATATTCCAGTGGTATTTGTCTCCGGCGGGCCCATGGAGGCGGGCAAAACCGCGCTATCGGAACATAAGCTCGACCTGGTTGATGCGATGGTGATCGCAGCTGACGACAGTGCCGATGACGAGAAAGTGGCCGCTTATGAGCGCTCAGCCTGTCCGACCTGTGGTTCCTGCTCGGGTATGTTTACCGCCAACAGCATGAACTGCCTCACGGAAGCCTTGGGACTGAGCCTACCCGGCAATGGCTCATTGCTGGCCACCCACGCCGACCGGGAAGCCCTATTCAAACGCGCAGGCCAATTGATCGTATCCTTGGCGCGACGCTGGTATGAGCAAGACGACGCCACAGCCCTGCCCCGCCAGATCGCCAATCGCGCTGCCTTTGAGAATGCGATGACACTCGATGTTGCGATGGGAGGCTCCACCAACACCATTCTTCATCTACTGGCCGCAGCGATTGAAGCCGGTGTCGACTTCACCATGGCCGATATCGACGCCCTGAGCCGGCGAGTGCCGCAGCTGTGTAAGGTAGCGCCCAGCACACCCAAATACCATATGGAAGATGTCCATCGTGCCGGTGGTGTCATGGCAATTTTAGGTGAGCTCGCACGCGCCGGCTTGCTTAATACCGAGTCACACACGGTTCACAGCCGAACCCTCGGAGAGGCACTTGCCGTCTGGGATATTGCGGTAACCAACGACGATGCGGTGCGAACCCTTTATGCCGCTGGTCCCGCGGGTATTCCGACCCAAACCGCATTTAGTCAGAGCACCCGGTGGCCGAGCCTCGATATTGATCGCGGCAATGGCTGCATACGCGATATTGCCCACGCCTACTCACAAGAGGGCGGGCTCGCGGTGTTATTCGGCAATATCGCCGAAGATGGCTGCGTCGTGAAGACGGCGGGGGTCAGCGATGACATTCTCGTTTTCTCCGGTCCAGCCCACGTCTGCGAAAGCCAAGACGAGGCAGTGAAAGACATCCTTGAGGACCGAGTCAAAGCAGGTGATGTCGTTATCGTGCGCTATGAGGGCCCCAAAGGTGGGCCCGGTATGCAGGAAATGCTCTATCCCACCAGCTACATCAAGTCGAAAGGCTTAGGCGCTGCCTGTGCGCTGGTCACCGATGGTCGGTTTTCTGGTGGTACATCGGGCTTGTCCATTGGTCATGTATCGCCAGAAGCAGCATCGGGCGGCGCTATTGGCCTCGTTCAACAGGGTGACATCATTCATATCGACATTCCCAACCGCAGCATTAATGTCGATCTTGATGACGCAACCCTTGCTGCGCGTCGAGCGGCCATGGAGGCCAGTCCGAAGCCTTGGCAGCCCATAGCAGAACGGCCTCGAAAAGTTAGTCCGGCATTGAAGGTGTACGCCAAAATGGTGACCAGTGCCGATAAAGGTGCTGTACGCGATCTCTCGCTACTCGACTGACCTTAAAGTGACACTCGCTGTCGGTGCTGCGCCATCGGCAGCGAGTGCTGCAAAGCTGTTCCGGTAACCCATCAATTTTTTGCGTAGGCGCCGGTCCTGACGATCGCTGCGCTCGTTAAGTACCGTCACTAACACCTCTCTCAGTAGCTGCATGTTGTTATCGAAGCCCTGGCGATAGGCCTCCGATCGCGTTGCCTGAAAGTTGAGTGAATGCTCACGGGTCAGTGCAGGCCAGTTAGCTTGGTTAGCGGCAATAATGCCATGCAGTTTTACTAGCCATAAACGTCGATCTTCCAGCCACATCCCATCGAGGCGTTGGAATTTTGGCACCACCGCCGCGACGTATTCACGCTGGGCCGGTGTCTGCCGCCCCAAATAATCAGCCAAGCTATCTAGCAGCTGCTCTTCAACATCTTCCCGATACTGGTCAGCTGATCGTGCAAGGCGCTTTTCAGATAGCTCTGCATGCTGCGTCTGTAGCGTCTCAACAAACTCTAAGCGTTGCTCCAGGGAGAGAGTGCCGCCAAACGTTAGCATGTCCATCAACATGCGATCGCGAAGCCGGTTGAGCGCAGCCTCCACCGATTGTTCTAGATCTAATAACACAGCGGTATTCACGGGCTGGGTCAAGTGCTGATCAATGCGGTCGAGCACGACGACGTACTGCGGTAACTCCCGCGTTCTATGCCACCACAGGAAATCGTCGATAACACGATCCATATCATCCGCCTGGGCCTTCGTGAGATCGACGTAGTCATCGAGTTCCCAAGCAATGAACGTGTCTAATCGGTTGTACAAGAAGGACGTGCTGGAACAACCAGCGAGTAGCGCAATGAGCGTAAGGCTAGCGCCAAATCGGAAGATTGCTCGCAATGAGCGGATCTGGCACTTTCGAAGTGTCGACGGCCACAACTCTGTTCCTACCCTGTTGCTTCGCGCTATACATCGCTTCATCGACTTGTTTCAACCAGTTATCCGCAGAATTGACTTGGGTTACATCGCACACCCCAATACTCACCGTCACCTGTTGAGCGGGGCTAAAATCCGTACGCGAAATGTTGGTACGCAATTCGTCCGCAATTCTGGCGGCATTGTGTGAGCCCACTTCGCTAAGTAATACAACAAATTCTTCGCCGCCTAGGCGGAACAACATGTCTACGCCACGGATTCGTTGGTCGATCAGTCCCACAATGGACTGGAGGACCTTGTCACCGTGGGCATGACCATATTTGTCATTGATTACTTTGAAGTGGTCAATATCAACCATGAGCAACGTCGATAGGCGAGCGTAACGTTGATAGTCGGCAATATTGCGTTGTATTTGTGGCAATAAATAGCGTCGGTTATAGGCCCCAGTGAGTGGGTCAGTGAGTGCGAGATCGGCCAACTCGTCAGTCTGGCGCGTCATCAAACGCATGACCGCAAGTGAAATTAACCATGTAGCGATAAGGGCGGCATCCTCAGCGATGTCCTCTACATTAGCTGAATTTTCTCGCACCCAAACCAGGGCGACCAAGCTCACAATACCGGCCACCAACGCTACAGGGATAGGTAGCAAGCCGGCCAAGGCAATCATTAATGGAAATAGCCACAGGGCATGGTGATCGGCGCCGTTCCCAATCGCCATGATGACCACGGTAATGTTTAAACCCAATGTAAATATCGGGGGTATCAGTATGCGACGGCGAGTAGCCAAGCGTACGCTGGTTGCGAATATCAGCAACGCCGCGATACCCGCAATAAGTGTCAGCGCGAGGTGCCCGCCGACGACAATGGCTTCGGCCAGCACAAAAGATACTGACGTTAGCATCAGCATTAACATCAGTCGGTAGACCGTTAGGCGTCGTGCGAACTGGATGTCTTTTGGGTCAACATCTATCGGAGACACCAAATCTGACTGCAGTAGTTCATCGCGCAGACGAGCAAGTCCACGGTAGCGGTCACTGCCGTAGATGGGAAGAGATCTATTACTACTGGCCATGTGCAGGCGTCAACGCCGTGCTCCTAACGGGACCCCAAGCCATATTGTGACACAGGGGACCCTATTCGGCACGTGACAGTGGTACTGAAAAGCCGGCGCCGAAAGGATAATAGCGCCCAGCTAGGCAACATTATGCTGCTTGTTCGGCTCTCAGACCCTGCACGCTCAGCGCTGAGAAGATAGCGGCCAATGTGGCTTGCACAATATCGTGGCTACGGCCCACGCCGCAGGGACGATCGCCCTCGATGTTGAGCTGCACATAACACACAGCTTCCGCATCAGCACTTTTCCCTAACGTGTGCTCACTGTACTCAACCAATACAATCTTGCGGCCAGTAAAGGTCTCCATAGCTCGCACAAATGCATCGACGACGCCATTGCCCGCGCCATTAATGGTGACCGCACCCGATGGGGTTTGCAGACTCACCTCAAGGGCATCAACCGCCCCGTCGCGACTTAACTGGTAGTTGCCCAAAGCCCATCCATCACCAACTTGCAAATAAGTATTGCAAAAGAGTTGATGGATACTGTCTGAGGACACCTCTGTTTCACTCAGTTCTGCCTGTCGTTGTACGGCACTACTAAAGTCAACTTGTAGCCACCGGGGCAGTTCGTAACCGTAATCTCGGTTTAAGACATAAGCCACACCGCCTTTGCCCGATTGACTATTGATACGGATCACCTCTTGGTAAGTTCGCCCAATATCTGCCGGATCAATAGGGAGATAGGCGACTTCCCATGGGTCATTGTCCTTTCGGCGTGCAAGACACTTGTTGATAGCATCCTGATGGCTTCCAGAAAATGCCGTAAACACCAGCTCACCGGCATAAGGATGTCGAGGGTGTACAGGTAATTGGGTGCACTCGCGAACAACCGTGACAATTTCATCCATATGGGCAAGGTTAAGCTCGGGATCAATACCCTGGCTGTAGAGGTTCATGGCCATAGTCACTATGTCCATGTTTCCGGTGCGCTCACCATTACCCATTAATGTGCCTTCAACGCGATCAGCACCGGCCAATACACCCAACTCTGCCGCGGCAACAGCACAACCGCGATCATTGTGTGTATGCAACGAAATCAGTAGAGCCTCCCGGTTAGCTACATGATCACAGAACCATTCAATTTGGTCTGCGTAGACGTTCGGTGTACTCATCTCAACGGTCGCCGGCAAATTAATAATGACCGGACGCTCCGGTGTTGGCGCCAATACCTCGTTTACCGCGTTACAAATATCTACCGCGAAATCAAGCTCAGTGCCGGTGAAGCTTTCAGGGCTGTACTGGAACGTCCAATCGGTTTCAGGGTGGCGCTCCGCTTCAGCCTTCACGAGCTTAGCGCCCTCAACAGCAATATGCTTGATGCCTTCACGATCAAGCCCGAATACATCTCGACGTTGAACTGTGGAGGTGCTGTTGTAGATGTGAACAACCGCCTGCTTGGCGCCTTTTAATGCTGCAAACGTTTTATTGATTAACTCGGGTCGCGCTTGGGTCAGAACCTGTACTGTTACGTCATCTGGGATGCGGTCCTCTTCAATCAATTTACGCAAAAAATCGAAGTCGTGACTGGAGGCCGATGGAAACCCAACCTCAATCGTCTTAAAGCCAATCTTGACCAACTGCTCCCAGAGCCTCAGTTTTTGTGCTGCGTTCATCGGCTCGACCAATGCCTGATTGCCATCACGTAGATCTACCGATGCCCAAATGGGCGCCTTTTCAATGACTTGATCTGGCCAGCGTCGATCAGCTTTCGCAACAGGTTGAAAAGGGCGGTACTTAGTGTGAGTAAAACCAGCGTTCATGTGTCATTCCCTGAGGCACAAAGTAGTGTGGACCCAAACGACAACCGCACGTGCTGCAGTGATGTCTCGGGCTTTGAAGTGAGTCAATTGTAACCAACTGGCGAGGGTGTCGCTGACTAAAAAGCACATTAGCAGCGGCTATTATTAGTGGTATTCTTCAAAGAAGATCATTTTATTGGTGAATAAAATCAAATGGCTCCAAGTATAGAGTTAGATCGCATTGACATTAAGTTGTTGCATCAATTACAAGAAGACGCCAGCCTGAGCAATCTCGAATTGGCTGATAGCGTGGGCCTAAGCGCAACACCTTGTGCTCGGAGAGTAAAGCGCCTCGAACAGGAGGGTCTCATCCGCGGCAAAGTTACCTTGCTCGATCAGGCAAGCTTAGGGCTGAGCCTAACGGCACACATTGGTATTACCATGGATCGACACACGCCCGAGCGATTTGAAGCGTTTGAGCAAGCCGTATCCGACTACCCCGAAGTGATGGAGTGCTGTGTGGTGACGGGCCAAGCAGCGGACTATCTCATCAAAGTGGTAGTAGCCGACATGGCCCATTACGAGCAGTTTCTGTTGGGGCGCTTAACCCGTTTGCCTGGCGTGAGTGGAGTTCACTCCAGTTTCGAGCTGCGACGGGTGGTTTCTCGCACAGCGCTACCGCTCCCCAAAAGGTAGAGGAAAGCCGCAGGTGTTAACTGAGGACTAGGACTCCGCGGCTAACTCTAGGTCAGCGAGGTATTCGGCAACTTTCAACATATTTGCCTGACCACCGGCCTTTTGCGCGGTGATCAAGTACTTGCCGTTAACCATTAGCGATGGCGTGCCGGTGATCTTTGCAGATTTCGCACGGGCATCGGCCTGTCGCACCTGGCTATTCACACCGAAGGAGTCAAAGGCTTTATCAAAATCAGCACCACTGATGCCATTGGCGACAAAGAGCTCCCTGACGGCCGATTCGCTACCCAGGCGCTTCCTCTGGACGTGCATGGCGTTAAAAATAACAGGGTGCATGATATCCAGAACCCCCAATGCTTCCGCGACATAGAAAGCTCTTGCGTGCAATTCCATAGGGCCGTTCCAAATGGCCGGAGAGCCTTTGACAACAACACCTGCTGGCAAACTACCCTTCCATGTCTCAAGCAATGGCTCGAAGGTGTAGCAATGACCACAGCCGTACCAGAAAAACTCCGTCACCACGACTTCATCTGAGGCGCCAACGCGAACCGCAGGACTAATAACGTCGTAGTGAGTGCCCTCCTGCCACGCAGGTGTATCAGCACCACAAGCAGCGGCTACAAGAGCGAAGCTAACGGCACTAAGCCATCGGAGAAAATGTCGTCGTGAGGTTGCCATAAGTAAACTTCCTGTTACATCGTTCCATCGCTGCAACACCGGCGCTTACGCGCCGGGTACTGATTAGCGCAGTCCCGAGGCATAGGCGGCAACCGCCTGAATTTCGAGGTCACTGAGCTCAAACGCCGTAGTGCGCATGATTTTACTCTGTCCATCATTAACACGGCCGGTTGGGTCTTCATAGCCCTTGCGGAACATTTTCAGCTGTGCAGCGATGTAGTCCGCATGCTGACCCGCCAAAGCAGGAAAGCCTGCAGGGCCATTACCTTGACCGGATGGGCTGTGGCAGCCAGAACAGGCGGCAACCTTACGGTCCATAATGCCCGACATGTAAACTTTCCGGCCCAGCTCCAGAAGGTCCGGATCGGTAACCTCCGGTGCACGAGTTTGGCTGTCATAGTAAGCGGCTATGTCAGCGAGATCTTGGTCAGTCATATTATCAACCTGACCCGCCATCGCCGCGACTGGACGCAAACCACTGCGAATATCTTTCATTTGCTTAACAAGATATTTCTCGCCTAACCCGGCCAACTTAGGGAAGTTAGGGACGGCACTGTTGCCATCGACACCGTGACAGGCGCCACAAGTCACCGCTTTTGCTTCACCTGCAGCTGGGTCGCCTTGGAGTACCGCCGCCGAGACGCTAACAGCGGTACCGAGTGCTACGATGGCAACGGCCAACGTGCGAACTGTTGTTCGTACAAACATCCTAAGGTCCTGTATCGAGTGACTTTACTTGGGTGACGCCATGTAAGTGATGAGTTCTTTGTATTCTTCATCGCTGCAATCGGCGCAAAGCCCGGTAGGTGGCATGGCATTCAAACCGTTCTTAACGGACTTGAGTAACTCATCCATGCCCTTGGCCATACGTGGAGCCCATGCTTTTTCACTGTGGGCCATAGGCGCACCAGCAGCGCCTGACGCGTGGCACATAGCACAGGACTTGTTGTACTTGTCCATGTTTGGCGCAGCAACAACCGCCGTAGATGCCATAACAGCCAGAGCCATTGAAGCCGGTGCAAGAATTCGACTGACGTTTGTTCGTGAAATCATGAAATCCCCTATTGCGGGTGCATCATACCCGCGGTTTTGGTAAAGAGAGTAGCGATACAACCATGCTTTGCCTCTCAGGCCGTGGCATTATAGTCAATCGTGGCCTGTGGATAAAAGTCACTTATGACCGGCATTATCAACGAACAGCAAAGTACGGCAACAATAACGGCGCCCCGCCTCGATAAAGTCGACTTCAAGCGGGCGGTATTTCTTCAGAGTGCCAGTGCACTCAGTAATGCACCGGCAGACCTGGGCTCGGAAGTTGCCTTTGCCGGGCGCTCAAACGCGGGGAAGTCCAGTGCTATTAACACCCTAACGGGTAACCGCAAGCTGGCGCGCACATCGCGCACGCCGGGCAGAACGCAACTCATCAACTTTTTTACTCTGTCTGAGCAACAGCGTCTGGTTGATTTGCCTGGCTATGGCTACGCCAAAGTGCCACTTAAGATGAAACGCGAGTGGAACAAACACATGGAGGCCTATTTACAACAGCGCCAAAGCTTGCGCGGTCTGGTGTTGTTGATGGATGTTCGCCATCCCCTAACAGATCAAGATGAGCAGATGGTCAGGTGGGCCGCTTCTGCCCAAATGCCGGTGCACGTGCTGCTCACCAAAGCCGACAAACTGAAGCGAGGTCCAGCCAAGAAC
Source organism: Luminiphilus sp. (assembly GCA_965658685.1). Lineage (GTDB taxonomy): Bacteria > Pseudomonadota > Gammaproteobacteria > Pseudomonadales > Halieaceae > Luminiphilus. Next base: position 25,329 of record CBFHTF010000003.1, read on the forward strand.
ACATTGCTCTCCGTGCGTGCTCAGCTACTGGAATTTGCAGATACCACATCGGTGCAGCTGTTTTCCTCGCTCAAAGGAGACGGTCTCAAAGAGCTCGAAAAACTACTACAGGCTTGGTTAACCGATACCTCAGTATTCGACGAAACGACCGGATCTGAGTGCTAGTGGGCTTCATCCCAATTGCTGCCAACACCAACATCTACCTTCAAAGGCACCCGCAACTCTGCTACTTGACCCATGAGCTCTGGCAGTGCTGTGACTAGCGCCTCCGCATCGGTCTCGGCGATCTCAAAAACAAGTTCGTCGTGCACCTGCATGATCATCAACCCATCAAGCCCGCTGCTGTCCAACCACCGATCAACCGCTATCATGGCGCGCTTGATAATATCGGCCGCGGTACCCTGCATGGGGGCATTGATGGCGGTGCGCTCAGCGGCAAGTTGTCGTTGTTTATTACGAGCGTTGATCTCGGGTAGGTGCAATCGCCGCCCCATTAAGGTTTCTACATAACCCTGTTCATGCGCCTGAGATCGAGTACGGGACATATAATCGGCGACGCCCGGGTAACGGGCAAAATAAAGATCGATATAGGCCTGCGCCTCGTTGCGGCCTAGCCCCAACTGTCGCGCCAAACCAAAGGCAGACATTCCATAAATTAAGCCGAAGTTAATGGCTTTGGCTTTGCGTCGCTGGTCGTCAGTTACCGCTTCAAGGGACACATCAAAGACTTCTGCCGCCGTGGCGGCATGCACATCGAGATCGGCGCCAAAGGCTTTTAACAAGCCTGGATCCTCAGACAGATGCGCCATGATACGCAACTCAATCTGAGAATAGTCCGCCGCAACAATAACGCGCCCCTCGGGAGCACAAAACGCCCTACGAATGCGTCGACCTTCATCGGTACGAATGGGGATATTCTGCAAATTGGGGTCGGAGGATGACAGCCTACCGGTTGCCGTAACCGCCTGATGATACGAGGTATGTACCCGGCCCGAGACCGGATCAATCATAGTGGGTAACTTATCAGTATACGTTGACTTCAACTTTGAAAGGCTGCGGTATTCCATCAGCACCGCAGGCAGAGGGTAATCAAGCGCCAGCTCAGCAAGAACCTCTTCAGCGGTAGAAGGGGCACCTTTCGGCGTTTTCTTGAGCACCGGCAGCTCAAGCTTGCCAAATAAAATCTCACCTAGCTGCTTGGGAGAGCCCAAGTTAAATGCCTGCCCTGCCAGTTCATGGGCCTGCTGTTCAAGTTGCTCCAGGCGCAGGGCCAATTCATGGCTATGATCGGCCAACAACTGACGATCAATGTAGGTACCGTTACGCTCGATACGCGCAAGCACCGGTACCAGTGGCATCTCTAATGTCTGATAGAGATCAGCGAGTACCGGCTCTGTCTCTAACTTCGACCATAACTGCTGGTGTAGACGCAGCGTGATATCGGCATCTTCGGCTGCATAGGGAGCGGCCTGCTCTAGCGCCACCTGATTGAAGGTCAACTGTTTCGCACCCTTGCCCGCGACATCTTCAAAGCTGATGGCCCGCTGACCCAAGTACTTAAGCGCCAGAGAGTCCATGTCATGTCGACTGGCGGTAGAGTCGAGCACATAGGACTGCAACATAGAGTCGTGGGCAATACCTCGTAAAACAATGCCGTAGCGGGCCAATACATTGGCATCGTACTTAAGGTTCTGACCCAGCTTCTTGCGAGTTGCATCCTCAAGCAACGGACGCAGCGCCTCTAACACCTCTATAGAGTTTAACTGCTCGGGTGCACCGGGATAATCATGGCACAAGGGCACATAAGCAGCACGACCCGGCTCAACGGCGAATGACAAGCCCACAATGTCGGCCTGCATGTAATTAAGGCTGGTGGTTTCAGTATCGAAAGCGAACAAAGGCGCAGCGCTGAGTGTGCTTAACCAAGCGTTAAATTGATCCCACTCGGTAATTGTCACAACCTCAAGTTGCTGTTCTTGAGGCTCAGTCGGAGCATCATCAACGGCGTTCGGCACAATTGAGGTATCGTCTGCACCGAGTAATTCCGACAACCAGGCTTTGAACTCGAGCTCAGTAAAATAGCTAATTAATGCCTCTCGATCGGCCGGCTTAGAGACCAGGTCACCCTCTGCCAGCGCCAAATCGCAGTCGAGTTTGATAGTGGCCAACCGGTAAGACAACTCTGCCCCCTGTCGATGTTGCTCGAGCTTGGCGGCCAACGACTTTGCGCCACGGATACTCAGGTCGGCGATTTGGTCAAGGTTTTGGTAGAGAGCATCAATGCCGCCAATGTTCTGAAGTAAAGCAATAGCGGTTTTTTCACCAATCCCCGGCACGCCCGGGATGTTGTCAACCTTGTCGCCCTGCAACGCCAGCAGGTCGATGATGAGCTCGGGGGGTATTCCAAATTTTTCAATCACACCGGCGCGATCAAGCGTCGTGTTATTCATGGTATTGATAAGTGTCACGTGCGCATTCACCAGTTGCGCCATGTCCTTGTCACCGGTGGAGATCAGCACTGGTCGACCCTGATCTGCAGCGCGAACAGCCAAAGTACCAATAACATCGTCGGCCTCCACCCCTTCAACACAGATAAGTGGCAGGCCCATCGCTCGAATAACATTGTGAATCGGCGCAATTTGCTCGCGTAACTCGTCTGGCATTGGTGGTCGATTAGCTTTGTACTCAGCGTACATCGCGTTGCGAAACGTGGGTCCTTTCGCGTCAAAGATCACGACCACTTGGTCATCGGGGAAGTCAGACTGCAGCTTGCGGATCATGCCAATCACGCCTTTAGCAGCGCCGGTATTCATGCCTTTGGAATTGGTAAGCGCCGGTAACGCATGATAGGCACGGAACAAGTACGAAGAACCGTCGACGAGCACAAGGCGTTCAGTCATCGTATCAACGCTCCCACAAGTAACGAGCGGATCGGTAGGTGACTTTAAACTTCGCAAGATCGAAGGGTGCCCTGAAGAAACCGTGGAAATGGCCGCGAGGATTGATCAACGCAACGTTAGCACTGTGGTCAACCTGATAGCTGCCGTCATCGTTGGTGACTTTACGAAACGGCGCATTCAGACTTTGAGCAAACCGCAAGATATCGACAAACTCACCGGTGACGCCCACAAAGTCGGGGTTGAAATACGGCACATAGTCGGCCAGCACAGATACCGTGTCACGCGCTGGATCTACGGTGACCATCACGACTTGGGTATCAGCCGCTTCTGTCGCCTCTAACTGTCCTTGCACGTCAGCTAAAAATGACAAGGTCGTCGGGCAGATATCGGGACAGTGGCTAAAACCGAAAAAAACCAGGGTCCAATGGTCGGCAAATCGCTCTGGGGTAAATGGCTGTCCCTTGTGATCGAGCAAATCAAATGCGCCTAGATCACGGGGCGTTTCAAACAAAAATAAGCCATTAGCGCGCATATCCGATGGCGACATAACACGGGGTTGCTGAATTCGGTTAACAAAACTAACCAAAACCACGGTAATGAATAGCAGAACAACCGCAACCGTGATGGCAATACGCCGGTTCAGTGAAAGACTCACAATATGCCTCCAAAAAACCACTGATCGACCAACATGGCAATAAACAACAACAGCAAGTAAGTGATGGAATACTTGAAGGTTTCCATGGGGGCTTTTTCATTTCGGCCACGAAGAATTTCAATGGACCAGTATAAAAACACGGCACCAAGGACCAGCGCAGCTGCCAGATAAAACCAGCCACTCAAACCCGTAGCAAACGGCAGTAAGGTAATAAGTACCATGATGATCGTGTACAGAAAGATGTGTAGCGCAGTGAACTTCACACCATGGGTAACCGGCAGCATAGGTACGCCGACCGCTGCGTATTCCTCTTTCCGATGAATCGCCAAGGCCCAAAAATGAGGCGGTGTCCAAGCAAAAATAATAAGCACTAACAGCAAGGCATGACCATGAATCTCGCCCGTGACCGCTGTCCAACCAAGCAAGGGTGGAGCCGCACCAGCGAGCCCCCCAATCACAATGTTCTGTGGCGTGGCGCGCTTCAAAAACATGGTGTAGATGAAGGCATAACCGATAAGACTTGCAACAGTTAGCACAGCCGTGAGCGTATTCACCCAGAGCACGAGGGTGATCACTCCCAAAAGCGACAATAACAAGGCAAACCCGGCCGCTTGACGCTGACTAAGTCGACCAGTGGCTACAGGTCGCCCCTTGGTTCGGGCCATTTGCTGATCAATGCGTTCATCCACAATGTGGTTGATGGCGGCGGCCGCACCGGCGCAGAGCGCAATCCCCAGGTTACCCAAAACCAGGGGCTGCCAGGGTACAAATCCGGGCACCGCCATGCACATACCAATAAGGGCCGTCAAAATCATGAGCGCCACAACTCGTGGCTTGGTGAGCTCTAGATAGTCATTCCAACTGGTAGGCGATACTGCAGACGCCGAAGTCATTGCAGCTCTCCAGAGTTTTTCAGTAAGAACTTCAAATCAGCGATCACCTTTTTATAATCGAGCGTGTCGGGGTAATGCATCATGACCCAGCCAGCGGGGTCTACAAGATACCACTTAGCAGGACTGTCATTCAGAGTTGGAAATAACGTCAGGAACGTTTCGGGCGCGGTGGACAGTGCAACGAGGCCAACATGATCGTCGGCGAGATACGCATCGAGTGCGCCGTCAGTAACATCGTCGGGCCAGCCCAAAGGGCGTGGCAGGAGCGGTGTCACACGGGTATCGCTTATGGGTGTATCGCCAATATAAACCCGACGCACTTTTTTGAACTCCTTGCCCAGTGCTATGTGAATCTGCCGTGTGACATAGAGGCGGCCTTCACACGCCCCGTCACAGACTGTGCCGCGATTGGCAATCACCATTGTCCAGCGTGGCTCAAGATCTTGCCATTGGAACAGTGCGCCAAGCTCATCGTTGAAGGTATAAGATTGAATCTGCCGGGGCGGTTGAACAAGGGTGCCATGGTTTGCAGTACCAATAGCCCCCAATAGATCGAGATCGCCTTCAATAACAAAATACCAAAGCCACGACGCTGCCAGAATCATCGTTAGCGGTAAGCCGGCAATAAGGCTCAATATCATCCGGTTATTGCGATCACTGCGGGAGGCGCTGGTCATCTCTTTCTCTACGTTATGAGGCTGCGGGCCTGCGGCGCACGAGGGACCACAGGTTAGAACTGCCTAAAATGAAGGCGAAAAACAAAACGGCACCCATGGTAAACCATTGCACAGCGTAGCCGGTGTGTTTGGCCGGACTTTGATTCACAACGGGCCAATCGGCCTGTAGTGCCAAAGGGTCACTCTCGTTGATACGAATTTCCACGGGAAGTAATGGTCGATTGCTGTCCAGTAACGTGGCGGTATCAATTAGCTCCGGCTGGAAACGCTGCACCACCGAAGGTATTGAGCCTAGCGGTGAGGGCTCGGCCAACATGTAAGGTGCCTTGCTTGGCAAATAAACGCGTCCCGAGAATCGCACAGTACCGTTGTCTAACTGGACGTCGGGTAGCGTACGACGCGCCGGATCACCCGCGATCCAACCCAAATTGACGGCGACCCAGGCGCTATCAGTCTCG
>CBFHTF010000003.1:30921-74428 GCA_965658685.1 Luminiphilus sp.
ACACCAATACATCATAACCAAATTGACCAGTGCGGGTCTGATTGTCGATAAATACATAACGACCTGTTTCGAGATGCCCATCAAACATCACGGAACGATCAGCAATAGCGTCGAGCCAGCGATCTTGAGAGGTATCCTCAAGGAGTTGCTGTAGGTCCTTGACATTTAGCGCCGGTAAAGCCGCACGCTCGTGGTAACGTTGTGCCAATAAGCGCTTGTCATCGGCCCGATCGAGTTGCCAAAAACCTAAACTCAGCAACAGCGGAATTAGCGTCGCTGTGAACAGGGTAAGACGCCACTCGAAGCACAACCGCAATGGGCCCAAGTTCGCGTTAAACTGTGTCACTCATGCACCTCGATTGCTACCGTGGAGACCCCGCGCAAGCGTGTTCCCCGCGACAGCAAATCGCCCCAAAGAGATCGCTATGTATCTAAAGGTATTGATCGTTCTATTCATGATCGCACTCGTCGCAAGCCTCGGTTCTGGGCTCTACTTTCTCATGATGGACCAAGGTAACCTCCAGAAGAAACGCCTGTTCACGTCACTTGGTGCTCGCTTGGGACTGGCATCTGGATTATTGCTGGTTGTTGTTTACGGCGTTGCAACCGGTCAATTAGGCCATCGCAATCCATGGGATGCCGGCCCACAAGGTAACGTGGAGTCATCTGCCCCCTAATGGTTTAGCGCCACATGACTCGAAAGCCCCACAATAAAACGGGCGCCGAAGCGCCCGTCAGGACAATAGGTAAACGACTACAAAATGTAAATGAACAAGAACAGGAACACCCAAACAACATCAACGAAGTGCCAGTACCAGCTTGATGCTTCAAAACCAAAATGGTCCGAAACCGTGAAGTGCTTGTTCTTTACCGAACGAATTAACTGGATAAGTAACATGGTCATACCCATGGCAACATGGAAGCCATGAAATCCGGTGAGCATAAAGAAGGTTGACCCGTAAATCCCAGAGTTCAACGTCAGACCAAAAACCGCATAGGCTTCGTAGTATTCTGCCGCTTGCAAGAACAAGAAGAAGATGCCCAAGCCTACGGTAATACCCAGCCAAAGATTGAACTTTCCGCGCTGATCTTTAAGTAACGCTGTATGCGCCACATGCACCGTAAAGGAAGATGACAACAGCACCAGGGTATTCCACATGGGGAGCCACTGGTACCAGTGGTGCGCATCAGCGAAGGCCATGCTGCGCTCAGAGGTACCAAAAATACCATTATTTGCAATGGTTTGGGCATCCACGCCGCCTACTGCCTCTTGCGGCGTCGATACCGGTGGCCACGCAAACTCGAAACCGGGCCACAAGATCCCATTCATCCGACCACCCTCGCCTTCACCGGCAAGCCAGGGTCCAGCCAACTGCCGTACGTAAAACAAGGCGCCGAAGAATGCCGCGAAAAACATAACTTCTGAAAAAATAAACCAGAACATGCCAAGCACATAGCTGTGATTGAGCTGTGCGCTGTTTAAGCCCTGCAAATTCTCTTTAATAGTAAGGCGGAACCAGCTGGCCAACGTGAATGCAAAAAAGGCCAAACCAATGTACAGCACCCATTTTGAGTTGGTACTGGCTTCAGGATCGCCAAAGGTCATATCGTTCAGCAAAAGGCCGGCGCCAAATACTGTCATTACCAAACCAATGGTGGCGCGCACCGCGAGGCTCGAGCTCTCTGGAACGTAGTATTTCTCGTGGCCCGCGGTAGCGGTCTGGGTGGAAGCCATGTCGTACTCTCCGTATCGTAAACCCGATCGCGATGTTCGGGTGTTATCGGGTAGCGAGGGTATTCGCTGCCCGGTCTGTTACATCAAAAATCGTGTAGGACAGGGTAATTGTCCTGATATCGGTCGGTAGATCCCGATCGACAATAAATTGCAAAGGCATTTCGGCACTGGCGTTGCCATCGAGCGGCTGCTGGTTGAAACAAAAACACTCGGTCTTATGAAAATAAGCAGCTGCTCGAGAGGGTGAAATGCTGGGAATGGCCTGCGCCACCATCGGATTGGGGGTCGGGTTCTCTGCAAAAAACACCGTGTCGTTTGCTGCCCCTGGGTGCACAGTCATCATAGTGGTGCCAGGGCGAAACACCCAAGGCATGCCTTCGTTGTTAGTAGCCACAAACTGAATCCGGATGTCCCGTTGCTGGTCCACAGCACTGCTTAAAGGTGTATAAGCCGCGCCGGCTGTCTTTCCGTTAATACCCAATACATCGCACAACACGTTGTAGAGGGGCACCATAACCACAAAGACAAACGCAAACATCGCCACCGCAACCGCCACGAGCTTAATGACGGTATCGATGGCGGGATTTTGCGTTATCCGAAACAAGCGAACGACCCTTTGATTAGCCGTGCGCTGGCGTTGGTTCAATCGCCGGCGGTACTTCAAAGGTGTGGTAGGGGGCCGGGGTAGCCACGGTCCACTCGAGACCTTCGGCACCATCCCATACGCGCTCGTCCGAGACACGCTTGCCAGAGACAATCGTGGCAATCACGTTGTACAAGAACAGGATTTGCGACGCACCGTAAATAAACGCACCGATTGATGACATCATGTTGAAATCAGCGAATTGGAGAGCGTAGTCCGGAATACGTCGAGGCATACCGGCCAAACCTACGAAGTGTTGTGGGAAGAAGGTGATGTTGAAGCCGATAAACGACACCCAAAAATGGATCTTGCCCATGTTCTCGTTGTACATGCGGCCAGACCACTTCGGTAGCCAATAGTAGACGGCGGCAGTCATGGAGAACACAGCGCCCGCTACCATCACATAATGGAAGTGAGCCACAACAAAGTAAGTGTCGTGGTACTGGAAGTCGGCGGGCGCAATCGAGAGCATCAGCCCAGTGAAACCACCGATGGTAAAGAGCACCAAAAAGCCAATGCAGAACAGCATGGGGGTTTCGAAAGACAGGGCACCGCGCCACATGGTGCTGATCCAGTTAAACACCTTCACGCCGGTTGGCACTGCAATGAGCATCGTGGCGTACATAAAGAACAATTCACCAGCGACTGGCATACCCACTGTGTACATGTGGTGTGCCCAGACGATGAACGATAAGAAGGCGATAGCCGCCGTGGCGTAAACCATTGAGGCGTAGCCGAACAGGGGCTTGCGCGAGAACGCAGGGATAATCTGTGACACCACGCCAAACGCAGGCAGGATAATAATGTAAACCTCGGGATGGCCGAAGAACCAGAAAATATGCTGGAACAGTACCGGATCACCACCACCGGCGGCCGAGAAGAAACTGGTGCCAAAATGGATATCCATGAGCATCATGGTGACCGCACCCGCAAGCACAGGCATCACCGCAACCAACAAAAACGCCGTAATCAACCACGTCCACACAAACAGTGGCATTTTCATGTAGGTCATGCCGGGAGCGCGCATATTCATGACGGTCGCGATGATGTTAATTGACCCCATGATTGAAGAGACGCCCAAGATATGAATGGCAAAAATGAAAAAGGTTACTGAAGGCGCCGCATAAGTGGTCGACAAAGGCGCATAAAACGTCCAGCCAAAGGCGGGTGCACCGCCTTCCATGAACAGGGTTGAAGCCAACATAAGAAAGCCGGGAGGCAAGATCCAGAAGCTCCAGTTGTTCATGCGCGGCAGCGCCATGTCTGGGGCACCAATCATCATGGGAATCATCCAGTTAGCCAGCCCCACAAAGGACGGCATGATGGCGCCGAAAACCATGACCAAACCGTGCAGGGTGGTCATTTGGTTGAAGAATCCAGGTTCGACCAGCTGCATACCGGGTTGGAATAACTCGGCACGAATGATCATGGCAAAAGCGCCACCCAGGATAAACATGGCAAAGGAAAACCACAGATACATGGTTCCAATGTCTTTATGGTTGGTAGTAAACAACCAGCGTGAAAGGCCCTTGGCAGGACCGTGATGATGATCACCCATCGTTATGTCTCCCCATTAACCTTTCTTGTGGTTAACTACGTCTGAGGGCTGCACGATATCCCCCGTGTTGTTACCAAACGCATTGCGCTGGTATGTAATAACAGCGGCCATGTCTACATCGGACATCTGACCACCAAAAGCTTGCATTGCGGTACCCGCGACGCCTTTGATACCAACATCGAGGTGACGACCGATATCACCCAGCGCGACAGCGCTACCCGCAATGGGTTTGCCAACACCGCCCTCTCCGTTCATGCCGTGACAGGCCATACACTGTGCGTTATACACCGATTCACCTTTCGCCATCAGCTCGTCGAGGCTAAGGGCCTTGCTTGCAGCGGCTGCCTGAGCAACTTTGTCGGCGCGCTTGGCAGTCAACCACGCGTCGTACTCTTCACGCGATACGGCATGGACCTCGACAGGCATGAAGCCGTGATAAGCACCACACAGCTCGGTGCATTGACCGCGATAGACGCCTTGCTCGGGAACCTTAGTCCATGCCTCGTTAATAAAGCCGGGGATCGCGTCTTTTTTGACCGCGATTTCAGGCACCCACCAAGAGTGGATAACGTCGTTGGCGGTTAACAAAAAGCGGACTTTAGTATCGACGGGAATAACGAGAGGTTCGTCAACCTCTAAAAGGTAATTCTCACCCTTAGTTTGGCTGTTGTAGATCTCGCTCTGAGGTGTCGTCAAGTTGGAGAAAAAGGTGACATTTTCGCCATTTTCATCGAGATACTCATATTTCCACTTCCACTGGTAGCCAGTCACCAGAATGTCAATTTCCGCGTCGTCGGTGTTGTAAGTCTCGAGCAGAGTAGACGTGGCAGGTACGGCCATACCGATGAGGATTAGGAAAGGTACTACCGTCCATGCAATTTCCACCTTCGTGCTTTCGTGGAACTGGGCTGGCTCATACCCACGTGACTTACGGTGATAAATGATGGAGTAGAACATCACCGCGAACACTGCTATCCCGATGACAACGCAGATCCAAAGGATCAGCATGTGTAAATCGTAGATTTCAGCGCCGATCTCAGTGACGCCTTTGGCCATGTTGACCTGGTTGCCTTGTCCAGCAGCGACGGCAGACGCACAGGCCAAAGCGAAGCCAATAAACGCGCGATTAATGTTTCCAAATGACATGGTTTTGCCTCTCTCAAAAGATGTGTGAATCCACATCCGACCCACCCACTGCTCGCCTGTTGAGGACATAGCAAGTTGGTTTTATTGGTTTTCCACGAGAGAACGCACCTGCGCTAAAAGCGGTGTAAGCCCCCCCTTGGTACCGGACACACAAGCCCCGGTAGAAACCCTAAGTTTAATGGGAAATGCCATGAAAATCACAGTGTTAGCCACGTTAATTGCATCTGAATAATGAGTATGCAGTGCCTGCCTGCCGCAAAACACTAGATGTAGTGGTGTAAATGCCAATGACACCCACATAGAGGCGAAGTGGCAGCTGATATGGTTTTTTCAGACAGTATTGGGTCAAACAAAAATTTACGTCTTTCGGACTAACTATCGGGGTCAGAGGAAGGTAATGGCGCCGACGCATCGGCGGGGCTGGCGGCAGTGGGGTCCATAAGGCGTACGGGTTCAGCTTGCGTTTCAACTCGACGCGATGCCCCTCGGGTCACCCGAGTAGGCAGTTCAGCAGGTTTGGGTTCTGGTCGGGCATCGGAAAAATCACAGGCGATACAGCTGCGAGTCTCACCGTCTGCACTCACAACAATTCGATCCATTTGCCCACAGCGAGGGCAGACGGCACCCGCAATAAATCGAGGCGGTTTAGGCGCTACTGGCATATCCTCGTCGAACTCAGACACGTTATACCTCCATAGGCTAGCTGCGCTAAAGTAGAGTGCGGCAATGGCAAACTAATAGGGCGGTGAGTGTGATGACTTACAAGGGCGAACACAACATTCGTGCATTTAAAGGTGTTAGCCCACAGCTTGGTGAGGGCGTCATGATTGACCCGTCGGCAGTGGTGCTAGGCGACGTAACACTGGGTAACGATGTTAGTGTGTGGCCGCAAAGCGCCATCCGCGGCGACATGCACGCTATTCGCATCGGAGACCGAAGCAATGTGCAAGATAACGCGGTCCTGCATGTGACCCATGCCAGCGAATTCAACCCTGATGGATGGCCATTACTTTTGGGTTGTGACGTAACCGTAGGTCACAACGCCGTGCTGCACGGTTGCACCGTCGGCGATCGCGTACTGATCGGTATGGGTGCAATTGTGATGGACGGCGCCGCGCTCGAAGACGAGCTTATGGTTGCAGCGGGTGCATTAGTACCCCCAGGCAAGCATCTACCCTCGGGCTATGTCTATGCAGGCTCACCGGCACGACCATTAAGACCTTTGAGTGACGCTGAACGCCGCTTTCTAACCTATAGCCCAGCCAACTACGTTCGTCTGAAAAATCAGTACCTGAGCGAGTGAGGTTTACGGCGCCATCAACTCTCGTAATTGTTGGATCACGGGTGCCGTAGATGGGCGCTGCTGGCGCCACAAATAGAAACTTTCAGCGGCTTGCTCTACCAACATGCCCAAACCATCGGTGACAGCCCATGCTGCGCGCGCCGCGGCCCATCGCATAAAAGCGGTGGGCTCACTTTGGTAGACCAAGTCGTAACAACAACAGCGTTCCGACAACAGACCCTCGGGCAGGTCAGGCATGCCACCTGCAAGTCCAGCGCTGGTGCCGTTAATAATGAGATCGAATTCGCACCCATCAATACTCTCAAATCCACCTGCACTTATAGGTACGGGGGCATCGGCGAATTCACGCGCCAGTTGCTGCGCGCGCTCAGGAGTACGATTAACCACCGTAAGACTCGCAGGTCGCTCAGCGAGCAGGGGCTGTAAAATACCGCGTACCGCACCGCCAGCGCCAAGTATTAGGGTTCGTCGACCAGCCAACTGCCAACCCTGATTGATCACCATATCGCGCACCATACCAATGCCATCGGTATTATCGGCGTGCAAAAGACCTCCCTCGCACGGGATCAAACAATTGGCGGCCCGTGCTTTGCGGGCGCGCTCGCTGACACTGTCGGCCATTGCCCAAGCGCGCTCTTTGAAAGGCACAGTCACATTGAGACCGTTACCGCCGCGCTGAAAAAACGCCGCAACCTTCTCTTCAAACTGCTCAGCCTCCACCGCAACTGCCCGATAACTCACATCGGCACCAAACTGAGCAGCGAAAGCCCCGTGAATAGCGGGCGACTTACTGTGTTTGATCGGGTTACCGAATACAGCATAGGCGGCTGGCCCATTGGCAGTAGCGGGTTCATTCATAACCGCCTCCAGCGCTGCAGTCATGGCGCCGTCGCAGGATCTGCCGACAGCCAATCGCGGTGTTGCAAATAGTACTGATTCAACTGGGCCTCAGGTGACCCGCTCTCGGGCTGGTAGTCATAGTCCCAGCGCACTAGGGGTGGCAGTGACATTAGAATCGATTCGGTACGACCATTGGATTGAAGCCCAAAGATCGTGCCTCGGTCGTATACCAAGTTGAACTCTACGTAACGACCGCGGCGATAGAGTTGCCACTGTCGCTCGCGCTCGCCAAAAGGGTTGTCCTTACGTCGCTCAACAATGGGGGCATAGGCTTTCATGAAACCATCGCCAACGCTGCGCATAAACTCAAAAGTACGCTCGAAACCCCATTCATTGAGGTCATCGTAAAAGAGACCGCCAACGCCCCGAGGTTCATCCCTGTGCTTCAGATAGAAGTATTCATCACACCACTGCTTGTAGCGAGGATAAACATCGCCACCGAAAGGATCACAACAGGCTTTTGCAGTAGCATGCCACGAAACTGCGTCTTCAAAAAATCCATAGTAGGGCGTTAGATCAAAGCCACCGCCCATCCACCACACCGGTTCCTCACCAGGCTTTTCTGCCACAAAAAGTCGTACATTGGCATGAGAGGTGGGTACGTAGGGATTGCGAGGATGGATAACCAGTGACACACCCATTGCACGAAAGCTTCGACCAGCCAGTTCAGGTCGGTTATGAGTAGCGGATGCCGGTAGTTGTGACCCCAATACATGGGAGAAATTAACACCTGCCTTCTCGAAAACGGCACCGTCGGCCATTACTCGGCTGATACCACCGCCACCCTCTGGACGATCCCAGCTCTCTTCGATGAACTCTTTGCCACCGTCGATAGCTGCTAATTCATCGCAGATACGACGTTGTAACCCTTTGAGATATGACTCTACTGCCGCAGCGTCCATGTCTTCCCCCTTAGCAAATAATGCTTACCAGCTACTGCTGTAATAGATGATGCTTTTGGCAGCATCTTTGGCCCAGGCACGCTGCTGTGGTTGAAGCACCGACACCGAAATCAGCACAACGGGAGAGAACGGATGCGCTCTTAAGCCCTTAAAACTTCTCCCGTGCTGACGCGGCGTATTGTTGACGGTTTAGCGCTGAGGTCAACCCCACCGACAGAACGCGGCAATGAAGGACCGAAATAACGCACCACCTGAAAGGCCCATCGGGCAGGTGGCGCACCGGCGGGATTCGCAGATGTCGACACAATAGGTCCAGATACGGCGCTTGATAAATCGATGAGCGCTGGTGCTGAAGTGACTCGAATAGCCACCTCGCTGCTATCGCCAGTGACCCAGGGCGGAAAATAACCACAGTTTGGCACCAACCAAGTATTGGGACCGGGCCAACTCGCCTCGACACGCTGTCGCTCGAAACGTGTGAGATGCCTGAGTAAGGGGGCAAACATCTCGGCGTTCGCAGCCACGACAATTAAACCCTTGTGAACGGGACGTTCTTTTAGCGCGAGCAGTTCGATGACGGCTGAGGCGGAAAACGGGTCACAAGACAGCCCCCAAACCGCCTCAGCAGGACAGGCAACAACCCCCTCCGAAGCAACAATGCTTGCAGCTATTGATTTTTTGATGGAGTAAGCACTCACTCATACACCTTCATGGAAGACAAAAGTTGAAGTGTAGGGCAAAAACGTCATAGAGATATCGGGGTGTAAAATGAAGCCACGATTTAGGAGCGACGGCGGTAACCAAGCGGAGTCACCGATACCCTACCGGCAATTTCCTCTCGCGCTAATAAGGTCCGCAAAGCCAAAACAGACTCTCCTGTAAGCGCCAACAGCTCATCAAAGGTCAGCTCGCTATCACCAAGCCAGGTAGCCAGGGCTTGCGCATCGGGGGGTAATTGCTCGGCTTGGCCCTGACCAACCACTGCTGTGTCAGGTGGTGCCCCGGGCTGGTACCTCGGCAGTAAGTTGAGCTGACCGGCGACGTTACTACCGAGGCCTGCGATAACATCCTGAGCGGACCGCGCCAGCATGGCACCATCAGCCAGTAAATAAAGGCACCCCTCCCCTCCCCGATGGGTCACAGACCAGGGAAATGCATACACATCGCGACCTTGTTCTGCAGCGGCTGTAGCCGTCAGCAGTGATCCGCTGGGGCGACCAGCCTCAACGACTACTGTGGCAAGTGTTAGTCCCGAGATTGTGCGATTGCGCCGAGGAAAGTGCCAACGACTCGCCTCAAACCCCGGAGGAAATTCTGAAATGACCGCACCGCCCCCAATGAGCGTTTGCGCAAGGGTTTGATGGCCCCGGGGATACACCTGGTCGATACCGGTAGCCATCACCCCAACACTGATGCCACTGGCCACTGCGCCACGGTGGGCTTGTGCATCGATGCCTCGAGCCAAACCGCTGACGACAACCAAACCGGTAGCAGCAAGATCGGAGGCTAATAATCGCGCCTGCTGTAAGCCAGCGGCGGACGGTGCACGGCTACCTACCACAGCCACAGAGGGTAGTGATAACGCAGCTGTCGACCCCATAACAAAGAGCGCCGGGGGCGCATCGCTGCAGGCAGCCAACTGTGGGGGATACTCCGGATCGGCCAGGGTCAGCAGCGTCACCGGGCTATTGCACCAATTCGGCTGCTGCCATCGCATATCTGGCAGCCCTGACTCCATCATCCGTAGGTATTTGAGGAGTGATGGGTCCCATGCCGTGGTATCGAGGTTCATGCCAGGATACCAACCGGCACGCAGTAACCGGCGCCGGCTGCTGGGGTGCAGATCTCTGTGGGTTAAAAAACCAAGCCACGCATTATCAATGTCGGGGTTGTCACCAAACACATGAGACATAAAGCTCTTCCTTGAGCACAAATAATCAACAGCAAGGCATCCTGCCTATTGCTGGCGGGGAATTCCCTACGGGTTTTTCACCTTGTCACCCACTGCCAGCGCTCGCTTAGCCGATAACACTAATCCGAAACTGGCTTTCTCGTAGACAGAGAACAGCATTAGCACCCCCGCGCGCACATCAGGTAAGGTCACCTTGTCACCCTTAACGGGATCAATCACGGTGGCGCCCGTTTGATAAATAGCAAGCACATCGCCAGCAACGAGGCCTTCTCGCGAACCCCGGTTGATCGTCACGATATTCATTTGACCGATCTGGGTGACGCCACCGTTAACCGCAATCATGAAACCATTTTCAATCTGAACGGTCGGTGCGCGGGGTTGAAAGTACGCGTCGACAACACCCTCTTCGGCAGTTAACAAGCGATCACCAATGCGCACTTCCTCGGTAATTCGCGTCACTTCAAAGGTTTTAACGCTACTCTCGGGCAAGGCGGACTTCGCAGGTGTCTGCAGTGACACCGTGCCAATATCAATAGCTGACTGCCCCAGGAACTCACCGGTGATTGGGTCGACAATAGCACCGGCTTTTCGAATGATGCCGTAGGTTTTGTCGACACCGGAGACGGGTCCACGACCATAAATTTGATCGCCCAAACCGCTGAGCAAGCGGCCTGCGTCGCCCGCTATCAGATATGGCAACGTGTCATAGAGACCTTCAGCTAATACTCGGTTGCGCTTAAGAAATGGGTCAATTTGCTCTCGGGGTATAGCTGGAATGGCAGTATCAACGGGTTCACTGCGCACCTGTGGGGAGAGCCGTACATCACCATTGGCGGACACCAATCGCGGCTTGCCATCTTGCCAGCGCAAAGCCAAAACGTCGCCAGGGTAAATTAAATGAGGATTATCGATAGCCGGATTGGTGTTCCATAGATCGGGCCATCGCCACGGTTCCTCGAGGAAAATGGCACTGATGTCCCACAGGGTGTCGCCCTTCTGCACCACGTATGTCAACGGTATATCTGACCGTAGCTTTAGGCTGTCTGCTTGTACCGGCACAGCCGCACAAGCCATTGAAAACCAGCAGACCACAACCAACAAAGGTCCGATGATGTGAGAGACGAGAGCTCGGTGCGACTGTGTCTGAGATCGGCGGTTCACAATAATACTCCGAATAATTTGACGCGAATGCTGGGCTGAGATGGCAGCAGTCTCTTAGTCACGGCGTTATACTAGGAGTCTGACCATGGCTCGGACGGTAGGCAAGCACAAATGCTGCCATTCCGCGTCATACAATGATCCTTTGAATTATCGGTTACACGCATGGCATTACTCCCCATACTTGAATTCCCCGATCCACGTCTTCGAACGCGCGCCGAGCCTGTAAACGTCGTTGACGAGCGAATACGCACATTGATCGATGACATGTTCGAGACCATGTACGACGCCCCTGGCATTGGGCTGGCGGCGACCCAAGTCAATGTGCATGAGCGTGTCATTGTGATGGATATCTCGGAGGACCGCGATACACCTTGGGTGTTTATCAACCCAGAGATTGAGGTCATTGAATCCGAGCTGGGTGAATACGATGAAGGTTGCCTGTCAGTACCCGGATTTTTTGAAACCGTGCAACGCCCAAAACGCATAAAGGTGCAGGCGCTAGATAAAACGGGCACGCCCTTCACAGAGGAATTGGGTGGATTGCTCGCTATATGCTTACAGCATGAAATAGACCACCTCGAGGGTAAACTATTTGTCGACTATTTATCGCCGTTAAAGCGTCAGCGCATCAGGGGCAAGCTCGAAAAAGCGCACCGGCGTCAGGGCTAGTTTGACTGTGCCTCTACGTATACTGTTTGCCGGCACGCCGGTTTTTGCCGAACGGCATTTAGACGCGCTACTTAATAGCCCCCACCACGTCGTCGCTGTGTTAACACAGCCCGATCGACGGGCGGGTCGGGGCAAAAAAGAACAGCCTTCTCCGGTAAAAGTACGTGCTCTAGCTGCGGGTATCCCCGTGTTTCAGCCGGTTTCCTTGCGCGACACAACACTGAGAGACGAGCTGCTGGCATTGCGACCCGACATCATGGTGGTGGTTGCTTATGGTTTGTTGCTGCCCCAGTGGGTACTCGATTTGCCCCCCATGGGTTGTCTGAATGTGCATGGCTCACTACTGCCTCGATGGCGAGGAGCAGCCCCCATACAACGGGCTATCACCTCGGGCGATAACACATCGGGAGTGACAATCATGCAAATGGATGCTGGTCTCGACACCGGACCCATGCTGCACAAAGTCGAGCTGGGCCTGGCTAAGGACGAAACCAGTGGCAGCCTCCATGACAAACTCGCGGCGCTCGGCCCACCAGCCCTCCTAAGCGTATTGGCAGACCCAATGTCTGCAATCGCCAATGGTGAGCAACAGGATGATTCACAGGCAACCTATGCCAGTAAAATCAGCAAAGCCGAAGGGGATATTCCGTGGACCGAGTCTGCAGCAGCACTCGATCAATTAATCAGAGGATTACACCCAAATCCTGGATGTTTCAGTACCCTCAATGGCCACCGGATAAAAATCCATAGCGCCCAATTGACGCATCTACCCCAGACAGACGACGTCCCGGGAACGATTTTGCACGCCGACCGCAAGGGCCTATTAGTACGCTGCGGAGAACATGCGTTGCTCATTAACCGGGCACAGCTGCCTGGAGGGAAGCCACTGGACGTAGCCCAACTTGTCAACGGTAACCCCACGCTATTTAGCCCCGGCAACCACTTTCAAAGCAGCCAGCAATGAGTGGCGAAGTATCAGCACGCGTTGCTGCCGCTAGAATCCTCGCCGAGGTGATGTCGGGAAAATCCCTGAATGTCGCATTGCCAATTCATCTTCAAAAGACGCGTCTTGCAGACAGGTCACTCACACAAGAGTTAGTGTACGGCAGTCTTCGGTTATGGCCGCGTTTGGACGCACTGGTTAACGTACAACTGCGTAAACCGTTACGCAGCAAGGACCACGATATTTTTTGCCTGATTGCGCTCGGGCTATATCAACTCAGTGAACTGCGAATTCCCGAGCATGCGGCAGTGTCCGAAACCGTCGAAAGTGCACGACGCATGAAGAAGCCTTGGGCAACGGGTTTAATTAACGGCATTCTCCGGCACTGGATGCGCAACGAGGAAACATTGCCAAGTACCCTAACCGAAGCGGAACGCGAGGCATTGCCCCCTTGGCTTTGGCAAACATTGCGCGCTCAATGGCCCTCCCAGGCCTATAGCATCGCCGAAGCATCGCGCCATCGACCTCCGATGACACTACGGGTAAATCAGAGCAAGATTTCTGTTGTTGACTATCTAACAGCGTTGGAACAACAGGGCATAACAGCGCGCGCAGGCAAAGCAGTTGCCTCTGCAATCGCCCTTGATGAAGGGACCGATGTGAATAATTTGCCAGGCTTTACTGACGGTTTGGTGAGTGTTCAAGATGCATCGGCCCAACTGGCCGCCATGCTGCTGAGCCCGCAGCCGGGTGAAACTGTGCTCGATGCCTGTGCGGCTCCCGGGGGGAAAACCGGCCACTTATTCGAGTTAGCATCTGACATTACATTGCTAGCGTCCGACGTCAGCTGTGACCGTCTTGCGAGAATCCGTGAAAATTGCGAACGGTTGCAAATTCCCGCAGACATCTTCCAAATGGACGCAAGTCGGGCCAGCGAGCACTTTGGCCAGCAGCAACTAGACGCTATTATCGCCGACGTACCCTGCTCTGCTTCAGGGGTTATGCGTCGAAATCCTGATGTAAAACTGCTGCGCACTGCACAAGATCTGTTGGGTTTTGCCGCTCAACAGCTTGCCATTTTGAGCGGGCTTTGGCCGGTGTTGAAACCGGGTGGGCGCATACTCTACGTCACCTGTTCACTCTTTCGCGAAGAGAATGATGACGTCATCATGGCATTCACCAAGCGCCAAGCTGACGCACTGATCCAGCCAATAGACGCACCTGACACACACCAGACGCAGTTTGGCCTGCAGTGTTTACCCAGCGTTACCGGCGGCGATGGGCTCTATTTTTGCCTACTGCGCAAAAACAACGTCGATGCGCAACACGGATAAATACTGTGTTTGGGGCTTACCAAGCCCAGACGCTTTTATTAAGGTGTGGTCGCGTCATATGCGCGCTGTCTTGCAGGGAGTAACTGGCCATTGAAAATCATCATTCTCGGTGCAGGCCAAGTTGGGGGCACGTTGGCTGAGCATTTAGCCGATGAACAAAACGACATCACCGTGGTCGATAGCCAGTCAAATACCCTACGAGCACTGCAGGAGCGGCTTGATATACGCACAGTACATGGTGACGCAGCCCACCCCAGTACCCTGCTTAACGCGGGCGCCAAAGACGCGGACATGCTCATCGCCGTCACAAACAGTGACGAGATTAATATGCTGGCGTGCACCGTGGCATTCACCCTTTACCGCACCCCAACCAAAATATCTCGTATTCGATCGACCGACTATCTGGCCCAAGCTAAAGCGCTATTTGACTCGGGAGCGATTCCCGTGGACGTCATCATTGGCCCGGAGCAGCTTGTTACTAACAATATCGAGCAGCTCATCGCCAATCCGGGTTCTCTGCAGGTGCTCGATTTTGCTGAGGGGAAAATTCGTTTAGTGGCAGTGCGCGCCGTTCAAGGCGGGCCCATTGTAGGCCGCCAACTGAAAGAAATCCGTGAGCACATGCCCAGGGTCGACACCCGAGTCGCCGCTATTTTCCGACGCCACGAAGACGCCATCATCCCCGAGGGAGATACGGTAGTAGAAGATGGCGATGAAGTCTTTTTTATCGCTGCAAGAGAGAATATCCGTGCAGTGACATCCGAACTCCGCGCCATTGACGAACCCTACCGGCGAGTCATGATTGCAGGTGGAGGTAACATTGGCGCAACCCTGGCACAGCGGTTAGAAAAAAAATATCAGGTCAAGGTCATTGAGCTGTCTTACGACCGCTGCCGTGTCTTGTCAGAAATGCTGGAGGAAACCATTGTCCTGCATGGTAGCGCCAATGAACCTGCGGCGCTGCTGCAAGAGAATATCGAAAACACCGATGTATTTTGCGCGCTAACCAACAACGATGAATCGAACATCATGATGTCGATGTTGGCGAAACGTTTAGGCGCAAAAAAAGTCATCACACTCATCACTAACGCTGCTTACGCGGACCTTGTGGGTGAAGAAATTGATATCGCCATTTCACCCCAACAAATCACCATTGGCAGCTTACTTACCCACGTAAGGCGGGGTGACATCAGCAACGTGCATTCACTCCGACGCGGCGCTGCCGAGGCCATTGAGGTCACCGCCCATGGCGATGCCCAATCGTCAAAGGTCGTGGGCAAAAGCCTTGAAGACCTCGCGCTGCCCCCCGGAGTAACCGTGGGAGCCATCTTACGTGGCGAGACGGTACTTATCGCCCATCGACATTTGGTGATCGAGCCTGAGGACCACGTCATACTGTTTTTAACCGACCGCAATCGCACCGCGGATGTTGAGCGACTGTTTGCGGTGGGCTTTGGTTTTATCTGATGAATATCCGTGTTTCCTTGAGGATTATCGGTGTCTTGCTGATGATTTTCAGTCTCGCCATGTTGCCACCTATGGCATTTGGCCTAGTTGCGCGTGATGGCTCTGCCGCCCCCTTTGCGTCAGCCCTAGGGCTGGATTTAATGGCGGGGGTGCTACTTTGGCTACCCAACCGACACATGCGCACAGATCTGAAAATCCGTGACGGCTTTCTGGTAACGGCTTTGTTTTGGATTGTTCTTGGGGTTTTTGGTGCAACACCCTTTGTGCTTGCGGACGCGCTGCAGCTGTCCCTCATCGACGCTATTTTCGAGTCAATTTCGGGGCTGACGACCACTGGCGCTACCGTCATTGTAGGGCTCGACCAGCTTCCCCAATCAATATTGCTATACCGGCAATTGCTGCAGTGGCTAGGCGGTATTGGCATTGTGGTACTGGCCGTGGCCATTCTTCCTATGCTCGGCATCGGTGGTATGCAGCTATATCGCGCAGAGAGCGCAGGGCCATCAAAGGACCGCAAACTCACACCACGAATCACCGAGACTGCAAAAGCGTTATTCAGTATTTATATTGGTCTGACTGCCATCTGCGCTGCCGCTTATTGGCTGGCTGGCATGACGGTTTTTGACGCCGTGTGTCATGCCTTCTCAACGGTCGCTATTGGTGGTTTTTCTACCCATGACGCCAGTATGGGTTACTTCGAGAGCGATGCTATTCTTTTCATTTGCACTGTTTTTATGGTGATTTCAGCGGTTAATTTCAGTTTGCATTTCATCGCCTACCAGCGCCGCAGTTTCCTGATCTACCGGAGAGACTCGGAAACGACGTTCTTCGCTTGGGTTATTTTATTAGCAATGATCGTTACCTGCGGCACGCTGATAGCAACCAACACCTTAAGCCCCGCTGAAAGCCTGATTCACGGGATGTTTCAAACCGTATCGATTGCAACGACTACCGGGTTTGCGACGCACGACTTCGCATCTTGGCCAAACTTTTTGCCTTTTTTATTGCTCATGCTGGCTTTTATGGGGGGCTGTGCGGGCTCTACCGGCGGCGGCATCAAAGCGATGCGACTGCTGTTAATTTTTCGGCAAGGTATGCGCGAGCTTAAACAACTACTACACCCAAACGCAGTGATTCCCCTAAAGCTGGATGCTCGTCGTGTCGAACCCTCAGTAGTGAGCGCCGTATGGAGTTTCTTTGCCGTTTATATGTTCTGTTTTGTCACCATCATGCTGTTATTGCTGGCGACCGGTCTCGATTTCACATCAGCATTTTCAGCGGTGGCAGCATCACTGAATAATCTGGGACCGGGTTTGGGTGTGGTTGCAGCGAATTTTGCGCCGGTTAATGAAGCAGGAAAAATACTGCTCTGCGTTGCCATGCTGCTGGGCCGACTTGAGGTCTTTACCCTGTTAGTACTGTTCACCCCTGCTTTCTGGCGCCCTTAAGTATTACTGCTGTGCGCGAGACTCTCGAATGACATCGTAGGCGGTCGAAATCTCCTGTGAGCGCTCAGTAGCCAATTTCACCATTTCATCGGGTACGCCGCGTGCTATGAGTTTATCCGGGTGATTTTCACTCATTAATTTCCGATAGGCTTTCTTGATTTCAGCATCCGATGCAGAGGGATCAACACCAAGGGCTTGGTAAGCGTCTTGTAAACGCTGGGCTGGACTCGGCGAGCCCTGATGGCCATAACCGCCTGCCCGATCGTAGGTGCCACCCGTGTGAAAACGTGATTGGGCGGCAATCATAGCAACAAGCCGATCAACCTCAGCTGCGGAGACGCCGAGTAAACCAGCGATTCGATGTAAAGCGGTACGCTCAGGCGCAGAGACATCGCCATCGGCTAACGCCATCGATGCCAGAAACAAGAATAAGGTCTGTTGCAGTTGTCGACGCTGACCGACCTTATTCGCGAACGCCGATACCGTAGCCTCTGGATCAAATCCGTCGGCCGACCCTTCTTTAAAACGTAATATAGCCGATTGGCGCTGCGTGGGATTCAGCCGTAACTGACGAAACAAACTCTCCGCTTGGGCAATCTCGGCCTCGCTCACCCGTCCATCTGCTTTGGCAATGTAGCCAAGGAGCGTGAATGTAGTGTCAAAAAATTGCCGCTGTACAAGAGCGAGCCCTTCAGGACTGGCAGCCTGCAAAGCCTGCCACAAACCCCGGTCAAAGGCGTGTCCAATCGCAAGGCCGAATAACAAACCCACTGGACCCAATGTCACTAAACCGATGAGGCCGGCGATGAGTTTGCCCGCAAATGGTTTCATGGGTGTGTCTCCGTCAATGAGGAATAAAAAGTAGGTAACTATTGATGGCGATCATAGAGATCGACAGCACCCGGCGGCTGTAATCGAAAGCGCTTGTACTGCCACTGATATTGCGCCTCATGGCCACAGATCAAGTCCTCAACGGCAGCGTTCATAGCGGTCAGCGCGACTTTGCTATCGTCGAGATAAATGGCTTCAGGGGCGGCACGGTAACAAACACGAAAGCCATGTGCTACGCGATACGCTGCTCCCATAAAAGCGATAGCACGGGAGCGCTTGATAAGATTGCAACCTAAGGTAGCCGTCGCGCAATCAATACCCATAAAAGGCACGTTGATGCCACCTGCAGGACTGTCAGGCACCTGATCGGGCAAGATGCCAGAAATACCCCCCGCTTTTACACTTTTGGCAAGATCGGCGAGACCGCGAGCCGTTGTCGGTACCAATCTACCACCGCTGCGCTCACGGGCCTCTTTAATAATGGGCCCCAAACTCTCAATCTTGGGTGGTTCAAATAAAGCCACCATTTCCCCGAGGGTGGCCAGGTGCAGGCCTAGTACCTCCCAGTTACCGAGGTGTGGACCTAGGACAATAACGCCTCGGCCCTCTTTCAGGGCGGTCTCAACCAAGTCAACGCCTTCAGTTTCAACAATTAAGCGTTGCATTTGCTCCCACGGCTGCGCCCAGACATGACCCATTTCAAAGGCCAAAACACCTGTCTCTTGTAGCGTAGCCCGCACCAACTGATCCTGCTCGTGCTCGGTAAGCTCGGGATAAACGAGGCGAATATTTGTTGCGGCAACATGACGGCCTCTAACGCCTACGGCGTAATAACAAGAACCAAACCAGCGGCCAAGACGCCGAGCTGTGGTAAGAGGCAGACCAGCGGTAAGCACTAGCAGTAACCGTAACAACAACAGCGCTGCCTTGTTACGTATTACATGGCGAAAATGCTTGGACACGGCGATTCCTTGGTTTGGCGCGGGAGCCAGGCCTCTTATTATGCCGCTCCATTGGCAGGTATACTAAGGGCTCTTATCGATAAACCTTGGATCCCCTGTGATTTCCGACACTTTTCAAGATGTGATTCTGCGCTTGCAGAACTTTTGGGCCAGCCGCGGCTGTGTTGTTCTGCAACCATTAGACTTAGAAGTAGGTGCAGGTACCTTTCACCCGGCCACATTTTTAAGGGCAATCGGCCCTGAAAACTGGAATGCGGCCTACACACAACCCAGCCGACGCCCCACCGATGGTCGCTATGGGGAAAATCCCAACCGACTTCAGCACTACTACCAGTTTCAAGTGGTGATGAAACCAAGCCCTGCAAATTTTCAAGAGCTGTACCTTGATAGCTTACGTGCCCTCGGGGTAGACCCATTATTGCACGATGTGCGTTTTGTTGAGGACAACTGGGAATCCCCCACATTGGGCGCATGGGGTTTAGGTTGGGAAGTCTGGCTTAACGGCATGGAAGTCTCTCAATTCACGTACTTTCAACAAGCTGGCGGCATTGAGTGCTTTCCGGTCACCGGTGAGATCACCTACGGTCTGGAACGTATCGCTATGTATCTGCAACAGGTTGAATCAGTGTACGACTTAGTTTGGGCAAAAACCCCTGCGGGCGCTGTGACCTATGGTGATGTTTTCCACCAGAACGAGGTCGAACAATCTACCTATAATTTCCAAGAGGCAGATGTTGAGCAGCTTCTCGGCCTTTTTGATTTCCATGAGCGTGAAGCGATTCGATTAGTTGATAAAACACTTCCCCTTCCCGCTTATGAACATGTCATGAAAGCTTCTCATACGTTCAACATGCTCGACGCCCGACATGCCATTGGGGTAACAGAACGACAGCGCTACATCTTACGGGTCCGCACTCTGGCAAAAGCAGTTGCCGGTGCATACTGGCAAACCCGTGCTAATTTGGGATTTCCCCAAGCTGATCCAGATCTCCGGGAGCAGGCGCTGGAGGCATCGCGATGAGCACAACAACACTGTTATTTGAGCTCGGCACTGAAGAATTGCCGGCTGGCGAATTAAAGGGAATGGCGCTCGCGTTACGGGATAACATTGCGCAAGGTCTTGCGGAACGTCAGTTACACTACGGCAACATAAAATGGTTCGCAACGCCGCGTCGCTTAGCCGTTCTTGTTGAAGAACTAGCAACCCATGCTCCCGACCAGCAACAGCAAGTCTTGGGTCCACCGGTAGCCGCAGCCAAAGATGCAAATGGCGAATGGACGGCAGCAGCCCTGGGCTTTGCACGTAAACAGGACATCGATCCGTCGACGTTGCAGGAGATACCCTCCGATAAAGGTCCACGTCTTGGCATCACCCGCACCTTGCCTGGGGCACAAGTGAAGCAATGCGCCGGGGACATCATCAGTGACGGCGTCGCGCATATCCCCATGTCAAAAAAAATGCGCTGGGGACGGAGTCGTCACGAGTTTCTACGACCGGTTCAGTGGCTAGTAGCGTTGCTCGATGGGGACGTGTTGGACTTGTCGCTGTTTGACTGTCATGCCGACCGCTACACCCGAGGCCATCGTTTCCACCATGTTGAACCGATTTGCATTGAGCGCGCCGCCGATTATGAAGGCGCACTTATGAAAGGTTATGTCATCGCGAATTTTAATGACCGGCGTCAACGCATTGAGCAGCAAGTCACCGATATGGCCGCATCTGATGGCCTTGAAGCCGTCATCGACAATGGATTACTCGATGAAGTTTGCGGCCTGGTGGAGTGGCCGCAGGCCGTCAAGGGTAGTTTTGATGCGGGGTTCCTAGAAGTGCCGTCCGAGGCATTGATCTCGTCGATGCGCGAACATCAGAAATACTTCCACGTAGTCGACCACGACGGGCGCCTACAGCCTCTGTTCATCACTATCGCAAATATCGTGAGTAGCAACCCATCCATCGTTGCCGAGGGTAATGAAAAGGTCATTCGCCCGCGCTTAGCAGACGCCGCTTTCTTTTTTAACAATGACAAAAAGACAGCGCTGGCAAGCCGCAGCGAGCGATTAAATGGGGTCGTATTTCAACAGAAGTTAGGTACGTTATCGGATAAGCAGAGTCGGGTCGTGTCACTCAGCCAAGAGCTGGCAACGGCTATGGGGGCAGATGTTGAACTTACTGCCCGGGCTGCTTTATTGGCGAAATGTGATCTCGTATCAGAGATGGTGCTTGAATTTCCTGAACTTCAAGGAATAGCGGGCGCTTACTATGCAGAACATGATGGAGAGCCCAAAAAGGTCTCTGAGGCCATAGAACAACACTATTGGCCACGCTTTGCGGGGGATAAACTACCTACAAGCCATGAAGCGACTGCTGTGGCACTAGCTGATCGCTTGGATACACTTGTGGGCATCTTTGGTATTGGACAAACACCAACCGGCTCAAAAGACCCCTTTGCTTTGCGGCGCGCATCGGTGGGCATCATTCGCATGTTGATCGCCAATGATGTCGCCCTGACTATCGATGAGCTTATTGCGCAAGCAGTTGATCAATACCCTGAGAATGTGCTCACGCAAGATCCGAAAGCCAGCGTTAAAGACTACATCTTGGAGCGACTCAACGCCTGGTACAACGATCAAGGTATCGGTGTTGATGTGCTAAGAGCTGTGCTTGCCACGGGTGTTGCTAATGCAGCTGAAATTGATCGGCGCGTTAGCGGCGTGCATGAGTTCACGCAGACCGATGCAGCCGGCGCGCTTGCTGGGGCCAATAAGCGGGTGGCGAACATCTTGGCGAAAGCCACCACACAAGTGCACGCAGATATCGACACTTCACTCTTCCAAAACCCTGAAGAGCATTCGCTATTTAAAGCACTCAGCGAGAGTGATGACTCACTAACACCCTTGCTGGCCAAGCGTGATTACCGTTCTGCGTTATCGCTCTTAGCCACATTACAAAAACCCGTGGACGCTTTTTTTGAGGCGGTCATGGTGAACGCAGAGGAGCTGAACGTTCGTCAAAATCGGTACAACCTGCTCTATATGTTGCGCCAACAGTTTGTCCGAATTGCTGACATTGCTCTGTTAGCCAGTACTGGGTCGTGATCTCAGAAGGCCTGCTGCTCGGCTTAACCACAGGTCTCGCTGGGTTTGGCGCAGTAGGTCTGCTGGGCCTTTGGCAACATCACGCCCGACGCCAAGCTCAATGGGTGCAGGAACGAACCCAGATCACTCAAGAAGCAACGACTGTTCAAGCGCAGAACGTACAGCTAATAGAAGAGCTCGAGCGGCTACGGGCTGAGCTCAATCGGCACCAAGATGCTCATCGTGAACTGAGCAACAAGCTAAGCGCAAGCGAGGCTCGCGCTGAAGAGCGAGAGCAAAGCTTAAAGCAACAGCTAGAACAATTTGAAAAAACCCGTGCTCAAATGACGTTGGAATTTGAAAACTTGAGCCGGACGTTTTTGACCCAGCGAGACCGTGAACTTCGGGCCCACAACGAGACCAGCATTGGCTCTTTACTTAATCCATTATCGGAGAAGATAGACGGATTTCAGCGCCGTATCAATCAAATACATGGAGATTGGACACAAGGCTCCAGCACCCTGACAGAACAAATTAAAGCGCTTCAGCAGCTAGGGCTTTCTGTTGGCGAGGAAGCCAATAACCTCAGTCGTGCCCTAAAAGGGGATAAAAAGCTGGTGGGCAATTGGGGCGAAGCCCAGCTCGAACGAACGTTGGAGCTGGCGGGGCTCGTCAAGGGGGAACACTACGACACCCAAGTTGTGATCAGTGATGATGAGGGCATCCGGCAAATCCCCGATCTCGTGGTTTACCTGCCTGAGGGCAAACACATCATCATCGACAGCAAAGTGTCATTGGTCGATTATGAAGCAGCCGTTGCCGCGGACGACGACACAAAACAAGCTGCAGCATTGCTCCGACATGCGAGCGCAGTAAAAGATCACATTAACAGTCTCGCCAACAAACGCTACGACCTGTTGCCAGGAGTTGATAGCCCAGATTTTGTGCTGATGTTTATGCCCATTGAGCCGGCTTATATCGAGGTAATGAAGCACCACCGTGATTTATTTGCCTATGCCTATCAACGGGGTGTCGTCATGGTGTCCCACAGCACGCTAATGCCTATCTTAAGGACAATATCGAACCTATGGATTGTGGAACGCAGTAATACAGAAGCGCGGGAAATCAGTGCCAAAGCGGGCGATATTTTCAATGCCGTTTGTTCATTGGCAGAACGACTACAACGCCTTGGAAGCTCGCTGCAAACCACTAATAAACGATATAACGAAACAGTGACAGCATTAATAGGTCGGCAAGGATTACACAGTAAAGTCGAACGCTTTAAACAAGTCAGTCAACGCGCTAGTAAAGATTTTCCCGACGTTAACACTCTAACGACAGATACTGATGGCCATCAGCTGAGTAAGTTGACCGATAACAACGAACACATTTCAAAAGGGGAATAACCTACTCAGGAGCATAATGCCCACAATTGCGTGGTCTTAGCATTGTGGGCTTGGTATCTTCAAAGAAAAATACGTGACTCAGCCATTACACATCGAGATTCTCGACTGCCAGGGCGTTTTCTTCAATGAACTCCCGGCGGGGTTCGACATCATCACCCATCAAAGTGGTGAACATCTGATCTGCCAGAATAGCGTCCTCAATAGTCACTCTCAGTAGGCGTCTAGCATCCGGATCCATTGTGGTCTCCCATAACTGATCGGGGTTCATCTCGCCCAAGCCTTTGTAACGCTGCACTGATACGCCCCGACGAGCCTCTGATAGTAACCAAGCAAGACCGGCGGCAAAATCTGTTGTTTCGAAGGTCTTTTCACCACGCTGAAAATACCCGTCTTCAGCAATCAAGCCGCCAAGCTGGCCACCAAGAGCACGCATTGCCGCATACTCCTTACTGGCGAAAAGGCTCTGTTGCATCGGATAGTCTGTAGCCAAGCTATGGGAAACAACTCGAACCACAGGATAAGTGAAGCCGCGCTCAGCATCCTCACGGAGAAACACCGAGTACTGTTGGCTAGTATTGAGCTGAACTAAACGGCTCTCCAAGTCTTTGGCAAAGGCAGTAATCTGTGCCTGATCTTGTAGGGTATCGGTGGTCACGGTGGGCAACCAAAGCAGCTGCCAAAGGACATCAGCGGGATACAAGCGAACCAGACGATCAATGGTTGCCTCAACAGATTGATAATCAGCCACTAACTGGGCCAAAGCTGTACCTGTAATTGGCGGCGCTTCTGGATTAACGACAATACCGGCCCCATCCAAAGCGTTGTCGGTAAGGTATTGCCTTAAAGCGGCTTCATCTTTCAAATATTGGGCACTTTTACCCCGTGACAGTTTGTAAAGTGGCGGTTGCGCAATGTAGATGTGTCCTCGCTCTATCAGCTCCCGCATCTGTCGGAAGAAAAAGGTAAGCAATAGCGTCCTAATATGGGAGCCGTCCACATCAGCGTCGGTCATAATAATGATGCTGTGGTAACGCAGTTTATCGGCATTGAATTCATCCTTACCGATACCACAGCCTAGAGCGGTCACCATTGTGCCCACCTCAGCCGAGCCCAACATCTTGTCAAAGCGCGCTTTCTCAACATTTAAAATCTTACCCTTCAAGGGTAAAATCGCTTGGAATTTTCGGTTGCGCCCCTGCTTAGCAGATCCACCAGCAGAATCGCCCTCGACCAAATACAGTTCGCACAGGGCGGGATCTCTTTCCTGACAATCTGCTAATTTCCCGGGAAGCCCGGCAATATCGAGCGCGCCTTTTCGTCGTGTCATTTCCCTAGCTTTACGGGCCGCCTCTCGAGCACGTGCAGCATCTAACATCTTGCCCACAACCTGCTTCGCAGCTTGAGGCTGTTCCAGTAAGTAATCGTTAAAGTGCTGACCCATCGCCTGCTCTACAGCAGATTTCACTTCGCTAGAAACGAGCTTATCTTTCGTTTGGGAGGAGAATTTAGGATCGGGGACTTTCACTGAAATAATGGCAGTTAGACCCTCTCGGGCATCATCACCAGTGGTCGACACTTTGGCTTTTTTCGCTAAGCCCTCTCGCTCGATGTAACTGTTAAGCGCTCGCGTGAGTGCAGCGCGGAAACCAGCAAGATGAGTGCCGCCGTCACGCTGTGGGATGTTGTTGGTGTAACAAAACAAGTTTTCTTGAAACGAGTCATTCCATTGCAAGGCGACTTCCACACCGACCCCATCGTCGGTATCGGCCTGAAAATGAAACACGCGGTTAATGGTGCTTTTACCCTTATTAAGGAACTCAACGAATGCCTCGAGTCCACCATCGTAACAATAGAGTTCCTCTTGGCCCGTGCGCTCGTCTTTGAGCAATATCTTCACACCGCTATTAAGGAAGGCCAGCTCTCGCAAGCGTTTACCTAAAATGTCGAAGTGAAATTCAATATTCGTAAAAGTCTCGGCGGAGGGCTTAAATCGAACCGCCGTACCCGAGGATGTTGTCTCACCAACCACTGCCAGCGGGGCATCGGGGACACCATGGCGATAAACCTGCTCAAATAATTGTCCACGGCGGCGAATAGTCAGCTGTAAGTGTTCTGACAACGCATTAACAACCGACACACCAACACCGTGTAAACCGCCGGAGACTTTATAAGTATTGTCGTCAAACTTCCCGCCAGCATGAAGCACGGTCATGATGACTTCTGCGGCAGAAACACCCTCCTCGTGCACATCGGTGGGAATGCCGCGACCATCATCCGCAACAGTCACCGACTCATCAGGATGGATGATGACATCAATCTGAGAGCAATGTCCCGCGAGAGCCTCATCGATTGAGTTATCAACTAACTCAAACACCATATGATGAAGTCCCGTTCCATCGTCGGTATCACCTATATACATGCCTGGGCGTTTACGTACAGCATCGAGACCCTTAAGGACCTTGATACTGGAAGAATCGTAATCGGGAGATGGATTGGCTTCTGTCATAAAGTGTCTCACCTAGTTACAGGGTTTCCCCTGCTGATCTGGCAGTGATACTGCCCTGTTCCACGTGGAACAATGTTATGGATTGTAATGGCCAGAGTCGCTCTAAATCACTTTCACTTGCCGACGTTAAAATAATCTGAGCTCGACTGTTTGCTAGCAACGTACACACTGCCAAGGAATGCTCCGCATCGAGCTCCGCCGCTATATCGTCAACCAAATAAAGCGGCGAGCCAGCTGGCGCCTCGGACAACAATTGCCCCTGGCTCAATTTCAATGCCGTCACAGCTAACTTAAGTTGACCGCGGGACAACACCTCTGATGCCGGCCGGCCATCGACCAGAATTCTCACTTCTGCCCTGTGAGGGCCTGTTTGAGAAAACCCCTGCTGACGATCAGAACCTACTCGCTCATCAAGCGCCGACACGAGCGTCCGCTGTACATCCCAGCCTGGTCGAAACTGCAGCGTCAAACCCTGAAGACTCGCCGACAAATCCTTTCCTAACGACTGGGTCTTGACAGCCAAACGATCTACCCACTCTTGTCGAATCTTTGTGAGTACCTCGCCTGCACGTGCCATCTCTCGACGCCACGCTTCGTCACCGGCAAGTGTACCACGCCGCAGGCCTGCATTACGCTGACGTAACGCCTTCTGATAAGCGCGCCAGCAACTCAAGAAACCCTGTTCCACGTGGAACAATGTGCCATCTAAAAACCGCCGACGCCCTTCTGGGGAGCCAGTGACCAAATCGACGCTGTTAGTATCCAGTAGCACCACTGGCAATAATTCAGCAAGATTGGTCAACGACTGCGCATTATTGCCGTCTACCCTTACCTGCGCCGCACCATTACGGTGGCGTTGTATACCAAAGCATGCCGTTGAGTGCCGCGAATCACGCGGCCTTGCACCAAACAGTGGTCGGCACCGTGTTGAATAAGTGATCGGGCACTGGCTGTGCGAAACGACCGCCCAAGGGCGAGCAGAGAAACCGCTTCAAGCAAGCTGGTTTTACCACTGCCGTTGGCGCCCAACAGCACGTTAAGACCTGGCGACAACTCAAGACTTTGCCGTTTTAAATTGCGAACCCCAAAAACATGGAGTCGCTGAAGATGCACCGACACGCTTAATCGACGTGTGAACGCTGTATCAAATTACGTCCCTGTGGCGTTCACAAGCGCATCGGCATGACGACATACAGAGAATCGCCCGCCTCGGCCTCCTCGAGCAACGCACTACTGGCACTGTCAGCGAGAGATATTCGCACCTTATTACCATCTAGCACAGATAACACATCTAGCAGATAGCTGACGTTAAAACCTACTTCTAGGTCGTCTCCCTGGTATTCGACCGATACCACCTCTTCCGCCTGCTCTTGCTCCGGATTGTTCGCTGTCATCTCCAAGGTGTCGTTACTAAGCCGGAGCCTAACACCTCGATACTTCTCATTAGATAAAATGGCGGTTCGCGCAAACGCCTGTTTCAACACCAAACGCTCGCCAATCACCGTTTTATCGGGTGATTTCGGCAGCACTCGTTCATATTCAGGAAACTTGCCGTCTACCAACTTGGAGGTAAAAGTAAACTGCTTGTTAGCCGCACGGACATGATTGCTACCAATTACCAGCCTTAAGGACTCATCTCCTTCGAGTAAACGAACAAGCTCCAAAACACCTTTTCGAGGAATAATGACCGACGCATCAGCGGCGCTTACAGTCTCAGGGGCTGTACATAAGGCAAGGCGATGCCCATCGGTAGCAACCATTCGAAGTCGACCATTTTTCAACTCAAGCAACATGCCGTTAAGGTAGTAACGGACATCTTGCTGTGCCATTGCAAAACCAGTGCGCTCAATAAGGCGTTTCAACACTGGCTGTGGTATCTCTAGCGCTAGCTCCCCTGCACCCTCCTCCACGGAAGGAAACTCCGATGCAGGTAGCGTTACCAATGTAAAACGACTGCGACCTGCCTTTACTGTGGCTTTACCTGCTTCAACCGTGAACTCAATGTCCACGCCTTCGGGTAAAGATTTACAAATATCCACGAGTTTTCGGGCCGGTACTGTAATTTCACCTTCAGCAATGCTTGCGCTTACTTCGACACGACCAATGAGTTCCACCTCCAGGTCTGTACCCGTCAGTGCCAGCTGATTGCCCTCAAGGCTCAGCAATACATTAGACAATACCGGAAGGGTTTGTCTTCGCTCTACGACACCAGCAACCAGGTTCAGCGGTTTTAGCAGTGCATCGCGGGAAATAATGAATTTCATGGTGCGAACAGCTCCAATGGGTTAGAGGCCAGGGACTACCCTGCACCTACGACTAAGTTGTCAGTGAGCGCAACAAGTTCTTGTAATCTTCTCGAATATCAGAGTTAGTTTCGCGCAACTCCTTAATCTTACGACATGCGTGTAACACTGTCGTGTGGTCACGGCCGCCAAATGCATCACCAATCTCCGGGAGGCTATAGTTCGTGAGCTCTTTCGCTAACGCCATGGCGACCTGTCGGGGTCGAGCAATAGAACGACTACGGCGCTTCGACATCAAATCGGAAACTTTGATTTTGTAGTATTCGGCAACTGTTCGCTTGATGTTGTCGAGACTGACTTGCTTATCTTGCAGTGCAAGCAAATCTTTCAAGCTGTCTTTAATCAGATCTATATCAAAGGGTCGACCCGTAAAATTCGCGCTTGCAATCACTCGCTTTAACGCACCCTCCAGCTCGCGCACGTTCGATCGTATACGTTGGGCAATAAAAAAGGCCGCTTCAGCAGATAACGTTATGTTCGACTGCTCGGCCTTTTTCATCAATATCGCAACACGAGTCTCGAGCTCTGGTGGTTCCACCGCAACGGTCAGCCCCCATCCAAAACGGGATTTTAAGCGCTCTTCAAGACCATCAATTTCCTTAGGGTAACGATCACAGGTCAGTATCATCTGCTGACCTCCCTCGAGTAAGGCATTGAAAGTATGGAAAAATTCCTCTTGCGACCTATCTTTATTGGCGAAAAACTGAATGTCATCAATCAACAATGCATCGACTGAACGATAGTAACGCTTGAAGTCGGAAATGGCATTTAGTTGCAGGGCTTTTACCATGTCAGCCACGAAGCGCTCAGAATGCAAATAAACAATCTTTGCGTTGGGCTTTTCTCTGAGCAGTGCATTGCCCACGGCGTGCATCAAATGGGTTTTCCCCAACCCTACACCACCGTACAAAAATAACGGGTTATAAGAATCGCCGGGATTTTCTGCTACCTGTTGTGCGGCCGCTAGGGCTAACTGGTTACTTTTACCCTCCACAAAACTTTCAAACGTGTACCCACGCACTAAGTTGTGCTGATAGGCAGGCGTTACTACAGCTTTACTTGTCGGACTCTTCCGCAGCCCTCGCTCATAGCTCCCCGAGACAGGGAAAGCCGACGACTCTATGGCCGACGAGTCTATGGATTGTTCCGTGAGTGGTTTCGCCGACGCACTGTGTGCCGGCCGAAGTGACGGGAGATCGTTGACATCGGCAGGCGACTTCTCAGACAAACCGCCCGTTCCCTGACGACTATCGTCGCTTTTATCACCGCTTTCGACATCGCTACTGCGGTGCTTACTACCATGGAGTACGCCAGCTAACGACTGCTGGCTGTTTATCTGGTCTTGTACTGTTAGCACAATATCCGAGGGCGGTAACGATACTTCGGCGATAAAGCCTTCAATGAGGGCGCTGAATCGATCATCGACAAAATCGCGAATAAATCGGTTCGGTGCTCGCAACACCAAAGCACCGGCAGCATCGATCTCAGCTGTCAAAGGTCGTATCCAGGTGTTGAATTGCTGGGATGGAATCTCACCCCGCAAACGGGTCAAACAATATTGCCAAACATCATGGTTTACGGCGCTTACGCCCACGAAACATCCCCTTGAACTGTAACAACGTGATCATTGAAAGCACTGCTACACCGACGATAGAGGTGCTAAACCAAAAGATGTGGCTGGTTCACTCAATGACCTACGTTTTAGTCATTATGTCATCGAGTGCTCAGCCGTGGATTCGGCTAACTGATGTGCCCCGGGCAGTTCAGGCGCTTTGCAGACATCGAAAACATACTAGGTTAGACATGGAGCACTTGCTGTCGGCAATAGAGCGACCACCCTTATCCCGTATAGTTATCCACATATTAATTCTAACTGCAAATTTTTTTTTCTTCTATTTTTCAATTACTTAAAACAATCTGCTCGCCTACAAAAATTTTTATTAAAGGGCAAGCCCCCATCTTAATACCCTGTGAATAAACTGTTAATTACCAGTCGGTTATAACCGTATTGCCAGCAAAATCTACCTACAACAGCTCCTCATCATAGTTATATATCGCGCTACAGCAGGTAAGCGACCGCCGACTTTATATTTTTATCGTTGAAAAACAGGGTTGGAGTTAACACTGTAAACAGGTTGATGTCTGCACGTATTCTCCCTATACTCCGCGACCCTTTTATTCGCTCTACAGGTGTCAGAGACATGAAACGCACTTTTCAGCCCAGCGTACTCAAGCGCAAACGCACCCATGGCTTCCGTGCTCGAATGGCCACTAAGGGCGGACGCCAGGTAATAGCCCGCCGACGCGCTCGAGGCCGTCGTCGACTGTCAGCCTAACCAGCCCAATCGACCCCGATCAAGACATAAGCAAAAGGCTGCCTGTCACTGGACAGCCTTTCCGCCGCAGCCAGCGCCTTTTGTGCACTGCCGACTTTAAAGCCGTATTCGATCAGCCCACCGTTAAAGCGTCGCATCATCAAGGGCTTTTGCTCGCACGAATGAATAATGACGGAACTTCTCGGCTTGGCTTAATAATCGCCAAGAAAAATGTTCGTAACGCTGTGGATCGTAATCGCATCAAGCGAATCGTTCGGGAGCACTTCCGACAAACCAGCGCTTCACATGACCACTTCGACATTGTTTTTTTGGCCCGCCGAGGTCTCGACAAGCTCGATAACCAAACCATGCGGGCGTTGCTCACCAAACTTTGGCAACGATTAAACAGTACGGACCAGCAATGACCCGTTCGTCAATCTTGTCAAAAGCCGCGTATCACCTTAGACAAGTACCCACCGTTATAGCACTCACATTATTAAGCGGTTACCGCTGGTTAATAAGCCCCATGCTAGGGCCATCGTGCCGTTTTGAGCCTACCTGCTCCCGTTATGCCATGGAGGCGATTGAGCGATTTGGTGTACTAAGGGGCACTTGGCTTACAATTCATCGCCTCATCCGGTGTCATCCATGGTGCGAAGGCGGGTATGATCCCGTGCCAGATGATAAACCCAAGCGCGAATGCGGCGATGACAGGTCGCGTTTTTGAACACTCATCATCGCCACAACACACTGAATAGAGACTATGGATATCCCCCGTTACCTACTTATCGCAGCCAGTGCTGCATTGGCTGTCATGTTGTTGGGCGAGTGGACCGCTTTTAAAGAGCAACAACTCAACACAACAGAACGCACCCGCTTAGCCAATACTCTGAATGCACCGGTTGCCGAATCGATAGTATCGGAAGCACCGTTGGCACCAGCAACAGATCTGCCCACAGCGGGACGCAATGATGCACCGCTTGATGTGCCAGTCATTGAAGTGAACGCCAAGAGCGACGTGCGTGCCAAAGCCGAACAGCAATTGATTACTGTGACGACCGACACCCTTGATCTCGTTATTGACCTTGTCGGTGGTGATATTGTTGAAGCAGCTCTCAGGGCTTTTCCAGATCAAATTGACGAGCCAGATGATCCCTTTGTACTCCTTGAGCGCAATGAAACGCGTACCTACGTCGCTCAAAGTGGGCTGGTTGGTCCAAACGGCACTGACACCCCTCAACGGGCGCGCTACACCACCAGTGCCAACCACTACAACATGCAGGGTGATGACCCTCTCCGTGTGGATCTGCACCTAGTAGGCGACAACTCAGTCAGAATCGTCAAAAGTTATCAGTTTGAACCCAAAACCAATCTGATCACACTCACCTTCACTGTTGATAACACCAGCGATAACCGATGGCAGGGTGTGCCCTTTGTACAGTTAAAAAGAGATAGCTCACCCCCACCCGATGCCGATACCAGCGGTTTTGGTATGCAGCCTTTCATTGGTGCCGCCACCACTTCGCCCGAGGAACGTTTTCAGAAATTTAGTTTCGGTGAGATGGCTGACGAACCCTGGCAGGGAACGAACCAAGGTGGCTGGATTGCAATGCTCCAACATTACTTCCTAAGCGCATGGATTCCCGCCGCCAACCAAAACCACCAGTATTTTGCACGTCAAAATGGCGCTGGGTTCAACATTGCAGGACTCACTAGCACACCTATCCAACTTGACCCCGGTCGCAAAGCCACGTGGAGTGCGCAGCTTTATTTAGGTCCCAAAGATCAATATCGCCTGGCGGAAATATCCCCACACCTTGATTTGACGGTTGATTACGGCTGGCTATGGTGGATTGCTCAACCTCTGTTTTGGTTGTTGACACAAATTCAAGCTATTGTGGTGAACTGGGGCGTCGCCATCATCCTGCTGACCGTTTTGGTAAAAGGTGCTTTCTTTAAGCTCTCAGCTGCCAGCTACCGGTCAATGGCCAAGATGCGCAAAGTGCAGCCGAAAATGCAGAGCATTCGTGAGCAGCACCCCGACGATAAACAAAAACAATCCCAAGCCATGATGGCGCTCTACAAAAAAGAAAAAATTAACCCCATGGGAGGCTGTTTTCCCATACTGATACAAATGCCCGTGTTCATTGCCCTGTACTGGGTGTTGATGGAATCAGTGGAACTGCGGCAGGCACCTTTCGCGTTATGGATCAAAGATCTATCGGTTATGGATCCCTACTTTGTGTTACCCGTACTCATGGGTGCATCAATGTACTTTATGCAAAAACTGAATCCACCGCCGCCAGATCCAATGCAGGCCAAAATCATGCAGTACCTGCCTATTGTGTTCACGTTCTTTTTCTTGTGGTTCCCCGCTGGCCTGGTGCTTTATTGGCTGTGTAACAATCTACTATCCATGGCCCAGCAATGGTTTATAACCCGAGCCATTGAACGTGAAGGACTCAAAACCTAACGACTATCAAAGCGTGGCAAGCCAACAGTTATACACCAGTGACACGATTGCTGCGGTCGCTACAGCCTCAGGTTGTGGTGGCATCGGCATCGTGCGCCTATCCGGTCCGAAGGCGCACACGCTTGCACAGAGGTTAACAGCTAGGTCGTCACTGACACCCCGGACAGCGCATTACACCACTTTCCATGATGTCTGCGGTGAACCGATCGATACCGGTCTTACACTCTTCTTTCCTGCTCCCCACTCATTTACCGGAGAGGATGTCATCGAATTACAGGGCCATGGAGGCCCCATTGTGCTTAACCGCCTACTTCGACGGTGCTTTGACCTTGGCGCGCGGCAGGCGCGACCTGGAGAGTTTTCAGAACGCGCTTTCCTCAACGATAAGCTCGACCTCGTGCAAGCAGAGGCCATCGCTGACCTCATTAATGCACAAACAGAAACCGCTGCTCGACTTGCGCAACTATCGTTGCGCGGCGATTTCTCAAAAGATATCCACAAATTCGCCAATCACTTGCTAAAGCTGCGTGTTTACGTCGAAGCTGCCATCGATTTTCCAGAGGAAGAAATCGATTTTCTATCGGACGGACACGTGCAGGAACAGCTTAGCTACGGCTTGACGCTAGGTGACACAATTCTCAAGCAAGCCCAACAAGGCGTTATCTACCAATCTGGCGCCACTGTGGTGCTGGCCGGAAAACCCAACGCCGGCAAAAGTAGCCTAATGAATAATTTAGCCGGCGACGCTCTGGCGATTGTCACCAATGTGCCAGGTACCACAAGGGATTTGATACGAGAACACATCAATATTGCCGATGTGCCGATACACCTGATTGATACCGCCGGTCTCAGACAAAGTGAGGATATCATTGAGCAAGAGGGTATACGACGCGCTCAACAAGCCATAGCAGATGCGGATTTAGTGCTACATCTCGTAGACGACAATAGCCCTGACGACGGTGACGACAGCGATCTTCTGGATATAGAACACCCAAACACAGTCAAAGTGCTTACCAAGATTGATCAATCTGGACGACCCGCAACAAGTGAAACTCCAACACCAACCCGCACCATTGCAATCTCAAACATGACCGGTGACGGGCTGAGCGCCCTAAAGACAACCCTATTACACTTTTTGGGTGTACGAGATGTCTCCCAGAGCGCCTACAGTGCTCGCGAACGTCATCTACAGTCCCTTACAACCACGTTAGCCTTGCTAAAGGATGCCAACGCACAATTCCAGGCAACCGGTGCAGGTGAGCTATTGGCAGAAGACTTGCGCCGAGCTCACGATGAGCTGGGTAAGGTAACTGGTGTGCTTTCTAGTGACGACTTGCTTGGGGAGATCTTTAGCTCATTCTGTATTGGGAAATAACACTCACACCGGTTGTCACCAGCTTACTCACGTACTATCACCAAGCACAAAGACATTGCAGCGACTAAACCCATTCGTGGTTGTCATCTGCGGTGATGAAACGCTTTGCCGATATCAACCATGTTGATAAGCGCTGGACATCATTGCAGAAAAAAATGATGAGTTT
This sequence comes from Luminiphilus sp., assembly GCA_965658685.1. Classification (GTDB taxonomy): domain Bacteria; phylum Pseudomonadota; class Gammaproteobacteria; order Pseudomonadales; family Halieaceae; genus Luminiphilus. The sequence goes on from CBFHTF010000003.1 coordinate 65,455, forward strand.
CAGCGTCCTTAAACATCCACACGCCATGCACCCTGAATACCGGATCGTCACAGGGAACTTACCCAAGGTTGTACACCTACAAATACCTCGTCATTACTTGGTTTATGCGTGTTATCCACCAAAAACGTATGCCTAAATAACAACTACATCTATATATCTAACTCTCTCAAAGAGTATTTCTTTAAATTTAAACAGCTGTGTACAAGACCAACTTCTAAGCTGCAACGCACCCTCTTTTCCAAACGCACACGTAGGCCTATACTGAGGCGCGGAGTAGGCATAATGGACATTGTCTACTATGGACATCTTTTGAAACCCCCTGCACAGTAACCCAGCCTTTTGTCTCGTAGGTCAGCGCGTGATTTCGTCATCAACACAATTCGATGTCATTGTTATCGGTGGCGGTCATGCCGGGACTGAAGCTTGCCTTGCTGCCGCACGAGCCGGTGCCAAAACACTGTTGCTGACCCACGCCATCGATACACTTGGTCAGATGTCGTGCAATCCTGCAATTGGTGGCATTGGTAAAAGTCATCTAGTCCGCGAAATCGATGCTTTGGGTGGTGCTATGGCTCGCGCTACCGACCTTGCTGGGATTCAATTCCGCGTTCTTAACGCACGCAAAGGTCCGGCTGTTCGCGCCACGAGGGCTCAAGCCGATAGGCTGTTATACCGCAACGCTATTCGTTCCATGATCATGAACCAGCCAGGTCTCGCCGTTTTCCAAGATTCGGTGGAAGATCTTTTATTGGATGGTACTCGCGTGGTCGGCGCTGTGACGCGTACAGGCCTGACGTTTTATGCACCTCGTATTGTGCTTACCGCGGGCACTTTTTTAAACGGCCGTATTCATGTGGGACTTGAAAATCATGAAGGAGGTCGAGCCGGAGACGCGGCCAGCATTGGCTTGGCAGCACGGCTGCGGGAACTTTGCACGCGCACAGAGCGGTTAAAAACAGGCACACCGCCGCGGATCGATGCGCGCAGTGTTAACTTCCAGGTGATGCAGGAGCAGTGGGGCGATCAGCCTGAACCTGTTATGTCGTTTATGGGTACGACTGATCAGCACCCTGAACAGCGGTGCTGCTGGATTACCCATACCAATGCGCACACCCACGATATCATTCGTCAATCACTTGACCGATCACCGATGTTTAGTGGCGTTATTGAGGGTGTTGGACCGCGTTACTGTCCCAGTATCGAAGACAAAATTCACCGATTTGCCGATAAAGACTCCCATCAAATTTTCCTTGAGCCTGAGGGTCTAACCTCTACAGAGCTTTACCCCAACGGTATTTCTACAAGTCTGCCCTTCGATGTACAACTAGCGTTTGTGCGCTCTATCAAAGGCATGGAGCATGCTCAAATTACTCGACCGGGTTATGCCATCGAATACGACTATTTTGATCCTCGAGATCTCAAGCATTCCCTGGAAACCAAAGCGATCAGTGGTTTGTATTTTGCGGGTCAGATTAACGGCACTACCGGTTATGAAGAAGCCGGTGCCCAAGGGCTGTTAGCTGGCTTGAATGCCGCCAGAGCGTGTGCTGAATTACCTGCGTGGGAGCCGCGTAGAGATGAAGCGTACATTGGCGTCCTGGTGGATGATCTAGTGACTTTAGGCACCCAGGAGCCATACCGCATGTTTACATCAAGGGCCGAATACCGCTTGATGTTGCGTGAAGATAACGCTGATCTTCGCTTAACAGGTTTAGGCAGAGAATTCGGCCTAATCGGTGACGATCAGTGGCGGATATTTGAGCGTAAAAAAAGTGAGATTGATGCGGAGATAGCTCGTCTTGGTGCGACCTATTTGCAACCGACTGCTCCTGGGGTTGAAGCATTAAATGCCAAACTCAATAACGCTCTAAGCCGCGAGTACTCACTTGCCGATTTACTGAGGCGTCCCGAGTTGACCTATGACGATGTAGCCGATTTGGTTTCTGATTCGCCTGTTGTCGACGCTCAAACTCGAGAGCAGGTGCAAATTCAAGTTAAGTACGCGGGATACATAGCGCGTCAGCAGGACGAGATTGATCGTCTGCATCAACAAGAAGCTACTCCGATACCCATTGACCTCGACTACGGTAGTGTTGCTGGATTATCCAATGAAATCTGTCAGAAACTGTCAGATGCTCGACCTACATCGATAGCACGAGCTTCTCGTATCTCTGGTGTTACGCCTGCCGCCTTATCGCTGCTACTCGTACATCTTAAAAAGCGACACCAAAGACTCAACGTCGCCCATGGATGAGCCCTTGCGGCAACAACTCGCAGAGGGTTTGGCTCAGTTGGGGCAGCCTGTCGATTCCCAGAAAATGACAACACTCATGGCTTACTTGCAGTTAATGAGTCGTTGGAACAAGGCATATAACTTGACTGCGGTCCGGGACTTACCGGGTATGGTGATCCGTCATTTATTCGACAGCCTTGCTATTATGCCCTATTTGCCCACTGGTTCGGTTCTTGATGTTGGCACCGGTGCGGGACTGCCTGGTGTGCCCCTTGCCATTGTGCAACCCCATCGTCAGGTGGCCCTGCTCGATAGTAATGGCAAAAAAATGCGCTTTCTGTTTCAGGTGAAAACACAGTTGGGCTTGTCTAATATCAGCTTGCACGAAACCCGTGTGGAGCAGTTTTTATCGATGTCCGCACCCGATCTTGTCGTCAGTCGCGCATTCGCCAGTTTGGCTGATATGGTGAAGGCCTGTGAGCCATTGATGATGCGGGGCAGTCGCTTATTCGCTATGAAAGGCGCAGATGTCGATACTGAATTAGAGGTTTTACAGGGTAATCGGCCTGATGTGACAGCAGTGACGCGACAAGCGTTACATGTGCCAAGCCTCAATGAAGAACGTTGGTTGATTGAACTTCGAGTGGCTACGGGTTGATTTGCCCGGAAGTAGGCGACTAACCGATTCATGTCTCTGGAGCAAACATGAAAACTGTGGCAGTGGCGAATCAAAAAGGTGGTGTGGGTAAAACCACTACGAGTGTGAATTTAGCTGCAAGCCTAGCTGCAATGGGACAACGGGTGTTGTTGGTAGACCTAGATCCTCAGGGTAACGCCACCATGTCATCGGGTGTTGATAAGCATGCTGTTGAGCTGACCGCCTATGATTTGCTCATCGACAACCAGCCAATTACGCAGGTTGCGGTAACCGCCCAAGACAATGGCTACCATCTGGTGCCTGCCAATCGAGATTTAACCGCTGCCGAAGTTGAATTGCTCGATATGGACCATCGGGAAAGGCGCTTGGCAGATGCGCTTAGTGGTGCCAGCGATTACGATTTCACCATTATCGACTGCCCGCCCTCGCTTAGTATGCTCACAGTGAATGCGTTGGTGGCTGCTCGCAGCGTCATTATCACTATGCAGTGTGAATACTTTGCATTAGAGGGGCTATCAGCTCTGTTGAATACCATTCGCCGCGTGGCCGAAACGGTTAATCCCGATCTCGATATTGAGGGCATTCTCAGAACCATGTACGACCCTCGTAACGCTTTGACAGGTGAGGTATCGTCACAATTGCATAAACATTTCGGCGATCTTGTATACCGAACCGTCATCCCAAGAAATGTCAGGCTCGCTGAAGCGCCCAGCCACGGCTTACCCGCACTGTACTATGATCGATTGTCTACCGGTGCTAAAGCTTATGCGGCTTTAGCGGGTGAGTTTATTAAGCGTCAGGCCCCAGCCCCCTGAGTAGCCAACGTCCGGCTCGAGGAAAGTCAGTGTCAACACGAAAAAAACGGTTAAGCAAAGACCTAGATCTACTTATTGGTACTGTGCGATCCACCCGGTCAACTGCGGATTCTGATACTGCGCCGGCAGGCTCTGTCGATGTAGCGTCTGGCGACGGACTAAAACAAATACCCCTTGAACACTTACAGCGCGGTAAATACCAACCCCGTCGAGATTTCGATCAATCGGCCCTCGAAGAGCTAGCGAGCAGTATTCGTAACGAGGGTGTTATGCAACCTATAGTGGTTCGTCCTGTTAGCGCTGGTCGGTTTGAAATCATCGCCGGTGAGCGTCGTTGGCGAGCCGCGCAGCTGGCAGGTATCGATCGAATTCCAGCCATTGTGCGCGATGTCAGTGATGACTCTGCCATTGCCATGGCTCTGATAGAGAACATTCAACGAGAAAATCTTAATGCCATTGAGGAAGCACAGGCATTAAAGCGTTTACAAGTTGAGTTCGAGTTAAGCCAACAGCAAGTGGCCGAACGCGTCGGTAAATCTCGCTCTGCGATTGCCAATTTGCTGCGTCTGCTGTCACTTGAACAACCGGTTAAAGAGCTCGTTGAAACCAGCCAACTCGATATGGGTCACGCTAAAGTTTTACTTGCTTTGGATGGGCCACTGCAGCTAAAAGCCGCGAAACAGGTGCTTTCTGGTGGACTTTCAGTACGTCAAACTGAGCGCTTGGTAAAACAGCTGCTTGATGATGGCGCTCCTTCATCGAAACCCGATGCCACCGTGGATCCCAACATTGCGACGTTGCAACGTGACTTGTCGGAGCGTCTCGGGGCGGCGGTAGTGATTAATCATGATCCAAAAGGTCGTGGCAAATTAGTGATCAGCTATACCACTTTAGACGAACTCGATGGCATCCTCGGGCGAATACGCTGATCGTCACGCATGTTGAAGCGTAGCGCTATTTCACCTACACTCGCGCCCGCTTGGTTGGGGGACCTATGGCATACACGTTGCGTGTGTACTTGTGACTACCTCCCATAGATTGAAGGTGATTACACCTTGGCGCCAATTGCGGCGGTCGTTGTTGGGTGTGACCCTTGTCGGTGCATGTGCTGCTTTAACGGCATCAGCAATTGCCGCAGCTATGCTGGGGCTAAATGTTGGCATCGATGTAATGGTTGGGGCGGCTATTGTATTGGCACCTCAGCTCTGGTTTTACCTTCGCGGTGTAAGTCGCGAGGCAGGCCAGCAGTCAGCGTGGCTGGCGCTGGGTAAATTTGCGCTCTGCGCGGCAGGTTATGGGCTTTGGTTTGCGATCGTTCCACATGCATCCCTACTGGCCACATTATTGGGCACGGTAATTGCCATAGTGACGACCACCGCGATAACAGCCTTATTGGCCGTCAGAGTGAATAGATAGCAAACAGGGTAAAGAAAGCATGGCAGGCAGTGGCGGCGAGCAGACGGTAGCGGGCTACATTAAGCATCACCTGACGAACCTGACCTTTGGCAAGCTACCCGAGGGCTATGAGCGCCATACCGAACATGGTACGGATATCGTAGGTCCCGGTGGTCAGTGGACCATTGCGCACGGTGGTGAAGAAGCGACAGCGATGGGTTTCAACGCCATCCATCTTGATTCCATGTTTTGGTCCCTTAGTTTGGGCGTCATTTTTTGCTGGATATTTGCCAAAGTAGCCCGCAAAGCCAGCGCCGATACCCCAAGCGGCTTAGTTAACTTCATTGAAATGGTTGTGGAATTTGTCGACGGCACGGTGCGCGATACCTTCCACGGTCGCAACCCACTGGTAGCGCCTTTGGCGTTAACCATCTTTGTCTGGGTGTTTTTGATGAACTTCATGGATTTGATCCCCGTTGATCTAATCCCCGAAGTACTGCTGGTCGCTTTGGGAATCCCCTACCAGAAAGTCGTGCCCTCTACCGATCCCAATATCACCATGGGAATGGCTCTGGGTGTATTCTTCCTGATGATCTACTACTCTATTAAGGTCAAGGGCTTTGGCTTCGTCAAAGAACTTACGTTGGTGCCCTTCAACCACCCTGCGTTTATACCTCTTAATTTCACGATCGAGTTTGTAGGCTTCTTGGCTAAGCCTTTCTCTCTCGGTTTACGACTATTTGGCAATATGTATGCCGGCGAAATGGTGTTTATCCTTATCGCTGTTATTTTCAGTGCCGGCATCGCCTGGATGGTCCCTGCAGGTCTCCTGCAAATCGGCTGGGCAATCTTCCATATTTTGGTAATTACCCTACAAGCGTTCATTTTCATGGTACTGACAATCGTCTACCTGAGTATGGCACACGAAGATCACTAAACCCTTCCGCAGGAAATGCGGAAAACCCACCCCAAGGAGAGCACTATGGAACTGGTATACATTGCAGCGGCCATCATGACAGGCCTCGGCGGCCTTGGCGCAGCCATCGGTGTAGGCATGCTCGGCGGCAAATTGCTTGAGTCGTCTGCACGTCAGCCTGAACTCGGACCGAAACTGCAGGTTTCCTTCTTCCTCGCCGCCGGTCTAGTAGACGCCATCCCGATTATCGGTGTTGGTATCTCTATGTACCTGATCTTCGTTGTCGCGGGCTGATCACCAGACCCTGCGCGGTCTTTAATCCAGCCACCAGACACCGGAGTTACACGTGAACATTAACCTGACATTGATCGGCCAGCTGATCGCCTTTGCGGGTTTCGTTTTGTTCTGTATGCGCTATGTATGGCCGCCTATTACAGGCGCCATGGCTGAGCGGCAACAGAAGATCGCGGAAGGCCTCGCAGCGGCAGATAGAGCTAGCCACGATCTTGAAATAGCGCAAAAGCAAGCCGTTGAACACATGGCAGAAGCTAAGCGAGAAGCCGCCGCTATCATCGAGGCCGCCAACAAACGTGCGGGTCAGATGGTAGAAGAGGCAAAAGAAGCAGCTCAAACTGAGGCAGCACGTATCAAGGCGGCTGCTGATGCCGACATTGAACAAGAGCGCGCCCGAGCACAGGAGCAACTTATGGCACAGGTTAGTGCGTTAGCACTTGCCGGTGCAGAGAAAATTCTGGCTGCAGAGATTGACGCGTCTAAACATGCTGCTCTACTCAACAGTTTGACGGCGGAGTCTTAATCCATGATCGAGCCGATGACATTGGCGCGTCCTTACGCTCGGGCTGTGTTTGCTGTTGCGCGTGCACAAGAAAACCTCGACGCATGGCACGAGGTTCTTCAAAGCCTTGCTGCAATAAGTGTGGAGCCTCGAGTGTCTGCGATGCTGCAGGATCCTGCCCGCACCGCTGAGCGGCGGGCAGAGGTCGTTGCAGGGCTAGTCGACGGTAATGCCCCTGCGGGCCTCAGTAATTTTTTAAGTGTTATGGCAAGTAACCATCGGTTGTCTTTACTACCCGAGGTAGCCCTACAATTTGCGGAGTTGAAAGCTCAGCAAGAGGCCACGGTTGAGGTAGCTGTGACATCCGCTCGAGATGTCACCGATGATGAGGCAGCGCGCTTAGCTGACGCCATTGCCCGTAAGTTGAGCCGCACCGTAACACTAACTACCCAAACCGATCCTGCCCTTCTGGGCGGGGCAGTGATTCGTGCCGGCGATCTTGTTATCGACGGCTCAGTTCGCGGACGCCTTAACAAGCTGTCCGGCGCACTGACACCTTGATAGAGGAATAGGTCATGCAGCAACTGAACCCTTCGGAAATCAGCGACATCATCCGCCAGCGAATAGAGCAGCTAGATGTGAGCTCGCAGGCCACAAACGAAGGCACCGTGGTCTCTGTGACCGACGGTATTATCCGAATTCACGGTCTCACTGACGTTCAATACGGTGAGATGATTGAGTTCGAAGGTGGTGTTTACGGTTTGGCGCTGAACCTAGAGCGCGACTCAGTTGGCGCTGTGGTACTAGGGGACTATAAGACCCTGGCAGAAGGCCAAAGCTGTCGGTGTACCGGCCGTATCTTGGAGGTTCCTGTAGGACCTGCTTTGCAAGGCCGTGTTGTCGATGCCTTAGGTAACCCTATTGATGGCAAAGGCGCTATTGATACAACCGAGACCGATGCTATTGAAAAAATCGCGCCGGGGGTTATTGCTCGTCAATCAGTAGACCAGCCAGTACAAATCGGCCTTAAGGCCATTGATGCCATGGTACCAATTGGTCGTGGTCAGCGTGAGTTGATCATTGGCGATCGACAAATCGGTAAGTCTGCTATTGCCGTCGACGCTATCATTAACCAAAAAGGCACCGGCATTAAGTGTATCTATGTAGCGATTGGTCAGAAGGCGTCTTCAGTCGCCGCGGTCGTCCGAAAGCTCGAAGAGCACGGCGCTATGGACCACACCATTGTGGTTGCTGCTAACGCAGCCGATCCGGCGGCTATGCAATTCTTGGCACCGTTCGCCGGCTGCACCATGGGTGAGTACTACCGTGATCGTGGCGAAGACGCACTCATCATCTATGATGATCTGTCAAAGCAAGCAGTCGCTTATCGACAAATTTCACTTCTGCTTCGTCGTCCGCCCGGTCGAGAAGCCTACCCTGGCGACGTGTTCTACCTCCACTCGCGTTTGTTGGAGCGTGCTGCGAGGGTTAATGCCGACTACGTAGAAAAGTTCACTAATGGCGCTGTTACCGGCAAGACCGGTTCACTAACTGCCCTGCCCGTTATTGAGACCCAGGCAGGTGACGTTTCGGCATTTGTTCCTACCAACGTGATCTCAATTACCGATGGTCAGATCTTCCTCGAAGCTGATATGTTCAATGCGGGCGTTCGCCCAGCGATGAACGCGGGTATTTCGGTATCTCGAGTGGGTGGTGCTGCTCAGACCAAGATCATGAAGAAGCTTTCCGGTGGTATTCGAACCGCGCTTGCCCAATACCGTGAACTGGCTGCGTTTTCCCAGTTTGCCTCCGATCTCGATGACGCCACTCGCGCTCAACTCGATCACGGTGAGCGGGTTACTGAACTGATGAAGCAGAAGCAGTATTCGCCCCAGTCGGTCGCTGAAATGGGCGTGGTTTTGTACGCGCCAATGAAGGTTATCTGAACGATATTGAAGTCAACAAAATTGGTGATTTTGAAGCTGCACTGCTGTCGTATATGCATGCGGAACACGGCGCACTAATGAGCGAGATCGTTGCCGACGGTAATTGGAACGACGATCGAGCAGCGGCGTTTAAAACCGCCATTGAAACCTTTAAGTCCACCCAGACCTGGTAATCACCGATGGCCGTAGGTAAGGAAATTCGCACTAAGATCTCG
>CBFHTF010000004.1:0-64466 GCA_965658685.1 Luminiphilus sp.
TGTGCAAACGATGCAGATACCGGAATACCCGAGTACACCGCCGAGCAATGTGCTCGCACAGGTGTAACGGACGCCCAATATGGCAACATCGTTGCTTCCCCAGCAGATCAATATAACCAAATCAGCGGTGGTAACGTGAATTTGGACGTCGAAGAAGCGGACACCATCACCATTGGTGTTGTACTTGATCCGATGGACAATCTCACCTTATCGGTGGATTACTGGAACATTGAAATCGAAAACACCATCGCCAGTGTTGGTGCAGAAAATATCATTCGCCAGTGTGCTGAAAACGGTAATCTCTGTGACTCAGTTATTCGATCAGGCTCTGGTTCTTTGTGGCAGGGTGAAACCGGTTACGTCTTCAACGGTTTGCAGAACATTGGTACGGCCACTTGGGAAGGTGTTGATGTCGCGGGTTCTTGGATGGTCGACGCTTATGGGGGTACGGTGACTACCCGCTTAGCTGGGACGTACATGTTGACCAAAGAGACCGAAATCTTGCCTGGTGAAGCCTTTGATTGTGTTGGTTTGGTTAGCACACGTTGCTACCCATCACCTGAGTGGCGTCACACACTCACCACGACTTACGACAGTAATGAATGGTGGGCAGTGACGGCACGCTGGCGATACTTTGACGGTGTAGACTACGACGGTGCATTGGTCGGCTCCGCCTCGACAGGTACAGATCGGATCGCGCAATCTACTATGTCCGACGGTGAGAGCTACCTAGACATTAACGCTACTTTCCGATTCATGGGTGATTCAGAGTTACTAGTTGGGATTAACAACATTACCGATGAGACTCCTCCATTGGTCGGTGGAAGTTTGGCCACTAACGCGAACGCAATTGCGGGCTTCTACGACACGCTGGGTCAGTACCTGTTTGCACAGGCTACTTTCCGCTTCTAAGCGGTTGTTATTAGCAGCCAACGCTGCGTTAATGAAAAGCGGGCCTTCTGGCCCGCTTTTTTTTCACAACGGATTTGTCTATGACCGATACCCACAGTGCTTGGACTGCCTACTGGCAAGCCGGCCATCGCCATTCCTGTTTTAGTAATGGTATGCCTTTGCCCGTCGTAACGATTTGGGAGCCGTTGTTAATCGAACTGCACGACTCTCCTGCAAGAATTTTAGATGCTGCCTGTGGCGGTGGTGCGCTGGCGGAATTTTTGGTCCAAAAGTACCCCAACGCAATGGTTTATGCCGCAGATGCGGCGTCATGGTTACCTGATATCTCAGGGGTAGACGTTCGGTCAAATACTCGTCTTGAACAATTACCCTTCGATGACAACAGCTTCGATTTGGTGGTTTCCCAATTTGGCCTTGAATATGCCGATGCCGACCAAGCCATATCCGAGGTGGCACGGGTACTCGCGAGCCACGGTGTACTGCTTGCTTTGATGCATCACAAAGACAGTGCGGTGGTAAAAGCTGTTGTTGATGAGCGAGACTCGGTAGCAGAGCTGTTAGCTAAAGGCGGTTTGCTGAACGTATTGTATCATTTAGCCACGGCAGAACAACAGCGCGCACCCGATCTGAAAGCTGTCGAAACAGCCGCTGCGCAGGCGTTTGAGGGAGAAACTAAGCAATCCTTAACGTCAACACGAAACTGGGTGCTCAGTTACATAGCGGAGATGATGGAGCATCGCCCGCAGCAACCCAGCGGGTATTTGGCCGCGAATTTACAGCGCTTGGTCCTCGAACTCCGCCACGCCGGTGATCGACTAGAGGCCATGGCTGGGGCAGTGCTCGACCAAGACGCCATGGGCGATTTCAGTCGTGCAATGGATCAGGCAGGCTGTGATACTCGCTTCAGCGTTTGCCACGACAGCAGTGGTGCTGTGATCGGTTGGCTACTCATCGCTCGCAAGTCCAGCTAGCGACAGCAATATGGCAAGTACGACAGCGGTGGCAATGGCGCAATTAGATCAGTATCGCCGCGAGGCTAAGCAGGCGCCGAAGAATCCCAATGCGCGGTTTAACCATGGGTGGGCTGCGAGCCGCGCAGGCTTATGGCAAGAGGCCATAGCGGCCTACCAATCTGCGCTCGCTTTATCTATCTCTGCGCCTGAAGAAGTGTATTGCAACCTTGCATCTATCTACTCAGAGCATTTAGGTCGCAGTGAAGAAGCTCTTAGCTCGCTCAGCAAGGCATTAGAGATTAATTCCAACTACTATCCCGCTGTATTTAATTGTGCTCACCTTTATGAGCAGCTGGGTATGCGAGACAGAGCGGTGACCGGATTTATCGCCGCCGGTGATCTTGAGCCCCACAATCCGCAACCGATTGCTCGGGCTGCGGATGCTTGTCCTGCCGAGCTACTCCCTCCGCCTTTGTTGCAGCGGCTGAGAACATTTGCCGAAGCTGATGATGTGGATGCGCTTTTTGCCCTAGCGAAAGTTGAGGAACAGTTAGGGGACACAAACCGTGCTTGGCAATATATGGCACGCGCCAACGCAATCGATGCAAAAGATCGCAATCCCTGGCCTATTAAAGCCATTTCGAATCGGCTACTAACGCTCGCTGATTCGCCGTTACCGCGACTGCGTGCCAACAATGGACCCGTGTTCATTACTGGTATGTTCCGAACCGGGTCTACCCTTTTGGAGCAAATGCTTGCCGCCCATGGCGCATTCTTGCCACTGGGTGAATCCGACTTTTGGCCGAGGCGAATTGCTGCTCTTGGAGGCGGCATGGTGCTACCCGTGAGGGTAATACCCGGCGATAGCGAGTGGGAAAATCTGGCTGTGGCGTTTGACCAATACAGTAAAGACCGTTTGTCTCGCCCCAATATAAGGCTGACAGATAAGCGCCCCGACAACATTTATCACATCGCATTAATTGCCAAGGCCCTGCCCTCAGCGCGGTTCATCATTACCGAAAGAGACTGGCGAGACACCGCAGTATCGGTATGGGGCACTCGACTGCATGCCCAACACGGTTATGCCTGTGCCATCGACGATATCCATCAGCAGCTGAGCTTATGCCGACAAATAGCCGAAAAGTGGCAATCCCAAGCGCCAGATCGCGTTTACCGACTGCGCTATGAAGCGCTCATTGACGACCCCGAGGCGGTTTTGCGTGAAGTATTAGAGTGGCTGGGTGAGAGCTGGAGCGCTAATTGTCTGAACTTCCACGAGCAAACAAATGCGGTGCGCACCGCCAGTGTTTGGCAGGTGCGCGAACCACTCCATAGTGGGCGCCGCGATCGATGGCGCCTCTATGAACCCCAGTTACGCACGCTGTTAGGGCCCTTGCTAGATCAGAGCGACCCAGCGTCATAGGCTTCTTGAATAGCCGCCAGCGACAGGGACTTAATTTTGCTGGCATTACCGGCAGTACCAAATGACTCGTAACGTGCAATACAGATGTCACGCATGGCACCGATGCTCTCTTTTAGGTATTTGCGAGGATCAAACTCGGCGGGGTTTTGTGCCATAAACCGGCGAATGGAACCGGTAGCCGCCAAGCGTAAATCAGTGTCGATATTCACTTTACGCACCCCATGCTTAATACCCTCCACCACTTGCTCAACGGGTACGCCATAGGTTTCCGGAATCGCCCCACCATACTCATTGATGATTGCCAGCCAATCCTGAGGCACCGCCGACGAGCCATGCATTACTAGGTGGGTGTTAGGGATGCGTTCGTGAATCGCCTTGATGCGGTCTATCGCAAGAATGTCCCCGGTGGGTGGGCGGGTAAATTTGTAAGCACCGTGACTGGTGCCACAAGCAATAGCAAGCGCGTCTACCCCGGTATCTGCAACAAACTGGGCGGCTTCTTCAGGGTCGGTGAGCATTTGGTCGTGGGTCAGTTTACCCGCCGCACCAATGCCGTCTTCCTCACCGGCTTCACCGGTTTCCAGTGAACCCAGGCATCCAATTTCCCCCTCCACCGATACGCCGCAAGCGTGCGCCATGGCAACAACTTTACGGGTCACCTCGGCATTGTAGTCATAATCCATGGGGGTTTTACCATCTTCGCCCAGCGAGCCGTCCATCATTACCGAGCTGAAGCCCAACTGAATCGACCGCTGACACACTGCAGGTGAGGTACCGTGATCTTGATGTACCACAACAGGTATATGTGGAAACTCACTCATCGCCGCTTCCATCATGGCGCGTAGAAAAGGCGCCCCCGCATATTTTCGGGCCCCTGCACTGGCCTGCATGATGACCGGTGAGTCGGTGGCGTCAGCCGCTTCCATAATGGCGCGGGTTTGTTCAAGGTTGTTGACATTGAATGCCGGCACACCGTAACCGAATTCAGCGGCGTGATCTAAAAGCTGGCGTAGGCTGATGAGGGCCATAATTGCTCTCCTATAAGGGCATCGTTAGCCACCGTGTTTGCTAAGGATGCTTGATGTGGATAGTTAAGTCGCACACACGCTTGAGTATAAAGGGTGCGTGTGACTGTCAGATGATCGTAACCGCCTCGCTCAGTTACAGCCTCGTTCTTGTAGCATGGCAACCGCGGGCAGCACTTTACCCTCTACGTACTCGAGGAATGCACCACCACCCGTCGAGATGTATGACACTTGATCGGCAATACCAAATTTATCGATGGCTGCCAGGGTGTCGCCACCGCCAGCCAGTGAATAACCTGGACTATCTGCCACCGCCTCTGAAACAGCCTGGGTACCCCCGGCAAAGGCATTGAACTCAAACACCCCCACGGGGCCATTCCAAAGAATGGTGCCAGCACTTCGGAGTTTATCGGCAATAGCCGCCGACGATTGCGGTCCTATATCGAGAATCATGTCATTTTCGTCCACGTCTGCAGCCAGCTTGACTGTCGCTTCTGCGGACTCGCTAAACTCGCTCGCCACGACAACATCGATGGGTAGCGGGATATGGGTCTTGTCCATTAGTGCGCGAGCGGTTTCAATCAAATCGTGTTCACACAGTGATTTGCCCACCGGGTAGCCCGCCGCAGCAAGAAACGTATTCGCAATACCTCCGCCTACGACCAGGCTGTCACACCGCTCTGCCAGCTGCTCAAGCACCTCCAGTTTGGTCGACACCTTCGAGCCACCCACAATCGCCACCATGGGCTTTGCCGGTGCCGAGAGCGCTCGTTCGAGCGCGCTCAGTTCTGCGGCCAACAGTGGGCCGGCGCATGCCACATTGGCATGTAAACCCACACCGTGAGTTGAGGCCTGGGCCCTGTGCGCTGTACCAAACGCATCCATCACAAAGACATCACAGAGTTGGGCGTATTGCTTGGACAGTGTTTCATCATTGCGCTTCTCACCGGGATTGAAACGCACGTTTTCCAGCAGCACGACTTCGCCGGGTGCGACCGTGGCGGATTGCCACTCACTGATAACCGGTACCGGCATTCCAAGCAGAGTAGCGAGTTGGGCAGCAACCGGTGCCATCGAATAAGCTGCATCGAACACACCTTCCTCGGGGCGACCTAAGTGCGACATCAATATCACGCCCGCACCTGCCGACAGCGCCGTTTTAATCGTTGGCACAGCAGCCTTGAGCCGCGCGTCGCTGGTGACTTCACCATTTTTGATGGGCACGTTGAGATCTTCACGAATGAGCACGCGTTTACCCACTAGATCTAACTCGGTCATTTGCTTCATGTTGTCTCCTGTATTCCGTTAGCGATTAACGAAACTTGCCCACCCAAATTATTTGGCATGGCCCTGCGTAAATGGCCCTGCGTAAACGGTTGTCACCGCCGCTTGAATTTCATGTCCCTAAAGTAAAGGGCGATATCCAATAGTCGATTGGCGTATGCCCACTCGTTATCAAACCAAATCAATACTTTTACCAGCCGATTGCTACTCACTTGGGTTTGGCTGGCATCAACCACGCTGGAACGTGTATCGCCATTAAAATCACAGGATGCCAGCGGTTCGGTGGTAAAGCCAAGAATGCCCGATAATGAGCTGTCAGCGGCCGCTTTCAGCGCATCATTAACAGCTGCGCGCGAGCATGGCCGCTGGGTATAAATAGCAACATCCATAGCCGATACATTCAGCGTTGGAACACGCAGGGCATGAGCCGTCAGCTTGCCCTCAAGTTGTGGCAGGATACGCGGCACGCCAATGGCTAAGCCTGTGTCCACCGGTATGATCGAGTGGAATGCCGCGCGTGTTTTACGTAGATCGGTGTTGTGGTAAGCGTCCAGAACCGGTTGATCGTTCATGGCTGAGTGCACCGTGGTCACGGTACCTGCCTCAATACCAAAGGCAGCATCGATGACTTGTAGTACCGGACATAGGGCATTCGTGGTACACGACCCCGCTGAAATCACTGTTTCGCAGCCCTGTAGGCTGGTTTGGTTTAGGCCCCACACAATGGTGGCATCGACTGTGGGTTCTGCCGGCTGTGATAATAAAACCCGTTTGGCCCCAGCATTAAGGTGTAGATCAGCTGTTGCTCGATCTGTAAAAGCACCGGTGCACTCTAAAACCAAGTCGATGTTGTATTCGCCCCAGGGTAGCTCCGACAACTGGCGGTGCGACAACAACTTAATCGCCTCGCCATCGACCACCAAGTCAGTGGTTTGTTCTCTCGCAACATGTCCCTGCTGGGTAGTCGCGGGTTTCAGCGAGGGCTCAAGTGTGACAGTGCCGGGAAAGCGGCCGTGGGTTGAATCGTACCGTGCCAAATGCGCAACGGTCTCACTGTCAGCTAGCTCGTTAATCGCGGCTAGGGTCAGTGACTGTCGGGCTTCTGGCCGCTGCGCCCAAGCGCGAAAAGCGGTGCGGCCGATGCGGCCGAAGCCATTAATGGCGAGGCGGTAGCTCAATCGAGTATCACGTCCTCAACAGCGACCATAACATTGTCGACCGTGAAGCCGTACTCCTGCATGAGCACGTCACCAGGCGCTGATTCACCAAAGCTGGTCATGCCCACAACACGGCCATCGAGGCCCACGAATTTATACCAATAATCGGCGTGCCCCGCTTCAACCGCTACCCGCGCCAATACGTGACTCGGAAGCACGGACTCTCGGTACATTGCATCTTGCGCCATAAAGCGCTCGGCACAGGGCATAGACACAACCCGGATGCCTCGGCCTTGCTCTGACAGTCGCTGGGCTGCCTGCACCGCCAGATTTACCTCGGAGCCAGTGGCAATAATGATGGCATCGAGCTCACCGACTTCTGGTACCAAGGTGTATCCACCCCGCTCAATGTCCGATAACTTGCCGGCTGCACGATACTGGTGTGCCAATGTCTGGCGAGAGAACACCAATGCCGATGGGCCGTCACTTCGCATAACCGCCATTTTCCAGCACACCGCCGATTCAACCGTGTCGCAGGGCCGCCATGTTTCAAGGTTGGGTGTGGTGCGCAATGACGTCAGCTGCTCGACTGGCTGATGGGTGGGCCCGTCTTCACCCAAACCGATGGAGTCGTGGGTATAGACAAAAATGACCCGTTGACGCATTAGTGCTGCCATGCGCACCGCATTACGCGCGTACTCCATGAAGATCAAGAATGTAGCGCCATAGGGAATGAACCCACGGTGCAGAGCAATACCGTTCATAATGGCAGACATGCCAAATTCTCGGACACCGTAATAGACATAGTTGCCAGCACTGTCTTGGGCTGACACCCCTTTTGAACCTTGCCAAAGTGTGAGATTTGAACCGGCCAAATCGGCTGAGCCACCCAAAAGCTCGGGTACCAGAGGCCCAAGCGCATTCAGCGTTTGCTGAGAGGCTTTACGAGAAGCCACGTCTGCAGCGGTGTCGGCCCACAATGCAATGACATCGTTTATTTTGGTTTCGAAATCGGCGGGCAGCTCACCACTCAAGCGACGTGCCAGCTCGCTGGCGGTAGTGGGGTGGGCATTAGCATAGCTCTCAAGTGCTTTTTGCCAGGCTGCTTCTGCCCTGGCGCCACGCTCGCTGGCATTCCATTGAGCATAAATGTCGCTGGGAATGTCGAAGGCTGCGTGGGACCAGCCCAGCGCGTCTCTTGTGGCAGCGATTTCTTCGGCACCAAGGGGCGCACCGTGGCAAGACTCGGTGCCCTGCTTGTTGGGGGCTCCCTTGCCGATGATGGTTTTACAACAGATGAGGCTGGGCCGCGAACTATCGGCGATAGCCGCATCGATAGCCGCCGAGATGGCTTCTGGATCATGGCCATCGACTGCCGGTATTACCTGCCAACCGTAACTTTCGAAACGCTTGGGGGTGTCGTCAGTAAACCAACCCTCGACTTCGCCATCAATCGAGATGCCGTTGTCATCGTAAAAGGCTACCAACTTCCCGAGCCCCAGCGTGCCGGCAAGGGAACATACTTCGTGGGAGATGCCCTCCATTAAGCAGCCATCGCCTAGAAATACCCACGTCCTGTGATCAACCACGGTGTGACCGTCGCGATTAAATTCTGCCGCCAATACTTTTTCAGCAAGCGCCATGCCCACTGCATTGGCCAAGCCTTGGCCCAGGGGGCCTGTCGTCGTCTCAACGCCAGGGGCATAGCCAAACTCTGGGTGCCCTGCGGTTTTGGCGTGGAGCTGCCGAAAGCTTTTGAGATCATCGATCGTCAATTCATAGCCGGTGAGGTGGAGCAAGCTATAAATCAGCATGGAGCCGTGGCCATTGGACAGTACAAAGCGATCGCGGTCTGGCCAGTCAGGGTTGTTGGGGTTGTGCTTTAAGTAATCGTTCCACAGCACTTCGGCAATGTCTGCCATACCCATTGGTGCACCTGGATGACCACTATTTGCCGCCTGCACGGCGTCCATACTCAACGCGCGGATGGCGTTGGCGAGTTGTTGTCGGGATGGCATTGAGACTCCACGGGGGGGTAATTTTCGAGGCCGTATTCTCCTTGATGCGCGCCCTCGCCGCAAACGTAAAACATAGGACCTATTACTAGGCCTATGACACCAAGGAGCCAGTCCGTATTATGGCGTGCTGTTATTAGCAGGCGAGCGAGTTATGCCAGAGTCCTACATCAAACGTATTTTAAATGCTCGGGTATACGATGTTGCCCGAGAGACACCTCTCGATTATGCGCCGCTCATATCGGCACGCATTGGTAATGAGGCCTGGTTAAAGCGTGAAGATCTGCAACCTGTGTTCTCATTTAAGTGCCGGGGTGCCTACAACAAGATGGTGCAGCTCAGCGATGAGGCGCGTGCGCGGGGCGTTGTTGCGGCCTCAGCCGGTAATCACGCCCAGGGCGTTGCGCTAGGTGCGCAAAAGTTGGGGATTAAAGCCATTATTGTGATGCCGGTGACTACCCCCACGATTAAGGTTGACGCCGTCCGTAGTCGCGGTGCCAAGGTTGTACTCCATGGCGACACCTTCGATGAAGCAGCGGCACGTGCCAAGACCTTGGTTGAGCAGAATCACATGACATTCCTACACCCCTTCGATGACCCTGACGTCATTGCAGGTCAAGGCACCGTTGCCATGGAGATTGCTCGTCAGGCCCACGCGCCCCTCGATTATGTCTTTGTTTGCGTCGGCGGAGGCGGTCTGATTGCAGGCATGGCTGCCTATTTAAAATACATTTGGCCCAACACGCGGGTCATTGGCGTTGAACCTGAAGACGCAGCCTGCGCGCGCGCGGCCCTTGACCGTGGTCGGAGAGTGACCCTGAAGCAAGTGGGTATATTCGCCGATGGCTGCGCTGTGGCGCAGGTCGGTAAAGAGACGTTTAGGCTTATTCGCGCTTGTGTTGATGACGTCATTACCGTCACTACTGACGAAATTTGTGCTGGGGTTAAAGATATTTTCGAGGACACGCGCGCAATTGCTGAGCCCGCAGGCGCATTGGCTGTGGCGGGGATGAAAAAATTTACTCAGGAGCATGGTCTCACCGGCGCGACGATGGCGGCCACCGTTAGCGGTGCCAACACCAACTTCGATCGCCTGCGTTACATTTCTGAGCGCACGGAAATTGGTGAGCGTCGAGAAGCCATTGTAAGTGTCACTATTCCCGAGAAGCCGGGTGCTTTTCATGCGTTCTGCAGTGCCCTCGGTAAGCGCAACATCACGGAATTCAATTACCGTTACGCCGACGATAGTCACGCCACGGTGTTTGTTGGGCTCAGTGTCACACCCGGCGGCAATGACCTCGAACAATTATCAGGGCGACTTGAAGGCATGGGCTATGCCACCCTCGATTTAACCGACAACGAAACCGCCAAATTACATATCCGTCATATGGTCGGTGGCCACGCCCCGGGCGTAGTGAATGATGAGCGGGTTTTTCGAGTGGAGTTTCCCGAGCGCCCTGGCGCCCTGATGAACTTTCTGAGTGCTCTGGGCAACGAATTCAATATCTCGCTGTTCCATTATCGTAATCATGGAGCCGCCTATGGCCGCATATTAGTGGGATTTCAAGTGCCCACCGGTCGTCGCGCTTGTCTTCGGGCTGCACTCGACCGGGTGGGTTACCGCTATTGGGATGAGACCGATAACGCGGCATACCAAACGTATCTCGCAGGACGAAAAGGGTCGGGAATGCGTTAAAAAAAATGTGAATAATTCTTGAAAATATAATTGTTTGCGCTATCTTCTACAGTAATAAACAGCGGTAAACACTTATCACGGCTGTATTTTGCGTTTTTGGCCCCGAAATCGCTGACTCACTGGATACGGGGACAGCCAGGAATTGTCATCACAATGAACGCTAATAAACCCGACATGTTGTGGATTTTGGTACTTGTGGTTGCTTTTGGGGCCGCCTCGGCGTCCCTTATGGGTGACGATTCAAGCCCAAGAATGGCTCCTGAGCAGGCTGGCATTTTTATCCGTTGACGCCATCCGGTGAAGAAAAGCGGTAAAGCTTCTTCTCACTAGCTAGTAACGCCAGTGATCGGTCATGACTTTCCCGCGGTAACACCGCTACTTTTTGGCACTCGAAACCCAAGCCAATGGTGACAGCCTGCAGGGTAGGCAACACGCGATCGTAGTAGCCTCCACCATAGCCCAAGCGGCCCCCCTGCATATCCCAGCCGACCAGCGGCACTAAAACCATGTCGATATCAGCGGGTAAGCACTGGCCGGCACCTTCGCTCGGTTGCCGAAGGCCATACTGCACACTCTCAAGAGCTTCGCCTGGCGCCCAGTGTCTGAATTCGAGCAGGCCAGGGCCGATTATTCGGGGATAAACGACCGACATGCCTCGGCTGCGTGCGGCACTATCAATAGCGCAGGGATCGAATTCGTGAGTTACCGGAAGATAAGACGCGAGGCAGCGTACTGATGCCCACTCGGGTAATTGCATAATGGCCCGTGCAGCGAAATCAGAGGCATATGCATGTAGCTCGTGGCCTAGTTGCGTTCGATGAGTCTTGAGCCGAGCACGTAACGTGCTTTTCAACACGGCCGCGGCTTGATCCTGTTCTGATCCCAGCATTGGGCAGATGTTGCTCCTAGCACGAACGTCGGTGTCAATAAAAACCCGGCGTACCGCTGACAGTGTCGCCCTTGAACCCTGCGGCTCAAGGTGGTGACCACCACGCCGCATCAGGCTTTCCGGTCATGCCGGACTTGCACAACAGCGACGTTAGATGGTCCCCGGGTGGTGCATTATCGGCTCGAGGACTGACTGTCTGGCGAATACGCCAGGCGCACCCCCAGTATAACGGAGTATGCTTAGTTGATTTCCAGTTGTCTTAACTGGTAGAGCGCTTCGTCTAGTTGGCTATTGAGGCTTTTGATGCGATTTTCCTGATCGTCGGCAGCACTCGCGGGTTTGCCGTCGCGCAAATTCAGTACCTCGTAGCTGAGATTGAGCGCCGTCATGATGGCGACGCGTTCTAATCCGATTACCTTACCAGTCGCTCGAATATCGCGCATTTGCTGATCGAGGTGACGTGCAGCGGCCAATAGCGCCTGCTCTTGTTCGGGAGGACAGGCCACCTGATAGGGTTTGTCGAGGATTTCGACGGTAACTGTAGGAGTGCGAGTCACGAGCTACCCTCAATGTTGCGCAGACGCTGCAGTGTATTGTCGACTGCCTCGCTGGCTTTGCGTTGTCGCTCGAGCAGCTCTTTGCGTTCACGCTGCAATTCGGCGGTGCGTAATTTCAACTGCCGATTTTCGCGATTCAACTCATGGCTGAGTGCGATAAGATCGGCCACCTTGGCTTCAAGGGCTTGGATGAGTTTCTCGGCCACGACGGGTACACTGACAAAAGATTTCGCATCACTATAGGTTCGGCAGCCAGTGTGGTCAATGAGTGGAAACTCTTTGCAATTCAAAGCAATGCCCAACACTTCGAATAACAGGTATTACAGGCTGCCGTGGGTAGCAATAGGGAGACATTGTGCTAGTCGATAAGCTTGGGGACTACGAAGATATGCCCCTGTGGCAGGAAGCTGCAGATGTACTGTTTGGTGCAGGCCTTACTCTGAATCCGTCGGAGCTACACGGCGCCGTCGCGGGGTTAATGGCCGCGGGTTTTACGATGAACCAAGAGGCTCAGCGCGATACCGCTTTAGCGTTGTTGGAGCGTTGTTTGGGTGTCGATTTGCATGGTGAGGTTGCGGATTTTAGCCATCGCATCATGGCAGCTACCCGCAGTGCGGTGCTCGATACTGATTTCGCTTTCACGCCTATGATGCCCGATGATGACGAGCCCTTCGAGCATCGTCTGATGTCACTGGCGCGCTGGGCGTCGGGTTTTCTTACGGGCTTTACCCAAGCGGTGGCTACCCAAGAGAGCGGCAGTAATGCCACCATCGAACCCACTACTGCCGAGGCCGTCAAAGATTTCGCCGCTATTGCCCAGATAGATCTTGATGAGCCAGAGAGTGAAGAAGCGGCCCGCGAGCTTGAGGAGTTGTTAGAGTACTGTCGTATGGCGGCTTTAAACGTCATGCAAAGTGCCTTTGACGAATAGCATTAATACCACCACAGGACGATATTGTGAAAATAAGTAAAGCTGAGTACGCACGCCGTCGACGTAACCTGATGGGTATGATGGACAGCAACAGTATTGCGCTGATTCCGGCGGCGCGGGAGGTCACCCGCAGTCGCGATACCGAGTACCCATTTCGCCAAGACAGTGACTTTATGTATTTGACGGGCTTTGACGAGCCCGATGCGGTGTTGGCGCTGGTGCCCGGACGGCGTCAGGGCCAAATCATTCTATTCTGTCGAGATCGCGATCCTCAGCTCGAGCTCTGGAACGGCTACAGAGCGGGTCCCGAAGGTGCAGTGGCTGAATTTGGGATGGATGACGCTTTCCCGATCGATGATATTGACGACATTCTTCCGGGCCTTATAGAGGGTAGGACCCATGTCTACTACTCGATGGGCAATAACGACGTATTCGATCGTCAAGTCATGGCTTGGGTAAATGCTATTCGTGCCAAGGTTCGCACCGGTGCTAAGCCACCGGGAGACTTTACCGATTTGGCGTTCTTGCTCCACGAGCAGCGGTTGATTAAGAGCGCTGCTGAACTCAAGATCATGCGCAAAGCCGGTCAAATTTCAGCGGACGCGCATTGTCGTGCGATGCGAGAGTGTAGGCCCGGTCGCTTTGAGTATCACCTTGAGTCAGCGATCTTGCACGAGTTTACCGAGAACGGCGCCCGTTATCCGGCCTACAACAGCATTGTGGGTGCTGGGGCCAACGCCTGCGTTCTACATTACACCGAGAACCGCGACAAGCTCGTCGATGGCGATCTTGTTTTGATAGATGCGGGTTGCGAGTACGCGGGCTACGCCGCCGATATCACCCGAACTTTCCCGGTCAATGGACGTTTTAGTCCAGAGCAAAAAGCCCTCTACGATATTGTGTTGAAGGCGCAACTGGCCGCCATTGCCAAAGTCAAACCCGGCAACGCTTGGAACCAACCCCATGATGCCACGGTGCGCGTAATTACCCGTGGTCTGTTGGAGCTGGGTCTTTTGGAAGGCGATGAAAAAACCCTCATCAAAGAGGGCGCCTATACGGACTTCTATATGCATCGCGCTGGTCATTGGCTGGGTATGGACGTTCACGACGTGGGTGACTACCGGGTCGACGGCAAGTGGCGTCAACTGGAGCCGGGTATGGTGTTAACCATCGAACCCGGTATTTATGTTGCACCCGATAACACTAACGTGCCCGCTAAGTGGCGAGGGATTGGTATACGTATCGAGGATGACGTCGCTGTGACCAGCTCGGGTTGTGAGGTCTTAACCGACGGAGTGCCCAAGACCGTCGATGCGATTGAAGCGCTTATGGCGTCTGCCTGACCTATGACCCCATCGGTCTTGGTAGTGGGCGGTGGCATGGTTGGCCTTGCCTTTGGGCTTGCAGTGAAGCACGCATTGCCTACTGCATCTGTCCGTGTGCTCGAGGCGAGAGCGCTACCCACCGATGATGTCAGCCCCAACCCCTTGGACACACGAGCATCGGCGCTGAATTTGGCCAGCGCCGCTATTCTGAAGCGCTATCACGTTGCTGATCAGGTACTGCCATTGGGAGCGCCTATCCGACGCATACATGTGTCCAATCAACACCGGTTTGGCAGCACGCTTATGTCAGCCGAAGAGTTGGGAGAGCCTTGTTTGGGTTGGGTGGTTGATAATCATCTTATTGGCCGTGGTTTGAAATCCGCTGCCGATCAGCAGGGTGTTGTGGTGCAGGCTCCCTGCGATGTGGTGCGTTTAGTGCCTGGGTCAACACCTGCCGTGCAATTGGGCGATGGCTCACATTTGTCGGCAGATCTTGTGATCGTTGCTGATGGTGCCCACTCAAGCTTTCGAGAGCAACTGGGTATTGCGGCCGACGCGCGCGACGTACAACAGGTGGCGTTAGTTGCCAATTGCCTGTTCGAGGGCACCCAGCAGGGGACCGCGTTTGAGCGTTTCACCCCCAACGGGCCTTTGGCGTTATTACCTCTACCACACGCCGCTGCTACTCAACAGCGCTTTAACCTTGTCTGGTCCATGACCCCCGATCAGGCAGATCACTACACCGATTGTGATGATGGTGAACTGATGTCTGCGCTTCAGCAGGCATTTGGTTGGCGGCTTGGTGCTGTTCTCGACATGGGTGTCCGCTCTCGCTGGTCGCTGCTGCGGATACGGGCACGGGAGCAGGTACGCCAAGGTTTTCTGGTGGCGGGTAATGCGGCCCATGGCCTACACCCGGTAGCGGGCCAAGGTTTGAATTTATCGCTGCGCGATAGTTTGGCGTTGGCCGCTACCTTGAGCGAGTCGATGGCGCGTGGCGAACCACTTGGGTCAGTGACGACCTTGCGTCGCTATGAGCAAGCGGTTGAGGCAGACCAGACCAATACAATGGCTGCTACTGATACACTGGCAACGCTTTTTTCACCACTTGCCTGGGGGTTGAATACGCCTCGGGATATGGCACTCGCAGGTCTTGATTTACTGCCACCGTTGCGTCGTTGGGTGGCTCGTCAGGGCACTGCCGCCGATCGGCGATTGGCGCAGGTTTCCGTCATGCCAACCCCCGGCAACCCAACCTCAGGCAACCGAACCTCAGGCAACCGAACCTTAGGCAAAATGCCACCCGAGTTATCCCTATGAGCCATTATGATCAGGATGTCATCATCGCTGGAGCGGGCATTGCCGGGCTCACGCTAAGTGCCCTACTGGCCCAGTCTGGCCTGTCGGTGTTGTTGCTGGAAGCCCACTCTCGACCTTCTTCGCTCCCCTCGGGTACGGATATTGATCAGTGGGATCGCAGAGTCAGCGCATTGACGCCGGCGTCAGTAGGCTTGCTACGTCGTGTCGGCGCTTGGACAAACGTTGATTGCCAGCGCATGGCACCGTACCAAGCCATGCACGTCTGGGATGCTGAAGGCACTGGCAGTATCGAATTCAAGGCGGTGGATGTTGGCGTCACCGATCTTGGCTATATCGTTGAGAACCGTGTAACTGTCGATGCGTTATTGTCGGTGGTGGAGCGGTCCTCGCGGGTGCGCATTGAATGGGGTGACGGCGTTGAGCGTTTGGCTCGCGATCGTCAAGGTATCACTGTTACTACCCAATCAGATGCCCAGTGGTCAGCTCCCCTGCTTGTTGCCGCCGACGGCGCACGCTCACGTTTGCGCGATATGGCCGGCTTCAAAACACGCAGCTGGTCTTATCATCAGGGTGCCATCGTGGCCACTGTCGCCCTTGAAAGGCCCCACCAAGGGACTTGCTTCCAAGCGTTTACAGCCACTGGACCCATTGCCCTATTGCCCCTTGCTGATCCCTGCCTCTGCTCTATTGTCTGGTCGGTCGACGATCCTGACTGGGAGCGCTTAATGTCGCTAGACAGCAATGGATTTATACGCGCGTTGAATGGAGCATTGGCGGGTAATGCGCCGGCAGTGTGCGCCATTGGTGCCCGCGCAGTATTCCCGCTAAATCAGAGCCATGCGGTGGATTACGTAACCGACCGATTGGCTTTGGTGGCTGATGCCGCTCACAGTATCCACCCACTAGCGGGGCAGGGCATCAATTTAGGTCTTGCCGATGTCGGTGTGTTGGCCAATGTTGTGAGCACCGCTTATCACGATGATCTCGATTGGGGTAAAGCGGCGTTACTTCGGCGTTACCAGCGTCGGCGAAAAACCGATAATTTAGCGATGATGGCGGCCATGGAAGCCTTTAAACGTGGCTTTGGCAATCGTCATCCGCTGACCTTAGCGGCGCGCAATGTTGGGCTCAACTGGGTGAACCAAACACCATTGCTAAAGCGTTGGTTTGCCGCGCAAGCGCTTGCAGCCGAGGGACTTTAGCGGCATCTTTAGCGCCCGTTGGCGATCACCAGCTACCTACCTCTCCTCACATTACAGGAACAAGGAACCCATGAGCAATCCGACTGAACTTAAGTATGCAAAAACCCACGAATGGGCACGTCTAGAGGAAGATGGCTCGGTCACAGTGGGTATTACCCATCACGCTCAAGAAGCATTGGGTGACGTGGTGTATATAGAAGTGCCTACCGTCGGTGATGCCTTGGCAGGGGGAGAGCAGGCAGGCGTGGTTGAATCGGTCAAAGCGGCCTCAGACATCTACAGTCCCATCGCCGGTGAAGTCATAGCCGTTAACGAAGTGCTTGAAGATGCGCCAGAAACGGTCAACGCTGACCCGTATAACGATGGCTGGTTCTATCGCCTACAGCCCGAAGATACCTCCGAGTTGGATGGCTTATTGTCGGCTGATGACTATACCAATCATTGCGAGGAAGACGCTTAAGCCCGTCTATTGTTAGGGTCTGAGCGATAGGATGCGCCAGCCCCTTTCCAAAGCAATGGCTCGCAATTGAGCATCGGGATCGACAGCCACGGGATTATCAACCCGTTCTAATAGGGGTAGGTCGTTATGACTATCACTGTAAAAGTGAGCTCCCCCTAACGAGTGACCGGTGTCCTCTAACCATGTGTGCAAGCGTTTGACTTTACCTTCGCGAAATGACGGCGTGCCAATAGGCTGCCCTGAATAGCGCCCATCAATCAGCTCGGCTTCGCAGCCTATCAGCGTCCCAACGCCGAGTCGCTGCGCGATGGGCGCTGTAACGATGGTGTTGGTGGCGGTAATGATGACCAAGGTATCCCCGCGCTGGCGATGTTGCTCGACAAGGGCTTCTGCTTCGGGCAGCACTATGGGCTCCACCCAGTCGTGAAGAAATTTGTCGAGTAGAGGTGCCAGCTCATCGGGTGTTTTACCGATAAAGGGGCTCAGCGCGTGCTGTAAGTAGCTGTGGATATTTAGGGTCCCCGATTGGTAATCGGCATAGAACGCATCGGTGGCAGCGCGATAGGTTTGTGCATCAACGAGGCCTTGGGTACAGAGGAACAACCCAAAACTGTGGTCGGAGTCACCGGCGAGCAGTGTGTTGTCTAAATCGAATAAGGCTAGTGCCACAGCTTGTCTCAATTCTGGGAATGAATGAAAGGTTGCCCACGCAAGTGGACTCGGGTATGAAAGAATAGCGACAGCGCAAGCTATCAACAAATACAGCGTTATTGGAGCATTAATTTTTGGCTGGCACCTCTTCAGACCGAATCATCGACCGTCAGGGCTTCCGGCCGAACGTGGGCATTATTGTCTGTAACCACGAAGGTGAGGTGCTTTGGGGCCGTAGAATTGGCGGGCGTGGTTCTTGGCAATTCCCCCAAGGTGGCATGCACGGTGGTGAAACGGCCGAACAGGCTATGTTTCGGGAGCTTACTGAAGAGATTGGTCTGGAGCCATCCCATGTCAGCATTCTAGGCTGCACCAAGGGCTGGTTGCGGTATCGCTTGCCCGCTCGGTTTATCCGCAAACATGAACGGCCGGTCTGTATCGGGCAAAAACAAAAATGGTTTTTGCTGCGCCTCGACGCCGATGACAGCGCGGTACAGGTCGATGCCCATGACGACCCGGAATTTGATGATTGGCGCTGGGTGTCTTGGTGGTATCCGGTAACGGCGGTGGTCGATTTCAAGCGCGATGTCTACCGAGCGGCTTTGGGTGAATTGCTTCCGGCGCTAATACCCCAGCGAAAACGCAGAAAAGCGGGATAGGGCCGTGCTCGAGACGTTGCGTAGAATCATCCAAGCGGTCAACGAGGCAGATAGCCTGCCGGAATCGCTCAATCTCATTGTGCATGAGGTGCGTGCGGCGATGGCCACCGATGTGTGCACGGTCTACCTTAGGGATCGATCGAGTAACCGCTTGGTGTTTCGAGCCACAGAGGGATTAAACCCAGAGAAGGTTGGCAGTTTCTCCCTTGCTATGGAAGAAGGTTTGGTCGGTTGGGTTGCCAGTCGTGGCGAATTGCTCAATCTTTCAGACGCCAGAGATCACCCTAGCTTCCAGCTTGTCCCGGGATTGGGGGAAGAGAGCTACGACACCTTTATGGGCGCCCCCATCATCCACCAGCGGGATTTGCTGGGGGTTTTGATAGTACAGCAGGCCGTCCAGCGTCGTTTTAGTGACGAAGAAGAATCCTTTTTGATTACCGTTTCTGCCCAACTAGCGGGGGTCATAGCCCACGCTGAGATGGCAGGAGCGGTCATTGATCAAGATCATCGCCCTAACAATATCAATCGCATTGTGGGTATCCCGGGTAGCCCTGGCATCGGTATTGGTACGGGTGTCTTTGTATCCCCAACCGCCGATTTAATGGCCGTTCCCTCGCGCCTGGCTGTTGATCGGAAAGAGGAATTACGCGCATTTAGAAGCGCATTGGCGCGAGTTCGCGACGATATCGAAGTCGTTGCCGCCAATCTTAAAGACGAGTTATCGCCCGAGGATCACGCACTATTTGGGGTTTATCTTAATATCCTCGACGACTCGACTCTTGGCGGCGAAGTGGCTGCACTTATCAAGTCTGGTGAGTGGGCCCAAGGCGCGCTCAGTCAGGTCATGATCAAGCATATTCGGCATTTCGAGCGGATGGAGCACAGCTATTTGCGTGAACGAGCGGTCGATGTGCGCGATTTGGGCACCCGCGTACTGAGCTACCTTCAAGACGAAGAGACCAGCCGGCGAAGTTGGCCACAGCGCACAGTGCTGGTGGCTGAGGAAATTACCGCATCTGCGCTGGGTGAGGTGCCGCGAGAAAATCTCGTGGGCGTGGTATCGCTGCGGGGCTCAGGTAACAGCCACGCGGCTATTCTTGCCCGGGGCATGGGTGTACCGGCGGTGATGGGAGCGGCCGATTTACCTTATGCGCGACTGGAAGATCGTCAGCTGGTCGTCGATGGCTACAACGGCCGTGTATACATTAACCCACACCCGGAAGCACTGCGTCGATTCCAGCATTTAGTCGACGAGGACCGCGCCCTATCTCGGGAGTTGGCGACACTTAACGATGTTCCCTGCAATACCCTCGATGGCCACCATATTCCTCTTTGGGTAAATACCGGCATTGTGGCGGATGTACAAAGAGCGCTCGAGAACGGTGCCGAGGGTGTGGGCCTGTACCGAACCGAAGTTTCTTTTTTGTTGCGCGACCGTTTCCCCAGCGAGGAAGAGCAGCGCCTGTTGTATCGGGAGCAGTTGGCGGCCTTTGCTCCGGCACCCGTTACTATGCGCACACTGGATATTGGCGGCGACAAGTCGCTCCCCTACTTTCCGATTACCGAAGACAATCCGTTCTTGGGCTGGCGCGGCATACGCGTGACCCTCGACCATCCAGAGATTTTCCTAGCGCAAGTGCGGGCAATGCTTAAGGCCAATGAGCAGTTGGGTAATTTGCGTATTTTGTTGCCGATGATCTCAGGCATCGAGGAGCTGCAAGAAGCGCTCGCGTTGATTCAGCGTTGTCATCTCGAGGTGCAAAGCGAGGGCTATACTGAGCCATTCCCGCCGGTGGGTGTCATGATTGAAGTACCGTCGGCGGTGTATTTGGCAGGCGCTCTGGCGTCGCAAATTGACTTCTTGTCGGTGGGCTCTAATGACTTGACCCAATATTTGCTGGCGGTAGATCGCAACAATGCCCGGGTTGCAGACCTGTACCGTACACTGCATCCCGCTGTGTTGGCGGCGCTGCAAAATGTGGTTGGGGCTGCCCACAGTCATGGCAAAACGGTAAGTATCTGCGGTGAGTTAGCGGGTGATCCCCGAGCGGTGCCTCTATTGTTGGCGATGGGCTTCGATCAGTTGTCGATGAATGCTGCCAATTTGCCTCGTGTTAAAAAAATTCTGACCTCGTTATCTCTCAGCGATGCCCAGGCCCTACTCGAGAGCATCTCCGAACTTTGGACGGCAGATGAGGTGGGTGCAAAGGTCGATGAGTTACTCCACAATTTAGATTTGCAGCGTTATCTGCGCGGTAAAGGTGACACCGCCATCAACGCGGATGGTACTCGGAGCATGTCGTGATTCCCTATCCCCACATTGACCCCGTAGCCGTTGCTTTGGGGCCGTTGAAAATCCACTGGTATGGTTTGACCTATCTGGCTGGCTTGCTGTTCGCTTGGTGGCTGGCAGTGGCTCGCAGTCAGCGGCCAGATTCTCCTGTACAGCGCCAGCATATCGATGACCTGATCTTTTATGCTGCCCTGGGTATCGTACTGGGGGGGCGCCTTGGTTATACACTGTTCTACGGCTGGGACCGCCTAGTAAGCGACCCCAGCTGGCTGATACGTGTGTGGGAAGGGGGCATGGCATTTCACGGAGGTCTTTTGGGCGTCATTGTGGCGCTGGCTTTTTTTGCCCGACGAAACGGTATTGAATTCGGTCGCTTGGCAGATTTCGTGGCACCTCTGGCCCCCGTGGGGCT
Source organism: Luminiphilus sp. (assembly GCA_965658685.1). Lineage (GTDB taxonomy): Bacteria > Pseudomonadota > Gammaproteobacteria > Pseudomonadales > Halieaceae > Luminiphilus. The sequence goes on from CBFHTF010000004.1 coordinate 21,165, forward strand.
CGCTCTGGGTCGACTGGGTAATTTTATAGGCCAAGAATTATGGGGTCGGCCCACCGATAGTGTTTTTGGCATGGTGTTCCCCAACGATCCACTGCAATTGGCGCGGCATCCTTCACAGCTTTATCAATTTGCCCTAGAGGGCATGTTGTTATTTGCCGTGGTGCTGTGGTTTAGCCGCAAGCCACGCCCGACCTGGTCGGTGGCGGGCCTGTTCCTGTTGGGGTACGGATGTCTGCGCTTCACAGCAGAATTTTTCCGAGAACCCGATGCCCATATTGGTTTCGACGCCTTCGGATGGCTTACCCGAGGCCAGCTATTGTGCGTGCCCATGATGGGTTTGGGCGCTTGGCTCCTGATAATGGCTTACCGCCGCTCGCAGCATTAACCAACCTGATTTTTGGATGAAACATGCAAGCTTATCTCGACCTTTTGGCCGACATTCGTGATAACGGTGTCGATCGTGGTGATCGCACTGGCACTGGCACCCGATCGGTATTCGGTCGGCAGTTGCGCTGTAACTTAACAGAGGGCTTTCCTCTACTCACGACGAAGAAGATCCACTTCAAGAGTGTTGTCAATGAGTTACTTTGGTTCCTCAGTGGCGATACCAACACCGCCTGGTTAAAAGAGAACGGTGTGTCAATTTGGGATGAGTGGGCAACTGAGGAGGGTGATTTGGGGCCGCTCTACGGAGCGCAATGGCGTCAGTGGCCGACACGTGACGGTGGTAGCATTGACCAGCTGCAGTACGTACTCGATTGTCTTCGACATCGCCCGGAAAGTCGGCGCATCTTATTTCACGCTTGGAATGTCGAGTACTTACCTGACGAGGGCTTATCGCCCCAAGACAATGTTCGTGCTGGGCGTATGGCACTACCCCCTTGTCATTTGCTCTATCAATTTTATGTGGCTAATGGCGCGTTATCGACGCAGTTGTATATCCGTTCGAGCGACGTCTTCCTAGGCCTGCCTTTCAATATTGCGTCGGTTGCGTTGCTGACGCATATGTTGGCCCAGCAAGCGGGTTTACAGGTTGCCGACATCGTGGTGTCTTTGGGGGACGCCCACATCTACCACAACCACCAAGAGCAGGTGGCTCTGCAGCTGACGCGCACACCCAGCTCCCCGCCTACTTTATCGATTGTTCGACAGCCTCCGTCTTTGTTTGATTATCGATTTGAGGATTTCCAGCTCGAGGGTTACACACCACAGCCCCATATCCCGGCGCCGGTGGCGATATGACAGATAGCAAGCTGCCCATCGTTATGGTTTTGGCTGTGGCCGATAACGGCGTGATCGGACGTAACAACGCTCTGCCATGGGATTTGCCCGACGATTTGCGTCACTTCAAGCGAACTACCCTAGGCTGTCCAGTGCTCATGGGCCGAAAAACCTTCGAGTCGGTGGGACGCCCACTGCCGGGGCGGACCAATATTGTGCTCACACGCGATCTCCACTGGCGCGCACCTGGGGTCGAACCTGTTCAGAATCTGGACGGCGCTGTGGAGCGCGCGCAACAGCAGGCATTGATTGATGATGCTCGGGCACTCTATGTTATTGGCGGTGCTGAGATTTATCGTCAGGCGCTGAGTATCGCCGACGACATTATCGTCACCCGCGTCCACGGGGTGGTCAGCGGCGATGCTACCTTCGACCTAGGTCTCTTAGAGGGCTGGCGCGAGGTTGATCGGCAAGATTTTGCTGCTGGCGACCGCAACAGCCACGCTTTCAGTATTGTGCATCTCAAGCGATGACGATAGTCTCCGAATTGTTGAGACATCACTGACGGAAATGATGAATTTGCTTGCAGGTTATGGACTCGGTTACTCTGGCGTTTCAAAACTTGCGCGATTCAAGTCATAAGCTATAAGTCATCAGCGCGAAACATCAACTCTGTTCAATGCAGCGGGTGGGGCCCCACAGCGTCCTGCCACAGGTTTTTGTCCACTAGAGGAATTACCGACCCCATGACTACGCAACGATTTAAAACTGTTCTGCTCGCGGCCTGTGTCGCCGGCGGCGCCCTGGGTGTCGCAGCTTCCACCAGCGCCCAGTCCCTCGATGCCATTTTGGATGTGGGCAAGGCGCGGACCGCTGAAGCGCGCAGCTCACAGGCCAAAATCGATCGACTGGCCGACGAAACCCGCGATCTGCTTGCTGACTACAAGACCGTTATGAAGCAAATCGACGGTCTGAAGGTATACAACGCCCGACTAGAGCGCCAGATTGCCAACCAGAACGCCCGTATCGCTGATATTGACGAGTCGATTTCGGAAGCGGCGGTTATTCAACGTCAAATCCCACCGTTGGTGGTACGTATGCTCGATGGCCTTGAGCAGTTTGTGCAGTTCGATATGCCATTCGATCTGGACACGCGCATGGGTAACATTGAAGCGGTACGCAATAATCTCGATCGTTCTGACGTGACTTCCGCTGAAGCTTTCCGCCAGGTGCTCGAGCTCTACTCGATCGAATTGCAATACGGCCGCGGTATTGAATCCTACAGCGACACTATCGAAGTGAACGGCTCAGAGCGTGAGGTCGATATTTTGCGTATTGGCCGCGTCGCCCTGATTTACCAAACCACTGACGGTGCAGAGACCGGTGCCTGGAATAAGGACACCCAGAGCTGGGATGCCCTGCCCGCTGGTGATTATGCAAGTGCAGTACGCAAGGGCGTTCGCATTGCCAAGAAACAAGCCACTATTGAATTGTTGAACATGCCCGTAGCGGCTCCGGAGGCCAACTAAAATGACTGCCCAGTTTGTTAAAGCTTCAGCCCTGCTTGTCATTGGTGCGCTGGCATCTGTTGGCGCGTCGGCCCAAGATCCCGCTCCAGAAGTGCCCGCGGGACCCACGCCCCAGGAAATTGCCGCTGAAAATATGAATCAGCTACTCGATTTGGTGAAGCAGGGCAAAACCCGTGCCGCCGTCGAGAACGCTGCACGCGAAAAGCGTTTTGTGCAAAACAAGGCCAATCAGGCCGCTGAGTTGAAGCGAGCCGAGCAAGAGCGGGCCAATGAGGAGGCGCGTTCCTCTCGTCTCGAGAAGCAGTTCGAGGACAACGAATTGCTTATTGCCGCCAAGCAAGAGCAGCTGAAAGAGCGTCTTGGTACGCTGTCAGAGCTGTTTGGTCATCTCACCGCAGCGTCTGGTGACTTGGCATCAAACATTGAAGTGTCGTTGGTATCCTCTGAGTATCCAGACCGCGAAGGTTTCCTCAAGGATCTCATTGCAAAAATGAGCGGCTCAGACAAGTTGCCCAAGGTGACGGAAATTGAGCGCGTTTGGTACGAAATGCTTCGTGAGATTAAAGAGCAAGGTTCGATATCAAAATTTACTGCAGCGGTTGCTACCCCGTCGGGTGAGATTGGTGAGCGTGAAGTGGTTCGGATCGGTGCATTTAATGTTATCGACACCAGCGGCCAATACTTAGCTTACAACAACGGCAAGCTCAGTGAGCTTCCCCGTCAACCCGGTGGTGGCTACAACGCTGAAGCCACAGCTCTGGCCAACGCCAGCTCAGGCCTGCATCAGTTTGGTATCGACCCTACTGGGCCTACAGGCGGTTCGTTCCTAGCGGCCATCATCGACAGTCCCACTCTTGAAGAACGCTGGCATCAGGGCGGTTACGTGGGTTGTGCCATTACAGCCGTCGGTGCGTTTGCTTTCTTGCTGGCCATCTTCCGGTTGTTAGTGCTCACCATGGTGAGCGGTAAGGTGAGCTCGCAGTTGAAGTCGGGCACGGCCAATACCAACAACCCCTTGGGTCGCGTGCTGAAAATTCACGAGGACAACCCAGGCATGGATCCCGAGACCCTGGAGCTCAAGATGGCCGAGGGCGTATTGAAAGAGACACCCAAGCTCGAGGCTGGTTTGACTCTGCTCAAAATCATTGCTGCGGTGGCGCCTCTTATGGGACTGCTGGGTACCGTGACCGGTATGATTATCACCTTCCAAGCCATCACCATCTTTGGTGCAGGGGATCCTAAGGCCATGGCCGGTGGTATTTCGGGCGCGCTGGTAACTACCGTACTCGGTCTGTTGGTGGCTATCCCCACTGTTCTTTTGCACACCGTGGTTAATGGTCGTTCGCAGCGCATCATTCATATTTTGAATGAGCAGGCCACGGGTATTGTTGCCGAGCACGCCGAGCGCGCACACAAACAGTAATCCACGGGCGAAGAGGACCGATCCATGTCGGTAATAATTGAAGCCGTTCTCAACTTTATGGACAAAGGTGGGGACGTTCTCTGGCTGATCGCCGCACTGGTGTTCTTTATGTGGACACTTATTTTTGAGCGGTTGTATTACTTTTCAGCCTCTTGGAAGAAGGACCGCGCCCAGGTGGTTGCTAATTGGGAACAGCGCGGCGAGCGCCGTTCCTGGAATGCCAAGCAGGTGCGCATGAAGTTGCTTTCGAGCAGCCGCGAGTTGATTAATGACAATATGGCTGTCATTACTACCTGCGTTGCTTTGTGCCCACTGCTAGGTCTTCTTGGTACGGTCACGGGCATGATCGAGGTCTTTAACGTGATGGCGGTGACCGGCGGTGGTGATGCCAAGTCAATGGCTGGTGGTGTCGAGAAATCGACGATTCCGACCATGGCCGGCATGGTTGCAGCCCTTTCAGGGCTCTTCGCCAACACCTATCTGCAGCGCATTGCTGCCCGGGAACAACAGTTCCTGGAGGATCAACTCACATCCGATCATTGATCGGATGTTTGGAGGAATAAGTATCCATGCGCAGAATTGCGAAAGAACAGGATCAAGGTGGCGCCGAGATCGACTTAACACCCATGCTCGATGTGGTGTTCATCATGTTGATTTTCTTCATCGTGGTGGCGTCATTTATCAAAGAAGCGGGGATTGAGGTTAATCGACCTGACAACAATCAACAGTCCGATCCCAATGACTCGGTCAGCATCGTTGTTGAGATCGCTTCGGACGGACAGATTTGGATGGAAAATCGCCGAGTCGATGTGCGTGCCGTGCGTGCAAATATTCAACGATTTCTCGCCGAAGATCCGGAGGCACCGCTCACTATTAAGGTGGAAAAGGGCGCTAAGTCGGGTGTTGTAGTCGATGTTGCTGATGCCGCGCGCGAGGCTGGTGTCGGTGCAGTGAATTGGGCGAGTGCCGGGGGTTGATGACATGAGTATGCGAGATCAGGCCCAGCGGCCTTCAGCCGCGTCCCAGCAAGATGGCAGTCAAATTGATTTGACGCCAATGCTCGACGTGGTCTTCATTATGCTGATCTTCTTTATTGTGACTTCGTCCTTTGTGAAGGAGCCAGGTATAGAAATTTTCAAGCCCCAGGCCACCACAACCGAAGCCTGTGAACGTGGCACCATTATCTTTGCTGTGGATTCACGTGGAGATATCTATTACAACAAAGATAAGGTACCGGTGGAGCGCTCACTACGCGTTGCTGAGGCTGCGAAAAAGGAAGCACCTCAGGCCAATGTGGTCATCCAGGTAGACCGCGATACGCCAGCATTTGCGGTCGAAAAGTTGATCGATACGGTGCGTCCAGCGCTGTCAGCGCCCCCCTGTATCTCTACTGACGATGAGGCTTAATCGTAATGGGTAGTGCAATTCGCATAGTTCTCGGTGGCGTACTGGCGATTCCAGTCGCTATTGGCTTGTTCTACATTATGCAGAGCTTGGTTGACCGCGATTACGAGCAGGAAGAGACCAAGAGTCGAAAAATCGCCGATATCGTTGTTCCCGATAAGGTGATTGAGACCAACTTGAAGGAAGTCAAACCTGAGAAGGTTGAAGAGCCTGAAGAACCACCACCAGAGCTTGAGCCCCTCGATTTTGATACTGATGTTGAAATGAACGCGGTCAACATGGCGCCGAACGCGGACGTAAGCCTAAAGCTCAGCTCGTCTGGCATGTCATCGGGTGACGGAGAGTATCTGCCGATTGTGAAGGTGGCCCCCATTTATCCGCGTCGGGCTCAAACCCGGGGTATTACGGGTTATTGCATCGTCGAGTACACAGTGACCAAGTCGGGCTCAATCCGTGACCCTCAAGCGGTCGACTGCCAACCTCAGGGTATATTCGAGCGAGCTTCCGTGAAGGCAGCTGCGAAGTTCAAATATAAGCCGCGAGTGGTTGATGGCGAGCCCATTGAGGTAGCTGGTGTGCAAAACAAATTCACTTATGAACTTGAAAAATAACGCTTGCGTTCTGGAGGTTGTACCGATGATCAAACAGATCTTTACTACATCGGCGCTTGCTCTGGCGGTATCTGTTGCCAGCGTTGCTCTCGATCGAATAGCGCCAGGGTTAGGGTTGTCGAGTACTGCACAAGCGCAAGATGAAGGTGCGAAGAAAGAGCGAGAGACTCGCCGTACCCCGGCGCTTCGTAATAAAGTCTACGAGAAACTCGCCGAGGCACAAACCGCTGCTGAAGCCAAAGACTACACTACCGCTAAAGCTGTTCTCAACGAGATGATTGCAGGCGAAGGTAAGCGAGCGCTGAACAGTTATGAGCTCGCTAACGTGTACAACTTGTATGCGTTCTTGTCTTACTCGGAAGAAGATTTCGATGGCGCTTTAAAGTACTACGAGGAAGTGGTTGCCCAGCCAGATATTCCGCTGGCCATGGAAATCAATACCAAATTCACCATTGCTCAGTTGTATTTCGTGCAAGAGAAGTGGCAAAAGGGTATTGATGCGCTAAAAGCGTGGTTTGCGCTCACGGATAAACCCAACGCCAATGCTTATGTCTTGTTGTCGCAAGGTTACTACCAGACTAAGCAGTACGATTTGGCCCTCGATAACGTCGAAACCGCGATCAAGATGTACGAAGACGAGGGCAAGCTTCCTAAAGAGCAATGGTACAACTTAGCTCGTTTCCTCTACTTCGATCGTGGTGATGTCGATAACGCACTAGCCACACTGCAAATTCTGTTGAAGTATTACCCCAAGAAGCAATATTGGGTGCAGGCTTCTCACCTATACGGTGAGAAGAAAGACGATGCGCGTCAACTGGCGATGATGGAGACGGCTTACGAGCAGGGCATGCTCGATAAGAGCACGGACCTCGTCACCATGGCGTATCTATATTTAAACGCTGAAGTACCTTTCCCAGCGGCGCGCGTGATGGAAAAGGGCTTTGCTGACGAAATCGTTGAAGACAAGTCAAAGAACTACGAGCTGGCAGGCAACGCTTGGCGCCAAGCGCAAGAGACTGAAAAGTCGATTCCAATGATGGAAAAAGCGGCTGCCAAATCCGAGGAGGGTGAATTGTTTGCTCGCCTTGGCAACGTCTATCTTGATGGTGACCAGAACGAAAAAGCCGTAGAAGCCGTACGCAAGGGTCTGGCGAAGGGTGGTGTCAAACGACCCGATCAGGCACGTCTAGTGATGGGAATGGCGTATTTTAACCTGGGTAATTATGAAGAGGCGCGCAAAGCATTTCGTGCGGCCGCCAAAGACGACCGCTCGAAAAAATACGCCCAGCAATGGTTACAGTACATTTCCAGTTAGCAGGAACGTCAGGCTCAATTGCAAAAAGACGTTTAAGGTCTTCGCTACATACAGTTTATCGCTAACTGTGACCGACTAAAAAAGGCGAATAAAAAAAGGGGCTTCACTTGAAGCCCCTTTTTAATGTGCTATTTACCGCTTTAGCACATTATTTTTGCGTGTGTCCGGAGGGGACACATCAACCCGTAGGTTGAATGGCCTTAAACAGGAACGACGTTCTCTGCTTGTGGGCCTTTTTGGCCGGTAGCCACCGTAAACTGTACCTTCTGGCCATCGGTAAGGGTTTTGAAGCCGTCACCTTGAATAGCGCTGAAGTGAACGAATACGTCGGGTCCGCCGTCTTGCTCAATAAATCCGTAACCCTTGGTTTCGTTGAACCACTTTACGGTGCCAGTAACTTGTGCCATTTCATATTTACCTGTGTTGCTGAATTACGACTCATCACGAGATGAGTGACTTGCGCTTGATGGGACTTACACCGTAGACCTGTGGACTGCGACGTCGACAAAAAGCAGTGTTGGAAAACAACCAACCTTTTTAGTGTAGCACTTGACGAAACTATCAGCGCTTTTTATTTGCGAAATAATCCGCTCAAAAAGCCTCTCTGATGGCCCAAAGCGGCTACACCACCTCCAGAATTTTGAGCATGTTGGTTTTTCCCGCCTGCCCCATAGCACTACCCATGGTGAGCATGAGGTAGTCTCCGCGGGCAATAAAACCACCATCGAGTAAAAACTCCGCTACGCGGGCTTCCAAATCGGCCGCATCAAAAGCAGTGACATCGAAATACAGTGGTATGACACCGCGGCATAAGGCCAATCGCTGTAACGTCTTTGGCTGTCGGCTCAACCCGAAAATAGGTAGCCCCGAACTCAATCGCGACATCATCGTGGGTGTCGAACCGGCCTCGGTAAGCGATGCAATACCGCGTACGCCGGGGAAGTGGTTGGCACCATACATGGCACTGAGGGCAATCGTCTCAGGCGCGCTATGGAATTCTCTATGAAGCCGATAGCGAGACGTTCTGGCAACTGGGTGGCGCTCGGCGCCCAAGGCAGACTCTGCCATTGCTGTGACGACCTCTACGGGATACTGACCCACCGCCGTCTCCGCCGATAGCATGACGGCATCGGTACCATCGAGCACCGCATTTGCCACGTCGAACACCTCGGCGCGCGTCGGCATACTGTTGGAGATCATGGACTCCATCATTTGTGTGGCTGTAATGACGAGACGGTCCAGTTGGCGGGTGCGAGAAATGAGGTCTTTCTGGATGCCAATCAGCTGCGCGTCGCCAACCTCTACGCCCAAATCGCCCCGCGCTACCATGATTCCGTCGGAAGCACTGATGATACTGTCGAGTAGCTCGGCATCTGCGACGACCTCGGCACGCTCAATTTTAGCGATGATAGCGGGTGCCAGCCCCACATCTGCCAACAGCTGCTTTGCTTGATCGATGTCCCCACGGTTGGACACAAACGATACTGCCACGAAGTCGGGCTCTACGGCGGGCATACCTGCAATATCACGTAAATCCTTCTCGGTGAGCGCTGGAGCCGCAAGGCCCCCGCCTAATTTGTTGACCCCTTTGCGCGACGACAGCTTACCGCCCACCAGGACCGTGCAGTCAACCGCCCGCGGTGTTACATCGTCCACGCGCAAACGCAACTTGCCGTCGTCTAACAACAATATATCGTCGACCACAACTTGCTCGGGTAGCGGCGTGTACTCCACCCCCACTCGGCGGCTGTCGCCTGCTTCAGCATCTACATCGAGGCTTAAACAGAAAGGGTCGCCTGCCACCAGATTCACCGAATTATCACGAAAGCCGCTGATCCGAATTTTTGGCCCCTGTAAGTCCGCAAGAATCCCCACATACCGACCAATCTGCTGGCTTTGTTTGCGGATATGCGCAGCCACTTTAGCGTGGTTATCGGCACTGCCATGGCTAAAGTTCAACCTAAAGACATCGACGCCCGCCTGAATCAATCGCGCGAGCATATCGGGGCTGTCACTGCCGGGTCCGACGGTGGCGACAATTTTTGTGCGGCGATGGATCTTCAAGGATTGGCTCACAAATGAACTCCTAATGGGTACCCGCTTCAGTCTCGGGCGATGTCTTTAAAAAGTGGGTGTTAATGAACTGTCTTGTTAAGTCAGGAAAGTCGGTGAATGCACCGTCAGACCGGTTCTCAACAAACACTTTGTAATGCTGTTCGTCAAAGCTGACAAATGGCTCAAATTGGTCGGCTCTCAGGGTGTAAGGATGCACGAGCAAAGCGTGTTCGTGGGCCCGCTTGCCGAGATTTGGATACCGTTCGTCGAATAACTGTGGAATCCATGGGCCAATGCCATCAGCGTATTCTGCAATGGCCGCTAAGCCGGCGTCGCTGCGCATCGAATCGTAATCATTGCTCTCGCCCTCGCCCCAGCTATTATCGCCGATCAGTTGTATGAGGGGCAGCGGCGTGTGCAGATCATGGTTTAGATGGCGCAGCGTGGCTGCGTCGAAGCACTGGAGAAAAACCCGCGCCGTGGATGTGTTGAGTTGATGTGTCTCGAGGACTTTTAGTACGGTTTTGGCAATGTCCCAACCTGACTCGTGATGAAAACGCGGTGATTTAAGTTCTATGTAGAAGCCCACCTGACTTGCTCTACTTTTGTTTAAACCTTTGATAAGCACGATGGCCTCGGCGAGGGTGGGAATCCTCAAAGCCAAGTGGTCTGATGGAAAGCGCTCTTTGAAGACTCGCTTACCGTTGTCATTGCGACGCTCAAACACCGTGAGTTTTTTTAATTCTGCTAGCGTGAAATCGATTGCGTAATAGCGGCCATCGGCGCGCGCCCGATCGGGAAAGATTTGACCTACGTTAGTGGTGTTGTCTAAATGAACGTCATGTAACACCATGGGTACGCCGTCGTTACTTAAGACCACATCTTGCTCGATGTAGTCGGCTCCTAAGCCATGGGCGAGAGCCATCGATACCAAGGTGTGCTCCGGTAGATAGCCACTGGCACCTCTGTGAGCAATAACTAGGGGCTGTGATTCGGTAGCGGCGCTGGTAGTTGCCCCTAAAGAAATTAACAGTACGAACAATAGCCTCGTCGTGACCGACAACATCCTTGGGGACTCCTATAGCGTATGGAGATTATCTCATTAGACCTTAACCACTGCCACGCGCCGTGGTCGACACACGACATTTTGCCTGCTATTTGTGACAGACCATGACCGAACTCGACTCTCGAACACCATGTCCTCCTCTGGGTTACTCCTGCCGATGCGATCTGCCTGAGTCGCGGCAAGTTGAATTGGTGGCTGAATTTCACGCCTACCGAATTCGCCCAACACGCATTGCTTATCGTTTGGGTATCGATATTGCGCTCATTGAGAGCTTGTTGGCGGGTGAGCGCGATCAGCGGCGTTTTCAGTCACTGGTACGTTATTACCGCCGCAATCGACTCGGTCAACGCGTTCGTGATGCTGAACGCCAACGCGGGCAACGTGCATTTGAACTGCGGCATCAGGCACAGCGTGATTTTGATGCCGAACTGGATATGCCATAGCGTTTTAAGAACAAAGCATTGGTCAAACCGAACGTTGGCCCGCGGGCGTAAGCGTTTTGTAACATTGGCAAATTACGCTGCTCGCCGCGGTGGTCACAGACGGGTGTAAGGCGTCGACTTTCTCCGTTATGATTACCTAATCGAAAAATACGGGTGAAAGCATTCGTGCAATCAGTCATCACAAAGTGGCATGACATCATGGCTTCAGGCAGCAGCGACGGGTTATATGCGCTGCTGGCTGAAGACTGCGTGTTCTGGTCACCGGTTGTGCACACCCCTCAGGCGGGTCGTGATTTGTGTTTTGCCTACCTCTCGGCTGCTCAGCGGGCATTCGCCACCGACTTCCAGTACTTACGTGAGATTATTCAAGGCGACAACGCAGTCCTAGAATTCAGCTGCACCATGGACGGCACCATCGTCAATGGTGTCGACATGATAACTGCCCGAGATGGACAGATTGTTGACTTCAAAGTGATGGTAAGGCCGTTACAGGCTGTCAACAAAGTGCATGAGCAGATGATGGCTATGCTCGAAAAAATGCGAGCGCAGCAGTCTTGACTGCCAATACCCCGAAATTGCTACGTCGATTCGGTCCGTCGACGCCAATGACTGTGTGGGCTCGCGCCACCGTCGTTGCCGCATTGTTTGCACTATTCACGCTGCAGCTAACCGCCAGTGATCATTTCCACAACGTTCATGAAACGGCACAGTGCGAGGTGTGCAGCCACGCCGGCGATACCACAGTCGTACAGCTGGTTGAGCTAGCGAGTTGCATCTCGGCCACACCTACCGCTTTGGCGCTTTGCCAAGTGATGGGGCCTGTTTTGGCGCCTTTGGACCTTGTTATTAGAGGCCCGCCCGTTAACTCCTGATAGTCGTCTAGTTACGCCCCCGGGGCGTCTACACTTATTTCAGGAGATTGATTGTGAAACGTATTGATATCACGTTCCTACTTGGTGCTGTGTTTGCATCAGGTGTGGCGGCAGATGCTGACCGCCCCAAAACCCCCGTAAAACCCTTAGAACATGTGCTGGTAACGATCCCATTACACCAGTCGTCTATGGAGACAGCTTTCCCAGTGGATGTACTCACCGGTGATCGTTTGGCCAGAGAAGTCTCTGCCACACTCGGTGACAGCATCGACAACTTAGCTGGCGTCCACAATGCCAGTTTCGGTCCTGGTGTCGGCCAACCCGTCATTCGGGGTTTAGCAGGCCCGCGGGTTTTGTCTCTGCAAAACGGCACACGCAGTGCCGATGTGTCATCTCTCAGTGCCGACCACGTCGTTGCCGTGGATCCCTTGTTGGCTGACAGTATTGAAGTTTTGCGAGGGCCCGCAACACTACTGTACGGTGGCGGTGCTATTGGTGGTGTTGTCAATGTTATTGACGGCCGAATCCCAACGAACCCCATCGATGGTACGGATGCGGCGTTTGCTTACCGTTACACCGGTGCCAACAACGGTCAGTCGGGGGTTTTGCGGCTTGATCATGGTATTGGCCAATGGGCTTTTCATGCCGATGCGGTGCTACGCAGAAGTGCCGATTTAAATGTTGCAGATGGTGCTGGCTACGAAGGCACTGACACGCTTGAAAACACCGACATGCAGGCAAGCACCGGCACTCTCGGCGCCAGTTTCCATTTTGACAAGGGTTTCGTCGGCTTTTCTGTTAATCGCCAAGAAAATGATTATGGCTTACCCGCGGGCACCCATAATCATGGTCATCACGAGGAGCACGAGGAGCACGAGGAGCACGAGGAGCACGAGGAGCACGAGGAGCACGAGGAGCACGAGGAGCACGAGGAGCACGAAGAGCACGAGGAGCACGGTGATGAAGACATACGCCTCGATATGCGCCAGACCCGTTACGATATGGTGATGCACTTGCACAACCCCGTGTCGTTCGTCGAAGTGGCTCGCGGGTTCTTAAGCTACACGGAGTATGAACACACCGAGTTAGAAGGTCCGGAAGTGGGCACTGTTTACACCAGTGATGCCTATGAAGGCCGTTTGGAATTGGTGCATATGCCAATGGGTGATCTCCACGGCGTTATTGGCGCTCAGTTCGGTGCCACCGAGTTTAGTGCGCTTGGTGATGAAGCCTTTGTGCCGCGCACCGACATCGATCGAGTCGGCTTGTTTGTGTTAGAAGATTGGCATCAAGGTTCCTGGCAGTTAGAGGCGGGTCTGCGTTTCGATCGCGATACTTTGACCCCCGATCAAGCGGGCTTTGACCGTGACTTCAACGCCGTATCTGCGTCGATCGGTGCTATTTTCGAGGCGAGTGATGTTTGGCACTTGTCATCGTCACTGAGCCGTGCCGAGCGCGCCCCCGCGGTTGAGGAGTTGTTCTCTAACTTAGGTAATGGTCCCGCCACCTGGGTCACTCATGCCGCTACCGGAGCAATTGAGTTAGGCGACGTCAACCTCGATACCGAATCTGGCGTCAACGTCGATGTGGGCGCTGTTTGGCACAGTGGCGACAGTTCTGCCCGTTTCACGATTTACATCAACGATTTTGATAATTACATCAACCTGGCCACGACTGAACTCACGGTCGGTGAGACACCGGTGCGGCAGTACGAGCAAGGGGGCGCCCAGTTTATTGGCGCTGAGTTTGATGGTGATTGGTTCATTAGCAGTTTGGCGGGTGGCCGCTTGTACCTAGAAACCCAGTTAGATGTGGTTCGTGGCGAGCTCGACTCAGGTGGCGACATTCCTCGTTTGCCACCGTTTACTGGCGTGTTAGGTCTCAATTGGTCAGGTGACAACAGCTATTACTACGGTCGATTGACAGCCGCTGGTAAGCAAGATCGCCCAGGTATCAATGAAGAGCCGACTCAAGACTGGTTCCGACTCGATGTAGGTGGTGAGTGGACGATTACCGCGGGTGGTAGCGAAGTGGTCTTATCTGCCGGGCTACGTAACATGACCAATGAGGATATTCGCCTTAGCACCTCGTGGCTACGAGAGGATGCGCCGGAACCTGGGCGTTCATTCGATTTGGGCTTCCGTATCAATTTGTAAGTGGGGTTACCTTGCCCCGCGGTTAACGTCCACGAGTCGTCGCCTTTTGTTGGGAAAGGGACGACTCGTAGCGCAGCCAGTCTGTTATTGTTGGGATAACAGCTGGTAACGTGGGGACTTTTTTATGAATCGATTGGTGGTGGGTATCAGTGGTGCTTCTGGCGTCATTTATGGCGTGCGTGCACTTCAGTTACTCAGCGCACTGCCGGTCGAGGTGCACTTGGTCATGAGTAAATCTGCTGAGCTCACGGTGCATCATGAGTTAAATCAAAGTGTCAGCGACATCCGTGCGCTGGCCGATGAGTATCATCCAGTGCGCAATGTAGGTGCCGCCATTGCCAGCGGCTCCTTTGAGGGCTTAGGCATGCTAATAGCGCCCTGCTCTATACGCACCTTGGGAGAGATAGTCAGCGGCGTGACCTCGAGCTTGTTAACGCGAGCCGCCGACGTGGCATTAAAGGAGCGTCGACGTCTGGTGCTGATGGTGCGCGAGACGCCACTGCATTTGGGTCATCTTCGCAATATGGTGGCTGCGACCGAAATGGGCGCTGTCATCGCACCACCGGTACCGGCGTTTTACACTCAGCCTGAAAGCGTCGATGCCATTGTTACCCAGACCGTAGCCCGTAGTCTTGACCTGTTTGGTTTGAAGGCGCCAGAGACCGTTCGATGGACTGAATCGTGATGTCCCAGCCCAGTGCCCGGCCATCCGCTATGTGGCTGGTATTTTTTGTCATCGTTGTCGACTTAACCGGCTTCGGCATTGTCATTCCGATACTCCCTTTTATCTCACCGTCACTTGGTGGCGACGAAATTGATGTGGCACTGGTTATTGCCGTCTACAGTTTATGCGCCGGACTCGCGGGCCCGTTCTGGGGCGGATTATCCGATCGTATTGGGCGAAAATGGGTGCTCATGATCTGTCTGTTTGGTGGGGCACTGTCCTACGCTTTCTTAGGCAGCTCCGATGCGTTATGGATGGTCTATGCCGCACGAGCATTTGGTGGCCTGATGGCGGGGAGTTTGCCGGTTGCCTCGGCATTGATGGCCGATTTGAGTACCCCTGAACGACGAGCAAAGGCCATGGGGTTGGTGGGTACCGCTTTTGGTATAGGTCTCATTCTGGGTCCACTATTGGGTGGCTTGTTGGCGGGCGATGGAGAGACTTTCAGTACCGCGGGTTGGTTCGCCTGTGCCCTCTCCATGGCTTCTGTCGTTCTCGCCGCGGTGTTATTGAGCAACGATAAACCTGCCAAGCCAACAACAAGCTCTGGGCCCAAGACCTCTTTGTCGATGCCAGCATTTTTGCGCGAAAAAAAGGCGCACTGGTTGGTTGCTCAATATGTATTTCACACCAGCGCTGTCAGTGCCGCCATTTATTTGAGTCCACTGTGGCTTGCCGCATTTCTCGATTGGGGTCCACGGGAGGTGGGGTTGCTGTTTGGGGGTGTGGGCTTAGCGATGATTTTGATTCAAGGCGCACTCATGGACTGGCTGACCAGTCGATTCGGCTTGCTGCCTGTTTTGGCCGCTGGTGCCGCTGTTTTTGCAGTGAGTTTATTGGCCACATCTGTGGTTACTGGTGTGTGGCCTCGTGCTTTGGTGGTATTCATGGCCTTTGCTGGTGCGACGTGTTGCTTACCCGTACTCAATGTGATTTCCAGTAGCGTTGTTGGGGCTGAAGAACGCGGTCGTATGATGGGTATCACCGCATTCGCTGGCTCCTTTGGTCGAGTTGCGGGCCCGCTGGTCTCGGGCGCGGTGTTGGCGATGTCAGGGTATGAGCTAGCTTGGTTGGTGGTGGCTTTGCCCGTATTGATGGTGCTGTGGTGGAGTCAAACCAGTGCCCGACGATATAGCACCGCCAATCAATCCAGCGTCGAGCGGCGTTCCGACATGCCATTGGCGGACTCGGTGGAGTCTCACTCATGACTCTCCTGTTTTTTTAAGGAGTGCTGCTGTGCTGCCTAAAGTTGTTGTTACTTTGCCGATTCCCGATTCAGCCAAACAGCGCTTGGCCGGCCATTGTGCGTTGCAGTGTTGGAATGAACCTAAGCCCATACCGACAGACCTATTACAGGAGTGGCTGCAAGATAGTGTGGGTGTTTTGTGTTCTCTGGGTACACCATTACCCGCACGTTTGTTAGCGGACGCTGGGCAGTTACGGATAATTTCGACGGTATCAGTAGGTGTCGATCATATTGATGTGGCTTCTGCCAGCCGGGCTGGTATCGCTGTTGGGCATACGCCGGGGGTTTTGACTGACAGCACTGCTGATCTGGCTTTGGCCTTAATGCTGACACTGAGTCGGCGTGTGATAGAAGGTCATCGATACGTTTCATCCGGCGATTGGACAGATGGCTGGTCACCCAATTTATTGTTGGGTAACGATTTAAGTCGTTCTTGTGTGGGGCTAGTCGGTTTGGGGCCGATTGGTCAAGCGGTGGCAAAACGCTTACAGGCATTTGGATCAGAAGTGATCGCGTGGAACCGCAGCTCACGATGTGTAGACGGGGTCCGCATGGTTGACCTAGATACCCTGTTTACGAGGGCCGATTTTGTGTCTCTACATGTTGCGTCTAATGCCGAAACCCACCACCTAGTGAGCCGTCATCGGTTGGCACAAATGAAGGTCGGTGCTGCTCTTATTAATACGGCTCGAGGTGCTTTGGTCGATGAGCAGGCGCTAACCGATGAACTCGCCAGTGGTCGTTTATGCGCTGGACTCGATGTGTATCAGACTGAGCCTTTGCCCAGCGATAGTCGGTTATTAGGGTTCAATAATGTTGTTCTACTGCCTCATGTGGGCAGTGCCACGGCCAGCACCCGTCAAGCCATGATGTCCCTGGCGATCGACAATCTTATTGCTGGTCTCAATCAACAACCGCTCCCGGCTAGCTGCAATCCGTTGCCTGTGGTCACGTAGCTAGGTCGGGCGCAGTAGCTGCTCTTCAATTGTTGCGGGCCTGCGGCAACCGAGAAAAAGCGCGGCTCACCGCTGTGTTTACATTCTTGGTCATTTTCTCCACGTTGTCGCGGTTTACATTTTCGACCATCTTATTGATGGCTGTGGTCCACAGTAATCGCTGTTTGTCGCCGCTCGAAAACTGAATAACGATGCTATTAATCGCTTTCGGGCCGCTTAGTGCGTAGGCATTGTCGAGCAAGGCCTGATTGACTTGACGATTGACTACCACATTTGGATCGACGTAAGGCGACGTGTTATCCGCCTCTCTGGCCGTGCTATTTAATTCCCCTTGCGCCAGTGCAGCCCTGAACTGGTAGTCAATAATGAAGTCACCGTCAGCAGCAACTTGTCGGTAGCCCTTTGCTGACAAATCACGATCGACCGCAGCGCGTAGCGCAGGGTCAATAATAGACAGCGCGTCAGTATCTCCGGTGCTGGTCTTGAGTGCTGGTGTTCGCCAACTGTAGCTCTGAAAGTTACCCGCTTTGAAGCGGTCGAGGGGCGCACTGTCGATTTGGATACCCGTGCAGGCAACGAGTAGCGGTACAAGCAATATGCCAAGCCAACGTCCATTGAGTGTAGTAACCGTTAAAGAGCCCATGGTGGCTTTCTCCGTTTAATAGCTAGCTGAAAAACAGTAAGCGGATCACCATGACAATAATGGCCACGGTCATGACCCGACGAATAAGACTTTCGCCACCTTTTAGGGTGAGTTTCGCACCAATAAAGCCGCCTGCGGCATTACCTATCGCCAATGTAGCACCGAGTAACCACAGGATGTCACTGTTGAGACTGTAGATGACTAGCGCAACGGACGTGTAGCTGGCAGTGATGAATACTTTTTGGACATTCGTCGTTACTAGGTCGTATCCCATCACCCGATGCAATATGGGCATGAGGATGAAACCCATGCCAATTTGAATGAAGCCACCCCAGAAGCCAGCTGCCACCATAAGCAGATAGCCCAAGCGACGTCGATCATCGCTTATCACTCTATCGTGGGTTAGACGTGTGCCACTGTTACTGCTGTGCATAAGTAAAAGCACGATGACCATGACGGCTGCTAATAGCCACCGAAACCACTCTCCCGATAGGCTCGAGCCTAGCCAAGCCCCCAAAACAGCTCCGGGCAGAGCGCAAGCCGAGAGCCGGAGGCTTAGCCCTAGGTTGTGTTTTCCCGCCGACCAAAACGTCGTGGCGGCGGTCAGATTTTGCGCCAGTATGGCAATGCGATTAGTACCGTTAGCAATAGGCCCAGGTACGCCCAGGAACACCATCATTGGCACTGTAATAACCGAACCGCCGCCAGCCATTACATTGATGACACCACCTATCACGCCAGCGCCAATGAGTGCAGCGTAATGCCAGAGCTCTAGCTGCAGCGACAGGGTTTCCACGACAGTTAGCTGGCCACCGGTTCGCGCATGGTGACAAATTCTTCAGCAGCGGTTGGATGAATGCCGATAGTGCGGTCGAAGTCCCGTTTGGTGGCACCGACGCGCATCGCAATGGCCATACCTTGGCATATCTCGCCAGCATCGGGTCCTACCATGTGCAAGCCAACGACTTTGTCGGAGGCCTTGTCGACGATCAGTTTGAACATTGACCGTTCGTCTCTCCCGCTGAGTGTATGTTTCATCGGTTTAAATTCTGAGCGGTAAACCGCTACCTCGCCAAAGGTGGCCCGCGCTTGCTCCTCGGTATACCCCACAGTGCCGACATTGGGCTGACTGAAAACGGCGGTGGCAATATAGTCATAATCGACTGAATCGGGTTCGTTGCCAAAGTAGCGCCTCGCAAAGGCCATACCTTGGGCGAGCGCCACTGGCGTGAGCTGTGGCCCCCCAATCATATCCCCGAGCGCGAATATTGACGGCTCTTGGGTCTGAAAATGGTCATCTACCTTGATGAAGCCGTGCTCGGTATAAGTTACATCGGTGATTTCGAGGTTCAGGCCTTGTAAGTTAGGCCGCCTGCCTGTCGCGCAAAGAATAGCGTCGGCTTCAACAGTACTGCCATCGTCCATAACCGCAAGATAGCCATCGGCAGTCAGTTCAATGCGGTCTGGGTCAGTATTGAAGCGCAAGTCGACACCCGACTTACGAACCTCGCCAGCCAGAAACTGCCGGATGTCGGTGTCGAAGCCTCGCATGAACAGGTCGCCGCGATAAACTTGGGTCACTCGCGATCCCAGCCCGTTGAAAATGCCTGCGAATTCAGTAGCAATGTAGCCACCGCCTATAATCAACAAGCGCTCAGGAAAAGTCTCCAGATCAAAAATCTCATTCGATGTGAGCATGTGCTCGGCGCCAGGCATGGTAGGTACGAACGGCCAGGTTCCGGTTGCCAACAAAATTTTCTCGGCCGTGTAGTCGACGCCATTGACCTGAACAGTGTGGGCATCGTGAAGACTTGCACGCCCCTCAATAATGGTGGCACCGGGATTTTCAAGTAGCCGTTCGTAAATGGCGTTAAGACGCGATATCTCGGCTTTTTTATTGTCTCTCAAGGTGGCCCAATCAAAGTGTGGAGATTCGCTAGTCCAGCCAAAGCCCTGGGCATCTTTGAAGCCTTTGCCGAACTCGCTGGCATAAACATACAGTTTCTTGGGCACGCAACCGACATTGACGCAGGTACCGCCCATATAACGATCTTCGGCAATGGCTACCTTGGCACCCATGGCAGCGGCCATACGCGCCGCACGCACCCCGCCTGAGCCGGCGCCAATCACAAATAAGTCGTAGTCGTAGCCGGTGTTACCCTGTTTCATGCTGAATCCTTGCACTGTTGTGTCGAAGACATACCACTAAGTGGGCATATCAATCGGATTTTTCATTCAAACTCGACGCCTTATGCCGTAGAGTCGCGCCCCATCAAAAAAACCTGCTTACGGAGGCTGTTATGCGCAAACCACAAACTATGCGCTACTTCGCCGGTGCGTTAGTTCTTGTCTGCGCCTATGCACTCGTGACCACTTCACAAGCTGTTGCTGCCGTTGATCCGATGCTGACCAAGGACGATCGAAGTGTCGCGACGGTCGAGTTAACAGATGGCTCACTCATTGTCGGACGAGTCATCGATATTGTTGAGGATAACCTACATCTCGATACCGCGTTTAGTGATGACCTCGCTATAGATTTGGCATTGGTGAAGAATTTTAGATGGTTTGAGAAAACTGAGCTGCTATTAGATGACGAGCGGCTTGTAGCTCTCGACATGCTACAGGTGCGCGATGGTGAATTGATCATTGGCGACGAGCACATTGATGTCGAGGCCATCGACACTATGAACCCCGCCGAGTGGGAGACCGGCAAGGGTTATCAGTGGACGGGGAATGCCAGTATGGCCGCGGCCATCTCACGGGGTAACACACAGACCGATGAGCTCGATGTAGCGCTAAATACCGTGCTGACCAGTGTTCGCGATCGCTACACCATCAACACCCGGCTTGAGCAAGATTACAATTACGCGCAAGCTGTCGATGGCGAAACCACCCGAGATAAAGTTCCCACAGCAGATAATTGGAAGGTGCTGGGTAAATACGATTATTTTCTCGACAACCCCAGAAATGATCTGGGTGTAAATGCCTCGGTCGAGGCAGATGCACTTGCTGGCATTGCTCAACGGACTTACGCGGGTCCCTATGCGGGCCGTCGTCTTATCGAGGGGCCTACCCTGAGCCTCGATGGCGAATTGGGATTGGCACTGGTTAACACCGACTATGATCCAGCCGTGAATCAGGCAGATACCGACTACACGGGTCTCAATTGGAATATTACGGGTAGCAGTTCGGTATGGGGAGCCGACGCTAAACTTTATTTGCGTCACGTTGGTATTTTCGATTTGCAAGAGATCGACCAGATCATCTTGAAGACCACCGTGGGGTTAACATTCCCGTTATTATTAGGTCTTGAGGGAGCTGCAGAACTCACCTTTGATTATGACGGTACCGCGGCTGAAGGTCGTGATGAAATCGATCAAGCCTACCGCTTCCGCATCGGCTACGCATGGTAACGATCTGATGGTTCGCCCAACGAAAACGACCTTAATACGATGATGCCAACGGCCGATAGCGTCTGCTTGCTGCCACTGGGTGGTTGCGGTGAAATTGGGATGAATCTCAATTTGTACAGCCACGCTGGGCGTTGGCTGATGGTCGATTGCGGCATAACCTTTGAGCACAATCCAAAGAGCAGCAGCGGCAGGCCATCGATTCAAATGCCTGATCCCCAGTTTATCGTCGATCAGAGCCATCGGCTGGATGGCCTTATCATTACCCATGCTCATGAAGATCACATTGGTGCAGTACCCTACCTTTGGCAGCGTTTTGGTTGTCCGGTGTACACAACGCCGTTTACCGCCTCTGTGTTACGGCGTAAAGCCGGGTGGCGTGGTGCCGGCTTACCAGAGCCTCTTATTGAAGTAGAACCCGGCTCGCGTCATCTCTTGGGTAACTTTGACGTTGAATGGTTGCCGTTGACCCACTCAACCCCAGAAACTTGTGCACTGCTAATTCGGGCAGGTGGTGGTCGGATACTGCATACCGCCGACTGGAAGGTGGATGGACGACCCGTCGTGGGAAACCCTTGGCAGCCGAGCGATTGGCAAAGTACGGCGCTGCATAATGTTGACGCAGTCGTCTGTGATTCGACTAATGCTTTGAAGCCCGGCAAGTCACCCACCGAAGGCGATGTTGCTGATGGATTGCTGCAAACTATTGCGCCGCGCACCGGTAAGGTGGTGGTGGCCTGTTTTGCCAGCAACGTGGCTCGCCTGCAGTCGATATTACGCATTGCCCACGCTACAGGTCGACGCGTTGGCTTGCTTGGCAGAAGCCTAGACAACATGTATCGCTGTGCACTCACGAATGATTTGCTGCATTCCGATTTCCGTCCTATTGATGCGCGACATCTGGAGTACTTGCCACCCCGGGAGGTTCTGGCGATTGCAACGGGTAGTCAGGGTGAGGTGGGCGCTGCATTGCACAAACTCGGTATGGACAGCCATCCCCAGCTCAGTGTCGGCGAGGGCGACACGGTTATTTTCAGTGCCAAGACGATACCTGGTAACGAGGCAGCGGTTACACGCACGATCGAGTATTTGCAGGCCCGTGGTGTCTCTGTGATACATGCCGACAACAGCAGCAAACTGCTACATGCGTCGGGCCACCCCTGCGTCGATGAACTAACAGCGCTGTACAGTCACACGCGGCCAAAATTAGCTATTCCGGTGCATGGTGAGGACAGCCATATGCAGGCCAACGCTCGGATTGCGAGAGCCTCTGGGGTCCCTACCGTAATGACAGGCGTTAATGGTGACTTGTTTTATTTATACCCAACGCCCGGTATTCGACGGCGTTGGGCCTCGGTTGGGCGCTTGGAGTGGTTGGAGTCAGACCGGTTATTACGCCCCGTGGCTATTGACGCCTGATGCCCTCGCGCCCTGTTGTTAGGGCACGATTAGCGGTAGTCGCCGCCTCTAGATTCGGCAGAGTAAGCGGGTAGTCGCTTGAAAAGTCGAGACCATCGATGTTTTGACTGGCATCCAAGCGCTGGGGTGACTCCACCACTTGGTAAGCACCGCAAGCTTCACCCTCGTCGCAGATGAAATTGTCGTTGTCGGTATCGGTGCCCGCCCATAGCTCGTAGTTGCCGGCGGGTATATCCCTCAAAATAAAGTCGTAGTTGTCCTCAAGACGAGTCACAGTTTGTGCGATAACTTCTTGCGTCTCTGACTCAATGACCAGCAAATACACGGTGCCAAGATCGCCTTTGAGTCCTCCGCCGACGCGCATAATGACGTTAACCTCGCCGTCACCTGCAGTGCTCTTTACGGTAGCCCTGCCTAAGTAGCTACCAGGCCCCAAGGCGGCTCGGTCGAGGGTGAGGCGCCAGTTACCGAGGCCAGTACCGGTGGTGGCTAAGGGCTCGATCGATAACCAGGGGACATCGCTGCTGGCGTCAATAATGCTAAGTTCACCACCGCCAAGATTACTGACAATGATGTCCGCTTCATCGAGGGCGGTGCCGAAGTTGATGGTTCTTGATGACAGACCTAAGCGTGGTGGTAAGTTAAGCGTGCCGCCGGCAGCTTCAACCGCAGTTGCGACGGCCTTCGCACCGTTAATCAGCCCCCAACCATAATCGTTATCTCTGCCTGCAGGGCCAAGATCATCAGTTAGCAGCCCTGCTTCTAGGAACGTTTGCAAATCTGTACCCGTAAGGGCGGGATTGACCGACTTCATCAGCGCGAAGATACCGGACACATGGGGCGTTGCCATCGATGTGCCCTCGAGTAGCACGTATTCAGGGCTGCCACCGGTGTAATAGGTGCTCAAGACACCATCGGGTTGGCCATCGCCATTGCGATCGGTGTCCAAGCGACCACCCGGTGCCACCAAGTCGAGATTGTTACCACTGTTGGAGTAAGACGTTTGATTGGCTTGGGCATCGGTGGCGCCAACAGCAAAAACATTGTCATATCCCGCTGGATAGTCGACGGAAGAGGCGCCCTCGTTGCCGCTTGCTGCCACGATGATAGTGCCCTGTTGCGCAATCGCATTGATGAGATTCTGCTCGGCGGTGCTAAATGTGCCGGCACCTAAGCTCAAGTTGATGATATCGGCAGCCTTGCTTGGGAGCTGACCTGCATCGTTGTCGAAGCCGGCTGCATAGCGCATGGCTTGTAAAACGTCGTAAATGTTGCCACTGCCATCTGCTGCCAATGCTCGCAATGGCATGATACGGCTGTTATAGGCCACACCGGCAATACCAATACCATTGTTACCCGTAGCAGCTACCGTGCCCGCTACATGGAGTCCATGAAAGCTACCCGTACGCAGGGCACCCGCGTCACCGCCGACATCTGTGGGATCGTTGTCTAGGCCATCGCCATCGGCGGCATCGCTTGGGTTTGCGATGAAATCGAAGCCATCCACTAACTGTCCGATAATATCCGGGTGATCGGTGATGATCCCTGAATCAATGACAGCCACTACTACATCGGGACTTCCGGTGGTCACGTCCCAAGCGGCGGGCACATTGATGAGTTCGTAGTGCCATAAAAAGTCGATGAAACGATCGTTCGGCAGCGCGGTGGCGCGAACTTTTCGGTTGGGCAGCGCATGACGAACCCCTGGTAAGCTCGCAATTAATTTCGCAGCGACCCCACTCTCCCACTGTTCCAGCAGCGCACTGTCATGACGCAAACTCTCGCGCTGAGCATACATCCGCGTGCTTAGAGTCACTCGATCTAGCAGGCTCGATCCGGGTAGCGTGACCAGTCGTCGAAGTCGTCCTACGTCGCCGCCGCGCTCTGTTAGACCGAACGTCGCTTCAACATGATGCCGCCGTTGCTGGCTGACTTCAGGTAACAACACCATCTCTGAATCGAAAGTGACCAACACTTCACCTGCAACCACAGACGTCGCTGGTGCAGCGATAAGGCTGTTGCCCAGTGCTATGTTGTAATTGGACGCACCACTGAACACCTCGACGGAAACGTAGTAAACCGCGTCATCGGGCACCGATATTTGCTCGATTTGATCGACGCCATTGGAGAAAGCCACCGCATTACCCCCCTCGTCATAGAGGTAAAGATCGAGATCGGCGTTTTGGTAATCGCCAATGAAGAGTGTTACCTGCATGTTTGCAGCAGTTGCTATGCGGTAGATGTCGATATCATCGCCCTGTTCGAAGCTGTTGCCCGGCTCGCCCTCATCAGCGCCATTGACGTAGCCACCGATGGTTGCGGGCACACTAATGGCTTGGGCGCTACTAATGTCATTGTTCGCGATAACGTCATTATCGATGTTGTTGGTGTCGTTATCGATAACCGCATCGCTGAGGGTGCTCAAACTACCTGTCAGCGTGACGAACCCTGGTGGCTCGGGCTCGGGCTCGGGCTCTGGCTCGGGCTCTGGCACCGGCGTATCATCGGTGCCGCCATCAGCACCGCCACCACACCCTTGGAGACTGATGACCAGCAGCGTTGCACTAATGACGGTTACCAGTGGGTGCAGCATCGTGTCAGGTCCTGCAGTCGAGTACTAACTTGCCTACATGGACGCCCGCTTGCATTGCTTGCTGTGCGGCCATTGCATCTCTTAGTGGGAATTGCTCGTGAATAATGGGTCGGATAGCGCCGTTAGCAATAGGCTTCATCATCTGCTGGCGAATGGACTCAAAGGCCGCAGTTTTCTCGGCAAGCCCCATACCTCGAAGTGTGCTGCCGGTGATATGTAAACGTTTTTGCAAAATAGTGAACAAGTTTATCTCTGCTTTTATGCCGCGCATCATGCCAATGCAAACAACACGACCATCGGTGGCCGCCAGATCGAGATTGAGTTGTGTGTAGTCGCCCCCGGCCATATCCAGCACAACATCAATGGCGCCGGCGTAACCCGCTGTCTCTACTTGTGCCAACAAAGGCTCAGCCAAATAGTCGAATACGGCGTCGGCGCCAAGAGCAGCTACTTTGGCGCATTTGTCAGGGCCACCCGCCGTGGTGAGTACCTGAGCACCCAATACTTTAGCTATTTGAATGCCAATACTACCAATACCGCTACTACCGCCATGCAGCAATAGTGTGTCATCAGCCTTTAACTGTCCCAGTACAACGACGTTGTGCCACACCGTAAGCAGGGCTTCTGGTAGGGCAGCTGCCTCGGTCAAACTGAGGTTTTCGGGCACCTCCAAACAGTGATCAACACGGGCTATGGCGTAATTGGCATAGCCGCCGCCGGCAACCAGAGCACACACCCGACTTCCCAGCTCTAAGGTCTCAGAGCCCGCACCGTTGGCCACCACAGTGCCTGCAACCTCAAGACCCATAATGGGTGATGCACCCGCGGGCACCGGATAGAGTCCTACCCTTTGCAATAAATCGGCGCGATTCACACCCGCAAAATGCACGTCGATGAGCACCTCGCCCGGTCCCGGCTGTGGCGCTGAATCATGTCTAAGCGTCAGTGATTCGGCGCTTTCAATATCAATATAGGTACGTTGCATCAGTCATCTTCGGTAGTGGATACAGTATCTAGCCATTCGGCGATTAGGTTAATCAGGTGTCGGTGACCCTCGGTTGGGCCCTCGGAACTGGCAAAACCATGGGCTTCTTGTGGGTAGTGTTCATAACTGACAGCCACACCCGACTGCCGCATTTTAATAGCAAGCCGTTTACCGTCGTCGCGCAGCGGGTCCCGCTCGGCGGTAATGATGAGGCTTGCGGGAAAGTGGCGGTAATCGGTGCGCCGGTTAACAAAAATGGTTTTTGTCTCGGGGTCGGCGGCTGCATGACCTGCTAAATAGGTATCCATAAACCAACGCAATATGGGCAGCGTCAGAGGTTTAGACTTACTGTGTTCAGTAAACGATGGCAACCCGGCAAGGTAGTGTTCGGTAGCGGGATAAATCATGCAAGTGCCGACTATCTTTGGGTTTGGTAGCAGGCTGGCGCCAGTGGCTGCCGTTAAATTACCGCCAGCGCTGTCACCCGCCAACACAATCGTGCCATTGTTGGGCGCAAGGTGGTTGAGCTGATCGAGCAGCCATTGACTGCCGTCTAGACAGTCGTCATGTGCAGCGGGGAAGGGATGCTCGGGGGCCAAGCGGTAGTCCAGCGCTACTAGCGTACAGCCCGATGCCTCAGCCAGTGCTCGACAAAATGCGTCGTGGGTCTCGAGATTACCAATACACCAGCCGCCCCCATGGTAGAAAATAACCAATGGCCTATTGACTGAGCCGTGATACATGCGTGCCCGCATATCCCCTGCGCGTACCGGAATCACTAAGTGACTGATTTTAATATCTTGGCCCGTGCCGTGGCCTGCCCAGACCTTGCGGTTGATCCAGTTGTAATAGGCTCGAAACGCCTGCGCTTTAAGTCGCGTTAGGCGCATGGTCGTCGGTATCGATATAGCGCGCATCCGGGTTCTGCAAGTGCCACCAAACCCCGTCTGCATCACGTTCCCGGGTAATGTTGCCGCGATGCAACAACAAGTTCAGGTTGGCTTGGGTTTCGCCCGTGGCCAGCCCTAGAAGTTTATTCGTGATGTCGCGTACAAATAGCGCTGGGAAGCAATCAACCACGCGTTTCGGTTCGGTGAGAAATTCATATACCGCCTGCAGCTCACGACGATGCCCATCAATGATTTGATTAAGGCGCACATGCAAGCCTGTAAAGGGTGATTGGTGAGCAGGCAGTACCAACAGATCATTTGGCAGGATACTAATCAGGCGCGCGTTGGAATCCATCCACTCGGCAAGTGGATTGCCATTGGGCTCGGTAGGAAATACCGACACGTTGGGTGTGATACGTGGGAGTACTTGATCGCCGCCGATGAGCAGACGCAGCGCTGGGCAATACAGGCACGCATGCTCTGGCGAGTGGCCGGCGCCTACAATAACCTGCCAGTAGCGACCACCAATCGTAATGGTTTCGCGGTCGACAATGCGCCGGAAACGATGGGGCATGGGTGAAATCATGCTGCCAAATCCACCGAAACGCTGTTGATATTGCTGTAATTGGTGCTCGTCGTAACCCGCACCGCGATAGAAATCGATGGCCTCGGAGGGCGCCTCTTGTCCCGTGTAACTGGCCATTAACTGACACATGAGGTACTCCTCACGGGTCATCCAGAGCTCGCAGTCGAAGCGGTTACACAGCCATCCTGCGAGTCCGATATGGTCGGGGTGCATATGGGTGCAAATCACCCGTTTTACGGGCTTTTTAGCCATGAAACCCATCATGAGATCTTCCCACAACGCTTTGGCGTCGGGCATGGCTAGGCAAGTATCAACGACGGTCCACCCGTCATCGTCTTCTAATAGCCAGATATTGATGTGGTCGAGGGAAATGGGCATGGGGAAGCGTACCCACCAGACACCGTCTGCCACCTCAAAAGGCTGGCCGCCCTCGGGCGCTGATTTGCGGCCCCAGGGGTAGATCAAGCCGCGGTAGTTTTCATTGGTTCTTGTCAGTGACGTCATAATCGAGTGCTACTTTAGTCCCACATCACCACCAGTTTGCGTTGCTCTTCTTGGCTTGTCTATTGGCCTTTTTAGTCTACGCTTAACGAATGATCGCTCAACAAGTATGCCACGAATAACGGGGAGCAGAGATGGCCTATTCTGATGCTCTAGCGCCGGGGTGCCGCTCACCACAAGAGCGTGACGCTATATTGGCGCAACTGCCCGCTGAGACCTTGGATGTGTTGGTTATTGGCGCGGGTATCAATGGTGCGGTGGCTGCTGCCGCATTGGCAGATAGGGCCTGCCGGGTCGCTGTAGTCGACGGCGGTGATTTCAGTAGTGGCGTTAGCTCTCAGTCGAGTAACTTGGCATGGGGCGGCATTAAGTACCTGGAAGCAGGGGAGCTGCGACTGGTTCGCAAGCTCTGTCAATCACGTAACCAGTTAATGGACGCCTTTCCCTCGACGGTGAAAGAAATTCGATTCTTGGCCAGTGTGCGGCGTGGGTTTCGCTGGTGGTCCATCGTGCTCTGGTGTGGTGCATTATTGTACTGGTTGATGGGGGACAGGCGCTTATCGCCACCTCGCTATTTAACCGCTCGCGCCATTGCGCGCCGCGCACCGGTTGTTAATTCCACAGATATTGTGGGTGGTCTTGAGTATTCCGATGGCTATCTGCACGACAACGATTCACGTTTTGTTTTCCGGTTTTTGCGAACAGCTATCGATCGAGGCGTGTTGGCAGCTAATTACATGCGTGTGGAGCGCCTTCGTTGGTGTGGCACTGAAGGCCGGTGGCAGGTCTTACTTAATGATCGAGTAAGTAATCGCTCACTTTCTGTTTATACAAAGTCGATAGTTAATGCTGCCGGGCCCGGTGCCGACCGCTTAAACGAGCAACTTGGTGTGGTGACCCAGCACCACCATGCCTTATCAAAGGGTATTCACCTGATTGTCGATCGGGTTACCGATATCGACAAAGTACTGACCTTCTTTGCCAGTGATGGTCGTCTGTTTTTTGTGATTCCCATGGGGCCCAAAACCTGTATTGGCACTACCGACACCCGCGTCGATCTGCCCTCGGTGACGGTAACTCCGGCAGATAGAGATTTCGTGCTGGAGAATGCGAACAGATTACTGAGTCTTCCCAGACCGCTACCCACGGCAGATATTATCGCCGAGCGTGTCGGTGTTCGGCCGCTCGCCCTTGCTGGCAAAGTGGCACACGCTGACTGGACCCAGCTATCACGCAAGCACGAGATAGATATCGATTCAGAGCGCCGGGTATTAAGTATATTCGGTGGCAAGCTGACGGATTGCATCAATGTCGGGGAAGAGGTCGCTTCACAGATCGCCGAGTGGGGTTTGGCAGCGCCGGTCGGTGTTCAGCCTTGGTACGGTGAGCCCGGCCCTGAAATACAAGCACAATTTATGGCCGCCGCTGCTGCCATAGCGCTCGATTCACTAACCCCAAAAGGCGCGCCAGAGCCGCTATCCCTACGTTATTGGCGTCGCTACGGCAGCGATGCTTTCGAGCTAATCACACTGATTGGCCAGGATCCTACCGAGGCCGAGCAGGTATTGCGTTGTGCCGACTATACCCGAGCGGAGCTTCGACTCACTGCCAAGCGAGAGATGATTGTGGACATTCAGGATTTTCTGCGTCGGCGATCAAAAATTGCTCAAGTGGTTCGGCTTGATGAGCTGTTAGCGGACTCCGGTTTGCCTGAGTTGGCCCAGCTGCTGATGGCGGAGTCGGCTTCTACCGCACTGGCTCAGTTACGCCAGGCCCGTGCATGAGCGCCTAAAAATAATTTGATATGTAACTAAAAAATTCCGCTAAAGCCTTGGTCCCCTTGGTTTTTTTAAAGAAAAAAACGCATATTGCAGCTATTTAGCGAATAAATACAGCAAATTTCCTTGATGTTTCTTTCGGCGGCTATTAGGATGCGCGCAAATTGATTTGAACACAAAGTAATAGGTTTCCAATGAATGCTGTATCGGCACCTCCTATTTTGAGGGTGCCAACGCTAGAGGATGGCCCGCGCATTCACGCGTTAGTGGCCCAATGCCCGCCTCTCGATACCAATTCTCGCTACTGCAATTTGCTGCAGTGCCATCATTTCGCCGACACCAGCATCGTTGCCGTACTGGGGCAAAACCTCATTGGAGCGATCACGGGCTATTGTCTACCGCGCTCCCCTGAGACCTTGTTTGTTTGGCAGGTGGCTGTCCATCCTGATGGTCGAGGTAAGGGTATTGCTCGCAGTATGTTGATTGAGTTGCTCAAGCGGGCCACAACTCATGGTGTAAACCGATTAGAAACCACTATTACCCTTTCCAATACGGGCTCTTGGTCTTTGTTCAGGGGACTCGCACGAGACCTTGCTACCCCCCTTAAGCAGCACAAGCTGTTCGATAAAGATCGTCATCTGGCTGGCGTCTCTGCCAGCGAGTACCGGGTAGAGCTAGGGCCTTTTACTGCCCTAGCCCTTAATGAAATAGCCTCACATACCGGTACTGCCAATGCCGTTAATCCCACCAAGTCATTGTCAAAGGAGTTGTCATCATGACTGTATTTAGTGACATGGAGTCTGAAGTTCGCAGCTATTCTCGGGCCTTCTCTAAGGTATTTCACCGAGCTCAAGGTGAATGGCTATACGACAAATCCGGCGCGCAATATCTTGATTTTCTTGCCGGTGCCGGCGCCCTCAACTACGGGCACAACCACCCGCTGTTGAAATGTGCGCTCATTGACTACATCGCGGCCGACGGCATCAGCCACGGCCTGGACCTACACACCCAAGCAAAAGCGGAATTTCTGACTGCACTGCGTGATCGTATTCTGAAGCCAAGGGATCTCGATTACGTTGTGCAGTTCACGGGACCTACTGGCACTAACGCCGTCGAGGCCGCACTCAAAATAGCCCGTAAAGTGACCGGCCGTGAAACGGTCATTAGCTTTACCAATGGCTTCCATGGCTGCACCGTGGGCGCTTTGGCCGCAACCGGCAATCAGCACCATCGTGGCGCCGCGGGCACTAGCCTTGCGGGTATTGCTCGATTGCCCTTTGATGGCTACCTCGGTGCAGACATCGATACCACTGAATATCTCGAAAAAGTGTTGACGGATGGCTCTAGCGGTATCGATCACCCTGCAGCTGTGTTGGTGGAATGCGTTCAAGGCGAGGGCGGTATAAACGCCGCTTCCAGTGATTGGTTACGCAACTTGGCTGCCGTTTGCAAACGTCATGACATTTTGCTGATTGTTGACGATATCCAGGCCGGTTGTGGCCGAACTGGACAGTTTTTCAGTTTTGAAGCCGCGGGAATTAGCCCCGATATCATCACACTCTCTAAATCACTATCGGGTTACGGTCAGCCGATGGCTGTGGTGCTCTTGCGCCCTGAGCTAGACCAGTGGGCTCCCGGTGAGCACAACGGCACATTTCGCGGTAACAATTTGGCATTTGTAACAGCTCGGGCGGCCCTCGATCACTTTTGGTCCGATGACCTGCTAGCCACCTCGGTGCAGTACAAGGGGGGTGTTATCGAGCGACGACTTGCTGCCATCAATGAAACCTATTTCGGCGGCGAATTAGAACTCCGCGGGCGAGGAATGATGCGAGGCATCGTATGCCCTGATGGAGAGGTAGCTCAGCGGGTCACCCGTAGTGCTTTCCAGCGAGGTCTCATTATAGAAACCAGTGGCGCAAACGATGAGGTCGTGAAGACCTTATGCCCATTGACCATCAGCGATGCAGCACTCGACCAGGGTCTCGACATACTCGCGAGCGCTTTTTCTGACGCCACCCGGCAACGCGACAAGGCCTGTTTACGAGCAGCCTAAATGTTACCCCTTTAAGCCACCTAGTGCGTGTCAGTTACACCACGAAAACGGGAGATCGCCGCCGATGATTGTACGAGATTTAGCCACCGCTGAAGCTACCGAACGCCGAGTCATTGACCCCCATGGTAATTGGGAGAGTACACGTCTGTTGCTGCGTGATGATGGCATGGGCTTTTCATTCCATGTCACCACGATATACGCGGGCAAGCGTTTCCGGATGCACTACAAGCATCATTTGGAATCGGTTTATTGCATCTCGGGTCGAGGCAGTATTTTGTGTTTGGCCGACAACAGCAGGTACGACATTGGCCCCGGCACCATGTACGCCTTGGACCTGCACGATGAGCACATATTAAGCGCAGAGACAGATTGTGTGTTTGCCTGTGTATTCAATCCCCCTGTCACTGGTGCCGAGGTACACAATGCAGAGGGCGCCTATGACTTACCTGAAATATCCTGAGGAGAGCATTTGTGCTGCCTGTAGCCACCTCATCTGAGCCGGATCGTTTACCACTTATCGAGCGTCACACCGTTGAGAAAATCGGCGGTACGTCAATGTCTGATTACTGTGCTGTGCGTGACAACATCGTATTGGCCGGTGGTGGTCCTGAAAATGCCTTTGGGCGTGTTTTTGTGGTTTCAGCTTATGGCGGAGTTACCGACCGGTTGTTGGAGCATAAAAAGTCTGGCGAAGCTGGTGTTTATGCACTGTTTCGAGAAACCGATGCCGATGGTGGTGATGGTTGCTGGCGGGATGCACTCGCTTCATTGCGCACCTACTTCCAATCGATCAACGCCACCTTATTCGATGATCCAATTACCCTGCGTATTGCCAATAAAACGATTGGTGACAAAGTGGATATCGTCGAGCAGTGTCTCGCCAATTTAGAGACCTTGTGTAGCCATGGACACTTCAGCCTAGAAACTCAGCTATCTTCGGTACGCGAAATGCTGGCGAGCTTGGGGGAGGCGCACAGTGCTTGGAATCTGGTTCGTTGTTTACAGCGTGATGGCATTGCAGCGACCCTAGTTGACCTTACGGGTTGGTCTGACAGTCAAGACATGGAGCTGGATGAGCGCATCGATAGTGCCTTCCGTGACCTTGATGTGGCCAACTGTGTGCCGATTGTGACGGGTTACGCACGCAGCCGCGATGGCCTGCTCGCGCGCTTTGATCGAGGCTATAGCGAAATGACGTTCAGCCGCATTGCTGTGTTAACCCGGGCTCGCGAGGCCATTATTCACAAGGAATATCATCTGAGCTCTGCTGATCCCCGAATCGTCGGCGTTGATCAGGTCGTTCCCATTGGTCGCACCAATTACGACGTTGCCGATCAATTATCGGCGTTGGGCATGGAGGCAATTCACCCGCAAGCTGCCCGAGGCCTGCGTGAGCAGAATATCCCTCTGCGCATCAAAAACACTTTTGAGCCAGAGCATGCCGGTACGTTGATAACGGCAAACTACGTGAGCCCGGGTCCCTGTGTCGAAATTGTGGCTGGATGTCGCGGCGTGCATGCCATTGAGCACTTCGATCAAGATATGGTGGGTCAAATTGGCGGGCGCGATCAAAAGCTGCTTGCATTGATGACACGCCATGGCGCCCGGGTTGTCTCAAAAGATGTAAACGCCAACACCATTACCCACTATGTATCGTGCAGTTTAAAACGCTTGAAGCGGATCATCCGTGACATGGAGCAGGATTTCCCGTCGGCGACGGTCACCGCGCAACGCGTCGCGCTGGTTTCTGCCATTGGCAGCGATCTGGCACTGCCGGGCTTGCTCGCTGATACGGCAGCGGCGTTCTGTGCAGCGGGAATCAACATCTCTGCCGTCCATCAAAGTCGACGTCAAATTGACATGCGCTTTGTTATTGCGGAAGCCGACTACAAAGCAGCTGTTGCGGCCTTGCATCGTTGCTTGGTGGAATCCAAAGATCATGGCAGCACCATCGCAAAAGCATCCTAAACGCTAACTTTCCGCGCTGGCGTTTGAGCCGATAAGTGCCGCTCGAAGCTCGGGCCTTGTCGTTGTTGGGGCGAGCCAGATACCGGCGAAATCTTCGCCGAATTGGCTATCGCTAATTTGCCCCACAACGGAGCCATTGAAACTGAAGGTAGATGTGCCCGCTGTGTCGAGGTCGAGAGTGATGACGTCGTTGTCGGCGACATCGGGCCAGAACGCCTCTAGTTGTGTTAACCAATCGGCGTGTTGTGGACTCATAACGCCCTGGGCTTGCCACTCTTTACGGGTTTGTTTCACAAGATCTTTAGCTTTGATGTTGCGTAGATAGCGAATTTCTAAACGCAGCGGTCGCACCCCTGGTCGATAGTCCCCTTGAGGTGCATAGAGAGTGGAATCGTAGACATCCCAAAACATGACGGTAAGTCGTGCTTCGCCACATTTTTCCAGTACCTCGGCTTGGTTGGGAAGGGTGTTGGCAGCACTGTTGATCGGTCCGATTCCAGAGCAAAGCCCAATGACAATTAACAGTAAACGTAACAGATACATGTGTTGTCTCCCTAAATGGGTCGTCCTGAGGTGATGACAGGCCCTGCTTATTAGCTGCAACGCCGCTCGCTTTGAGCGCGTGATAGCCGGAACAAAACCGGTAACAGCACCGCCCAAGTTGCCATGAGAGCAATCGCTGTGGTGGTTGCATCGAGGGGTAATGATACCGCGCCAAATCCTGCACCGGCACCGTAATTGAAGGGTACTGCAATGCCTCCTACCAGCGCCGCAAGCCAATAACGTTTACCCAAAAATGCGAATGCACGGGTGAGGGTTGTGGCAAATGCCACCCACAACAAGCACAACCAAATGGGCACTAACTGGGTCCCAAAATCGAAAACACCTAGGGCACTGAGTAGGCTATCAACGACCACCCCAAGCGCTACTATTGGCGCTAACTCGGCGGCTTCCTGTCGCGGTGACGCCACTAATGTAAAGTGCAACGCGATGAGTGCCAGTACCAGTGGCGTAAATGCGTCTCGGCCCAACACACAGACCAACCAAGTGATTTGAAACCACATAGCGTTGAACCAGGTCTTATCTACAAGTTCCCGGGAGCGTGCTTGGCGCCAGATGTTAAGGATTGTATTCACACGTTGAATACGGACGCATGGGGGCGACAGATCATCGCCCCCATCCCAGTGGCATAGGGGTTAGCAGCTAATACCGAACGCCTTGGCAGTCTTGTCTAAGGCCATAGTCAGTGTGTTGATGAGCATATCAACTTCTGCAATTTCGGTGACATAAGGTGGGGACATAATCATCGCATCACCGGTTTGTCGCACCATTAGCCCGGCGCCAATTGCCTGATCACGACAGAAAACTGCAGCTGCCGAGTCGGGGGCGAGACGTGTGCGCGCCTGCTTGTCGCGCACCAGCTCAACTGCGGCTACCAAGCCCTTGCAGCGCACCTGTCCTACAATAGGATGGTCTACTAGCTCTTGTAGGCGTGACGCAAAGTAAGGCGCTAGGGTTTGGCTGCTTTTTTCAAGGATGTCCGTGTCTTCGTAGAGTGCCATGGTGGCTAAGCCCGCAGCGCAGGACGCGGGATGCCCAGAGTAAGTTAAACCATGGGCAAACTCGCCGCCTTGTGACAGCAGGACATCGGCTACCTTATCACTGATTAAACTCCCACCCAGTGGCATGTAACCGTTAGTTACGCCTTTGGCAAAGGTGATTAAATCTGGGCTTGTGCCATAGGTGTCACAGCCAAACCATTGTCCTGTTCGACCGAACCCACAAATAACTTCATCCGATATGAAGAGGATATCGCGTTCTTCGAGAATGCGTCTGACCTCGGGCCAATAGCTATCAGGAGGTATGATTACCCCGCCAGCCCCTTGGATTGGTTCGGCAATAAATGCCGCCACCTGATCTTCACCCAGCGTATCAATGGCTGTCTCGAGCTCTCGCGCAGCGAGTATCCCGTATTCCTGCTCACTGAGGTCACCACCGTTTTCAAACCAGTGGGGTTGGTTGATGTGGTGAACGTAGTCGAGCCCCATTGTTTGTTGATGCATGGCGCTCATGCCACCCAGTGAGCTCGCTGCAATCGTAGAGCCGTGATAAGCATTTTTCCGGCTAATAATCTGCTTTTTGTTGGGCTTGCCCAGCAAATCAAAATAGCGGTGTACCAATTTGATTTGTGTGTCGTTGGCTTCCGACCCAGAGTTTGTAAAGAAGACATGTTGAAACCTGTCCGCTGATAGTTGGCACAGCTTGCTGGCCAGCTCTACGGCGGGTTGATTCGAGCATCTGAAGAAGTTGTTGTAAAAGGGGAGCTCATGTAACTGAGCGGCTACCGCTTCTTTAATTCTTGACTGGCTATAGCCTAAGTTGCAACACCACAAACCCGACATGGCATCCTGAATACGGTTGCCGTCTGAGTCATAAATATAGACGTGCTCTGCACGGCTGATGATACGCCCACCATTGGCGGCATAGTCGTGGAAGTCGGTGAACGGATGCAGGTGATGGGCCTGATCTAACTGTTTTAGGGTTGCGGTATCGAATGTTGCGGTCACGACCAATCTCCTTTGGGGCTGCGTCGACATGAAGCGTGATGCTAATCCTTTCATAACAACCGCCATTGGACATTACCCCTTTCGGGCAGGCTTTTGTTTTGGCACGTACAAAAACGCCGGCATCAGCCGGCGTCAAAGAGGGGTCGATGTGCTGCCGTTAGTCCCAGCTCATGCCGGCCATGACACCGAGTGTTCGCGGACGCATGGGGCCAAAGAAGTGAGAGGGCACGAGACCGCCATTGGCGTTGTAACCATCCCAAGTGAATTCATCGAACAGATTTTCTGCGTAGGCGCGCACATACCAATTGTTGTCTGATTCAAAGCCGATGCGAAGGTTGGCAATGGCGAAAGCATCGATGTAGCCCTCTGGATTGTCTTCCCAGCCGCCACCGCGCTCGCTTTCATAGAACATCTCAAAATTACCCGTGATGCTGCCGCCCTGAACTGGGAAGCGCGCGTCGAGTTTGCCGGCGGCCGTCACTTCTGGCGCCCAGAACAAGCGGCGTCCTTCACAGCCATTCGGGTCTTCTAGGCCACAGATGTCCTGGATACCCGTTGCTTCTGTATCAAGGTAACCGCCTGCTAAATAAAGGGTCCAATTATCGTTGAGTGCAACAGTGACGGACGCCTCTATGCCTTGACCGTCGGTTTCGCCGACGTTGAGCACTCGACCCGAGAAATTTTCATACTCTTCGATAAAGACGTAATTGATGACCTGCATATCTTGGTAGGTGTAACTAAACACGGTCAGATCAAAGTTGCCGGCACCCTCAAGGAAGCTCGTTTTAAAGCCCATCTCATAGGAGTCTACTGTTTCCGGCTCGAACGTACCCGGAAGGAAGCCGTCGGCTGCTGTGACTTCGGCACCGGGGCTTGGAATGGCGCCTGTCATTGGGTTTTCCAACCAAAAGCTACCAAAACCACCCGATTTAAACCCTTGTGTGTAGCTGGCAAACAACATGGCATCGTCGTTAACCGCATAGGTCGCCAGGGCCCTTGTGGTCACATCGTCCCAACTGCGGGTATCGGTGATGTGGTCGTCGGTAGAGAAACCGTAGGTGAAGTAAGGGCCAAGGTAGCTCTCGGGGGCCGGCACCCAAGTACTAAAGGTCTTCTCGTCTTCGGTGTAACGCACCCCAAGCTCGAGGTTCAGCCGATCGGTAACGTCCATATCGACGTTAACGTAAGCGGCATAGCCCGTGTATTTACCGTTAATACGTCCTATTTCAGTGAGATTACCGTCCGCTGAGCTATAGAAATCGTAATAGTAATCACTACAGCCCGTGTAGAAATCATAGCCGTACAGTTCCGCGTAAGGATTCAGGTAGTACTGGCACATCAGGTCCTCTGAGCCAATATTACGGAATTCGGCGTCCAGTTCTTCGCGGTAGTAACTGGCACCGGCGTACCACCCCAGCGGCCCATCGGCGTTCGAGGTAAGGCGGAATTCCTGCTGCAGGTATTCGCCACTTTGGTCAT
The DNA here is from genome assembly GCA_965658685.1 of Luminiphilus sp. Lineage (GTDB taxonomy): Bacteria > Pseudomonadota > Gammaproteobacteria > Pseudomonadales > Halieaceae > Luminiphilus. The sequence continues at coordinate 59,061 of CBFHTF010000004.1, forward strand.
ACTGGAAGTTACTGACTACCAGCGGTGTGCCATCGTAGTCTTCTTTGTAGAAGTAGTCGTGGTCTTTGAAGCCAGTGTTAGAGGTCAGTGTGGCAAATCCAAGATCGTACTGAATGAACATGCCCAAGGTGAGGATGTCGGCATCATCTTGGTTGCCCACGCTGAGATCGGAATCCAGTTCTTCGTTGGAGCCGGCAAGGGCGGTGTCATCGACAATATAGGCGTCAAACGTGTCCCAAATATCGCCGGTGTCGATGGCGCGATACATAGAGCCCGACTGCTCACGCTCTTCGTATTCAACAAGCGTATCGATCGTTAAACGCTCGGTTTCAAATTTTGTCGACCAGCGCAGCGCCCACTTGTCATGCTCGATTTCATCGCGGTTGGTCGCGGCGTTGTAGGCAAAGCCGTCTTCCTTTGAGTAATAACCCGACAGACGCGTTGCAAGGTTTTCCCCCAGTGGGATGTTAATGGCACCCTCACCAACCGCGTGGCCTCGCTGGCCTACGTCGATATCAATATAGCCGTCGTTGCTACCGATAGCCGCTTTGGTGGTGTAAACGCTGAAGGCACCAGCAATGGCATTACGGCCGAACAGGAAACCTTGGGGACCGCGCAAAATTTCAGCGCGATCAATGTCATAGAGACTGGTGACTACAGCGCCGTTGCGACCTTCGTAGAGGTCATTTTTGAAGAATCCAGCCGAGGGGTCGCCACCCACACCGAAGTCTTGGCTTCGTACCCCACGCACACTCACGGCGTCGATGTAAGAGTCTTGGGAGTTACCGCTGACGCCTGGGGTGTAGGAAATGAGATCTTTCACATCATTTAAGTTGGTGCCCAGCACGAAGTCGCCAGATAGGGCAGTGATGGCGAGGGGAACGTCCATGACACTGGATTCCCGCTTGGTGGCGGTAACCACTACTTCCTCGAGCATTTGAGCTCGGGCGCTTGTGCCAGTTGTGAGAGTAGCTACCGCAATCGGCAATGCCAGTTTGCGGAAGGTGGGGGAATAGCGATGGCTCATGCGTTAACTCCTCGGCCAAGGGAAAAGGGACAGGACCCTGCTTATGCTGTTGCTCTGGTCTCGTGGCAACGCTTGTGGCGTGCTCGTGTGCCGAGTATGCGCTGATACTTTGGGTGCAGGGGTGCTACGCGAAAAGTAGCAAGTGACTGAACACCTTGTATAGGGTATTGACACGTAAATGTCACAAATTCCCGTAGGTTCAATGCTCGAGTGGAATACCTTGGACGTTGAGTTCTGCAACCATTGGCTGGAGTTGGCTTTCATAGCGTCGCCAGCGACCGATGGAGCGGGTATGTGCGGGTTCGCGCACTTGTACAGCGCTGGCGGTAGCGACCCCTTTATTTGAACTGTGAAAGTTGAGGCAAGCATCTTCCCATGGCAGATTCAATGCCTCTATGAGACGGCGCGCGTTGGGTTCAAGATTGCTAGCAGTGTCTTCATAGCTAACGTCAATAATGCGCTCTGGAAACTCTCTGTGCCAATGGGCCATCAATTTCTGGTAGCGCGCATGATGTCTGGCCATCTCTTGCTGATCGTAAGAGTGCAGGTACGCATCGGCAAACAATTGCTTGAAACTGGCGAAGCAGGCATCCATAGGGTTTCTGACCAAGTGCACAATGCGTGCATTAGGTAAAGCGGCCAGTATCAGTGGCACGTACAGGTAGTTGAGCGGTAGTTTGTCGACAAAACGAGGACTTTTGCCGCGCATGCGTGCCGCGGTTCTGAGATATGTTTCTCCGATCTCTGCCGGTGGCAAGTGCGCTGCCGCTTCAAATAAGGCTGCGCTGAAGCGCTTGGGATCGCGGTGCTGGCTCAGGCGTCGAATGGCAAGTCCAAACTGCTGTAGTTCACCGGCCGAATGCACCTGTGAATGACTCGTAATAATCCGCTCGATCAGTGTGGTACCCGTCCGGGGCTGCCCGAGCACAAAAATAGGTGCATCACTGGGGTGGCCGGGGCTGGTTTGGGTCAGCCATTCGGCTGTATACGTGCTGTGCAGGGTATCGAACATGGCTTGCTCGGCGGTCTCGTCGAACTCTACCGTCTGTCGTCGAGCTGTAGCACCCGCGGCGAATGCATTGAACGCTTCAGGCCAGCATTTTAAGTCTTCGTATTCTTTGCCTATAGCGTAGTGCAGAAAGCCCATTGCGCGAGGGTTATTGCTGTTGCGCTCTAGCAGCGGGCGCATTACGTCGATATGGTCAGTGCTAGTTGCTTTGACAGCATTGGCAAGCCCCCAATGGCCTTGGGGTGAGTTGGGTTGCAGAGCAATGACATCTTGGAAGATGGCACTGGCGGTCTCAATATCCCCTAAAAATACTAACGTGTTCGCCAAATTCATCATGAACTGCGGCGTCTTGGGTGACAGTACGTTGGCTCTCGCGAAGAATGCCTTGGCGGTTTCGTACTCGCCGAGTTGAGTGAGTACCGCACCAATGGTGTCAAGCACCACTGGATCGGTGGGCTTGATTCTGCGGGTTTCGTGCAACGCCTGCTCGGCGGCCGCAATACGTCCTTCAGAGGCATGTAATCGTGCCAGTTGTGCCCAGGCCGCCGCGTGGTTGGCATCTAGAGCAACTACCGACCGGAAAGCCCGGTGGGCGTTGGCTCTATCTTCGGCCTCGAGGGCCACCAAGCCGACTAAAAAATGTGCGGCCGGCGCTTTGGGATCAAGCTTTACAGCGGATTCACAGGCTTGTCCCGCTGTGGTCAGATCACCCTGGTTCAACGCGGAAAACCCGTCAGATAGCAGGGTTTTTAGCTCGGCATTCACGGTTTGCCCGGCTTACTTTGGTAGGCAATGAGCGGGTCGGTATTGCCGCTATCAGGACTATGTGCCAATGCTTCCATGAACAATAAAAATAGCTCCGCCTGAGACGATACATCGAGCTTTGAGTAAGCGTGTTTACGATGCAGTTTCACAGTTTCCGTCGAAATGCTCAGTTTTTCAGCAATCATTCGCGTGCTGTTGCCAAGCAGCACTAGCTCGGTTATCTGGCGCTCCCGTTTCGTCAGGATACTGGCACCGAACGCCGCTAGGGATCGATGGAGTTGTTGTCGTAATCCCGGTTCACTGGGCTGTTGCTCACGCTTGCCACGCCAGTGGTGCTGAGCAATGGCAGACACTAATGGGTATAGGTCTTCTAGCAAGCGCACTTGCCCGGGATGAAACTGGGTATTGCTACCAGTCAACCCAAGGGCAAGGTTAATAAAACCGTCTGACAAGGGAACAAGCAGGCCGCACTCGTCGTTAAAGCCACAGTTACGATACCAGCCCCGGTAATACTCACTTTCGTGAAAACCCTCTGGCGCAAGCTCGTTCAGCTGAAAAACACCAAAGCGCTGCTCATTGGCAGCAGCTCGGTAGAATGGATCGAGTAAAAAAGGCCCCTTCAGATAGGTCTCGAGGGTTCCTTGGATCGCCGCCCCAGGCGGTGCCGAATAAGCGATGGTGGGTAGGCTAGTGGATCCATACCTGAGCAACGTCACATCGTCGGCACCCACAAGCTGGCGCAAGGCCTGTGAAAGGGCGCTGGGAAAATCGTCGCTGCCCATAGCGTTAACCACTGGTGCCAGGGCAACCGAAATGTCAGTAAGAGTTGGCATAGCGTGAAGCTTAGCCGCAGCGCGTACCCTGTACAAACACGGCGATGCCCTATCCTGGGTAGCTTGCGAAGTGTTGTCAGATAACAGACTCTCCACTGAGCAGTATAGGTGCGGCATCTAGCTCTTCCGCATCCATCATCGTGGCTACCCGTTCAAGTGCCGCCACTATTTGATGTTGTTCCCAGGTCTCGAGCCGACCAAATCGGTCGACAAAGCTATCTTGTAACGGTTTCGGGGCGTCGGCGCGCTTTTGCTCACCCGCTTCAGTCAGAGTCACGATGACCCGTCTTCGGTCGACTTTGCTGCGCTCCCGGTGCACAAGTTGCTGGGTTTCCAATCGATTCAAAATCGTGGTCACCGTGGCTAAGCTGAGGCTCACAGCCTTGGCAATATCGGATACGGTAGGATCACGTAACTCACCGATGGTGCGAATTATCACCAGCTGTGGGGTTGTTAATCCGGACTGCTTGCCGAGCTTACGTGAGTGCAGGTCCGTTGCGCGAATGATACGGCGCAGAGAGACAAGCACTTGATCTGGTAGGTCACTCATAACAAATGTTTACGCCGATAGTTTCACTAAATCGGGGCCAAGGGCTTGCTTGAGCGGGTTCAACCACGGCTCAAAGTGGCGCCACTGCTCCAGTGCCGATGAATAAATGGGTTGTCTGACTTGCTCCGATGATGGCGTCCGCACATTGCGCTCAGTCTTATAAAACGTCAAACAAGATTCTTCGAAAGGAAGGCCGCAGAAGGTCAGCATACGTCTCACTTCCCCTTCTAGATCGGCCACTACCTTTTCATGCTCAACACGTAATACAAAACCGGGTATGACCTTGTCCCAGTGATCCATCAATGTCAGATAGTCGCAGTAATAGGCACCGATATCCTCGAGCGAGTAACTAAAAAATTGCCCCTCTGCAAATAACTGCTTGTAGCCACTAAAGCAGCAGGCCATGGGTGATCGCCGAGCATCGATGATTTTCGCATTGGGTAGCATGCGCTTAATAAGGCCGATATGTCGAAAATTATTAGGCATTTTATCGATGAAATAGGGCGCGCCTTGACGGTGAATACGTGTATCCCGCAAATACTCTTCACCCAGAGCCGTCAATTCCTCATCCGACAAACTCGCTAAATTGAATGGATAGGGGTGCTCACCCCGTTTCCGGCCGCGACGGCGTAATTTGCCGCTTAACGAGAGCACATTGGGTAGCTCCATAGTACCGTCGATTTGACTGTGTGATGACAGAATTTGCTCTAGCAGTGTGGAACCTGCCCGCGGTAAACCAACAATAAAAATGGGGTCCGGGTCGGTGCAGCCGGCGGCAGTTTGGAAGAGTTCAGGTCCGCAGGCAGCTATTTGGTCAAGTACTTCTCGGTGTGTACCTTCGGCCTTGTACTGCACTTGGGCACGCTTAATGGCGTTACCTTTTGCGTAGTGATGAAAGGAGCGTTCGTAGTCCTTTTCGTCCTCGAAGGCTTTGCCTAAGGCAAATTGTAAGTAAACGCGGTCTTGACCAATCAGTTGGGGATTGCCATCTAGCCTTAGCATGGTGTCTACATCTTGATCACTAAAGCTATAGGTTTTCAGATTGGCGAGGGAGTACCAGCCTTCACAGTGCAACGGCTGGTACTCAAGAGCGCGCCGATAGGCGGCGATAGCATCATCGCTACGACCACTGGTCTTGAGCGCGTGGCCTCGAGAGACATGTGTGACTGGGTCTTGGGGAACACGATCTATGATCTGGTCAAACAGTGTCAGCGCTTCGTCG